>NZ_LZKK01000194.1 GCF_001672815.1 Mycobacterium sp. E796 | reverse complement strand
TCTGCTCGCGGTGCGCGCGGCCGGCGGCGCTGTCCTCGGCGACGAGTCGGCTGTCGACCATCTCGCGGAACTGCAGGATCACCATCACGTTCTCTATGCACGCGGTGCGGTTTCGTTCCCCGATCGGCCGGCGCTCGGTCTCGTAGCTGGCCAACAACGCCGGTCCGCCCCAACCCTGCAGGGCCGCCGCGAGTTTCCAGCCGAGGTTCACGGCGTCGCCGAGTCCGGTGTTCATGCCGTATCCCCCGGTGGGGATCATCGTGTGCGCCGAGTCGCCGGCCAGCAGGATCCTGCCGCGGCCGTAGGAGTCGGCCAGCATGGCGTTGGGCCGCCACAGGCTCGAGACGAGGATCTCGTCGATGGCGATCGGCCGGCCCACCGCGCGGGCGACGAATTCCCGGGGATCGCCGATCGGATCGGGGTCGTCGACCTCGGCGCCCAGGTCTTGGTGCAACGTCCACGTGTCGTTCTCGTCCTGGGCTATCAGGACCGCGCCGTTTGCGGCGTACAAGTGCCAGAACTGGCCCAGCGCATGGAGATTCGTCAGATCGGCCGATCGGAAATGCACCATGGCGAACGTGGTCAGGTCGCGCAGCCCGTCCATGCCGATGCCTAGTTCGCTGCGCACCCGGCTGGACGCCCCGTCACACCCGACGAGGTAATCGGCGTGCACGGTGACGGTACGGCCGTCGTTGTCGACCAACTCGGCGACCACGACCTCGCCGGCCTGGGTGCACATGTGGAGCCGCCAGCCCTGCCGGACGTCGACAAGCGGGTCGCGGTGCGCGCGCGCCATCATCATCGCCTCGAAGATCGACTGTGAGCAGCGCTGCCAGGCCTGGCCCGGCAAGCTGCCGTCGGCCGTCGCGGCGATGAGGGCCCGCTGCTCGTCGACCGACGGCAGCCGCCAGCGGCCGAGGACCGGCCCGTTGAGGGAGTTGGCGAAGATGACGTCGAACGGATACTGCGGGCCCACTCCCAGCGCCCGCAGCTCGGCGTCGACCCCGAGGCGCCGCAACAGCTCCATGCTCGCGCCGTTGGTGATGTCCATCTTCGGGAACAGCGTGGTGCTCTCGTTGCGCTCGGCCAGGAGGCTGGACACCCCGTGCCGGGACAGCTCGGCCGCCAGCACCAATCCGGTCGGACCCCCTCCCACGATCAGGACGGGGACACGTAGGGGTTCCGGCATGGCGATCACTCCTTGCGCGTGCGGTCGGCGATTCACCAAACTAAGTTATAAATTGATAAGTGTCAATATTTAAATTGACAGCTGTCATGGCATACTGGTCGCGTGCCGACCAAGCCGGAACGGCCTCGCGGGCGCCCCAAAGCGTCCGACGCGATGCCGATCGAGGAGATCCTGGACAAAGCGTTGGCCATGTTCTCCACGGTCGGGTACGACGGGATGTCGCTACGGACCCTGAACAGGGAGCTGGGCGTCAGCCACAACCTCATCTACCAGCGCTTCGGCAGCAAGGACGAACTATGGCGCGCGGCGGTGGATTTCGGGTTCGGGCGGCTGATGCGCCACCTGCAGGGGCTTTTCGACCCGACCGTCAGCGACCCGCTCGAGCAGCTACGGCTGGTGGTGCACCGGTTCGTGGTGTACTCGGCCGAACACCCGGAGCTGGTCGCGTTGATGAACATCGAAGGGCGCCGGGACACCGAGCGCCTGGACTACATCTACGACACATACATGGAGCCGATCCTCGCCGACGTCGCCCGGCTGCTCACCCACCTTGCCGACAACGGGCTTATCCGCCGGATTCCGTTGCGGACCTTCCATTTTCTGTTGGCTCACGGCGCCACGGCGCCACAGGCGTTGGTCCCGCTGGCGACCAAGTTCGACGCCACGTCACCTTTCGAACGTGCCGCGATCGAGGAGCACGCACGCCTGGTGTCCACGATCTTGGTGGAGGGCCTGCGACTGCCGCCGCCGGCTACTTGAGTTCCGCCGACGACAGCCCCAGCAGTCGCCGCGCGACCACCAGCTGCTGGATCTGCTGGGTGCCCTCGAAGATGTCCAGGATCTTGGAGTCGCGCGCCCACTTTTCCAGCATGGACTGCTCGGAATACCCTGCGGTGCCTGCCAATTCGACGGACTTGAGGGTGACGTCGCTGGCCATCCGCCCGGCCTTGGCCTTGCTCATCGAGGCCTCTTTGGAGTTGGGGATCTTGTTGTCGGCCTGCCACGCCGCGCGTAGCGACAGCAGGTAGCTGGCCTCCCAGTCGGCCTCCATCCGCAGGAACTCCGCCGCGGCCGCGCTTTGGGCGTGGGAGGGCCTGTCGTAGGAGATCTCGACCCCCGCCTCGGTCAGGATCTTGCGGATCTCCTCCAGCGCGGCGCGGCCGACCCCGATGGCCATGGCGGCGACGATCGGGCGGGTGTTGTCGAAGGTCTCCATCACCCCCGAAAAGCCCTTGCCTACCTCGATTTCGGGATTGCCCAGCAGGTTGTCCTTGGGAATGCGGACGTTGTCGAACCGGATCGCCGCGGTGTCCGAACCCTTGATGCCGAGCTTGTGCTCGAGGCGTTCGACGGTGACGCCGGGATGTTCGCGCGGCACGATGAACGACTTGATCGCGGCGCGGCCCTGTGACTTGTCCAGCGTGGCCCACACCACGATGTGGGTGGCGCGCGAGCCCGCGGTGACGAAGATCTTCTCGCCGTTGATGACGTACTCGTCGCCGTCGAGCTTGGCGGTGGTGGACACCGCCGCCGAGTCGGACCCGAAGCCGGGCTCGGTGATGGCCATCGCCGCCCATACCTTGCCCAGGCGTTCCAGCTGTTCGTTGGTCGCGACCGCGGAGATGGCGGCGTTACCGAGTCCCTGATAGGGAACCGACAGCATCATCGCGACGTCGCCCCAACAGGCTTCCATCGTCTGCAGCAGCGCGGCCATGTTGGCGCCGTTGTGGTTTCGATCCCTGTCCTCGTCCTCGTCGCGCAGCGCGTCGGCCCCGGCGAATGCCACCGATTCGGAGGCGCCCTCGAAAAGACTGATCAGGGTGTCGAGCTCGACCGGGTAGGCGTGCTCCTTGAGGTCGTACTTGCGGGCGATCGGCCGCATCATCTCGGCGGCGCCCTGGTGAGTCTTGACGATCACCGACTGCAGCTTGCGGGGCAGTTCCAGATTGATTGCCATGGTTGAACTTTCAGCTCGTTTTAGATGACGACTCAGATGACGACAACGCCCTCGGCGACGCCGATGGCCCGCAAGTCGCGGTACCAGCGCTCGACCGGGTGCTCCTTGGTAAAGCCGTGGCCGCCGAGCAGTTGCACGCCGTCCAGGCCGATCTGCATGCCCTTGTCGGCGCCGAGCCGCTTGGCCAGCGCCGCCTCCCGGGTGAAAGGCAGGCCCTGTTCGGCGCGGGCGGCGCCGCGCCAGGTGATCAGCCGCAGCCCGTCCAACTCGATGGCGATGTTGGCGCACATGAAGGCAACGGCCTGACGATGCGCGATCGGCTCGCCGAAGGCGTGGCGTTCCTTGACGTAGGGGACGACGTAGTCGAGCACGGCGTGCGAGGTGCCGACCGCGAGCGCCGCCCAGCCGAGCCGGGACAGCGCGATCGCCTCGGAGTAGGCCCCGTCATATTCCGCGTCGGGGGCATCCGGTTCGCCGAGGCGGGCGCTCAGCGGCACCGACACCCCGGCCAGCTCGACCTGGCCCAGCGCCGCGGCGCGGATTCCCATGCTCGGATCCGCCTTGACGGTAAGGCCTTTGGCGGACGATTCGACGATGAACAGCGCGGGCTTGCCGTTCAGCTGGGCGCCGACGACGAACAGCTCGGCGTCGGCCGCGGCGGGAACCAAAGACTTCACGCCGTCGAGCCGGTAGCCGCTCGGGGTGCGCACGGCGGTCGTCTTCAACCGGGTGGGGTCGAACAGCGGTTGCGGTT
This sequence comes from Mycobacterium sp. E796, assembly GCF_001672815.1. GTDB lineage: Bacteria > Actinomycetota > Actinomycetes > Mycobacteriales > Mycobacteriaceae > Mycobacterium. Next base: position 65,371 of record NZ_LZKK01000194.1, on the reverse strand, counting down.
CGGCGATCGCCACGCACGCCTGGGGGACGTTCTCCCCGGCGAACTCGTGCAGGTAGGTGGCCTGCTGGTCGGCGCTGCCCCAATGGGTCAAGGCGGCGGCGACACCGCCGGGCGCCAGGATGGGCAGAGCCAGGCCCATGTCCCCGTAGGCCAGCGCCTCGGCCGCCAGCACGTTGGTCACGCTGGAGCGGTGCGCGGCGATGCCGTCGAAGTCCTCGGGGATGTTGATCGCGGTGATGCCCAACTCGGCGGCCTTCGCGATCAGGTCGGGCGGGTAGGTCGCGGCCTCGTCGGCGTCGTGCGCCGCGGGACGCAGCACCTCCGCGGCGAACTCGTCGAGGGTCTCGACGATCATCTTCTGCTCGTCGTCGGGCGTCAGGTCGAAGTAGTCCCTGCCGCTGGACTTCAGCCGGGTCGGTCCGCCGCGCAGGTTCTGCACCCGCTTGAACTGGCGGGAAGTGGCCGCGGCGGTGGAGAAGACGGTCTTCGTGCCGTAGCGCAGGCCCCGGTTCAGCGGGTCGCGGAGGTGGTATTTGTCCAAAAACTCCTGGCCGACCAGCGGGGTCAGCAGCGCCAGGGTGATGTCGATGCCCGTGCGCTTGTGCGGTTGCAGCCCGACGCCGGTCTTGTGGCCGCGCCGTCGGATGCGTGAGCGAGTGTTTTCTGAAGTCTGTTTTGAACCGGAACGGGTGTCGGTCATTTCAGCCTCTATCGATGGGCGTTGCGGATAAAACCGATCTTACTCCGGAGTAAGATAGATGCGACCGCCTGTTAACTAATTCACAAAGCGTAGGCGCGCAGGCGCGAAAGCACCTGCTCATGCAGCAGTCCGTTTGTCGCCACGGCGCTGCCCGCGTGCGGGCCCGCGGTCCCGTCCAGGCCGGTGAACGTTCCGCCCGCCTCGCGCACCAGGATGTCGAGCGCCGCCAGATCCCACACCGACACCTCCGGTTCGGCCGCGATGTCGACCGCCCCCTCGGCGACCAGGCAGTAAGAGAAGAAGTCGCCGTAGGCCCGCACCCGCCACACCGCATCGGTCAGGTCGACGAAGCGATCGCGCAGGCCGCGTTGCGCCCATCCCGACAGGCTGGAGAACGACAGGCTCGCCGAATCCAGTTGTGCCACTGAGGAAACGGACAGCGATCGCGGGGGACCGCCGTCGACTGCGGTGAACGCGCCGCGGCCACGCGCCGCCCACCACCGGCGGTGCAGCGCCGGTGCGCTCACGACGCCGACCGACGAAACGCCGTCCTCGAGCAATGCGATCAGGCTGGCCCAGACCGGCACCCCGCGCACGAAATTCTTGGTGCCGTCGATCGGATCGATGATCCACTGCCGCCCGCTGAAGGTGGCGGTTCCACCGAACTCCTCGCCGACGATGCCGTCGTCCGGCCGTTCGCGCCCGAGCACGTCACGCAGTTCGGTCTCGACCGCGCGATCGGCGTCCGTGACCGGGGTCAGATCCGGTTTGGTGTCGACGCGCAGGTCGAGCGCCCCGAACCGCGCGGAGGTCAGCGCGTCGGCGCGGTCGGCCAGCGCCAGCGCCAGCGCCAGATCGTCGTCGGGGCGGGTCATCAGCGCCGCTCCTCCTCATCGCTTCGCTCTGCATCGTCGTCGGCGCGACTCATGGAGCAGTCCTACCATGGCCGGATGTGGGAATACGGTGTGCTGATTCTGCTCGTGGCGGTCCTGGGGGTCGCCCTTGCCCAGCGGTTCGCCCCGCGCGGCCCCCGCGGTGAGCTGGCGAGCGGCACCCTGCTGGTGACCGGCGTCAGCCCGCGACCGGACGCGGCCGGCGAGCAGTATGTCACCGTCGCCGGCGTCATCAACGGACCCACGGTCAGCGAGCACGAGGTGTATCAGCGCATGGCGGTCGACGTCGACCACTGGCCGACCATCGGCCAGCTGCTCCCGGTGGTCTATTCGCCCAAGAACCCCGACAACTGGCGGTTCGCTCCCGCCGAACCGCCGGCCGCGTAGCGGTCACCCGCCCGCGGGCGGGCGCGTCATCACCGTGAGCCGGGTTCCGTAGCGCGGCAGGACGCCCGATGCCCGGGCCAACGTCCCCGCCGGCATCCCGGGAACACCCGGATAGCCGGAACCGGCCAGCTCGTCGGTGCCCGGAAGGGTGGTCAGGCCGGCGGGCTGCAGCGCCGAGACGCGGCTGGCCGACGGCGCCGACCAGCTGGCGGGCACCGACATCGGCCCGATGGCGTTCGCCCGCCCCATGCTGACCGTGATCGCGTTGGGTAATCCCCCTACCCCCGTCGCGGCGCCCTGCAATTGCCCGAGCCCTATCGGCCCGAGTGCGGGCGCGGGCGCCCCGAGGCCGGCGAGGTACGCCATATTCGCTTGGATGCCGAAGAGATTGGCTGTGTTGCCGCTCAGCGCCGCGGGTATACCCGCGAGGGTTCCGGTCCCCTGGATTGACGTGTTCACGAGCTGTATGGAATCCAGCACGCTAAGGCTGTTCCAGCCGCCGGAGGTGATGGGAATCGGGCTGAGGTTCAGCAAGTTCTGCAGACCGTTGGAGAGCTGCGTGCTAAACCCGAGCAGCGTGTCGTATAGCTGCGACAACGGGTCGCCGGCCGCCTGATTGGCCGCGGCGGTCTGCTCGTTCAGGCCATCGGGGTTGGTGGTCTGCTGCGGGGACGCAAACGACGTCAACCGGGAAGCGGCCGCCGAGGTCGCGGCGTAGCCGTTCATCGCAGTGGCGTCCTGGGCCCACATTTCGGCGTACTGGGTCTCGGTAGCCGAGATCGCCGCGGTGTTCTGTCCGAAGAAGTTCGTCGCGATCAGCGCCTGAAGCAGCGCCCGGTTCGCCACGATCACCGGCGGGGGCACCGTCATCGCGAAGGCCTGGTCAAACGCCGCCACGGCCGCCCTGGCCTGCATGGCGGTCTGCTTCGTCTGTTGGGCGGCCGTGGTCAGCCACTCGACGTAGGGAGTCGCCGCGGCGGTCATCGCCGCCGACGCCGGGCCGTGCCAGTGCAGCGTGGTCAGGGCCGAGAGCACCGAGCCATACATCTCGGCCGTGGTGCCCAATTCGGCGGACAGCGAGTCCCAGCTTCCCGCCGCCGCCAATAGCGATCCGGAACCCGGACCGCTGTACATCCTGGCGGAATTGAATTCGGGCGGAAAAAAGGCGTAATCCATTGTCAGATCTCCCCTATGGGTGTGCCGGGTGAACCGTGCCGAGCCCGAATCGGCACCTTTCCGCCGCCGGCCCGTCGGCGGTGGTCATAAAAATGTAGGCGCCAATCCGCATTTGTACTGGAGTTTTAAGACGAAAAGGCAAGTGGGTCATTGCGATAACGTCCGCCTCGATTTCGATACCTGAAAACAACCGAATTCATTTATGGGCCGGGCGCCCGAAGCGGAATCCGCGAAGTGATGCGGCAGTGCGACGGCGGTGACCGTCCGCTGCGTCGCCGATAGGGACCAATGGCCCCCATTTGTAGACCGAATGCCCCTGGGTCGCGCCGGTCCCGGCTCAATAGCGTTGGGAGGGACGAATCCCTGATTTGTCCCCTCTGATCAGCACAGGAGACCGCGATGCTTCAGCCAGCCCCGACGGTCGTCGTTGGTGTCGACGGGTCGAAAACGGCTACCGATGCAGCGCGCTGGGCGGTCGACGAGGCGGTCAGCCGAGACATACCGCTGCGGTTGGTGTATGTGGTCGCGCCGCCGGATTCTCCACCACGCTGGGCCCACGACGGCCGACTGGCCGCCGCCCGCGCCGTGTTGCACGACGCTCGTCGGGCGGTCGAGGCGACCGGGCAACAGGTGAAGATCGAGGCCGAAATCCTCTGGGGCAGCCCGCTTGCCAAGCTGGTCGAAGAGTCAAGGTCGGCGGCGATGATCTGTGTCGGATCCATCGGACTGAGTCATGCGGCCCGTGGGGTCGGGTCCCTGTCGGCGAACCTGGCCGCGTCGGCCCTCTGTCCGGTAGCCGTCATCCGCCGCCCGGCGGGCAGGCCGGCAACCGGCAAGCTCGACCGTGTCATCGTGCAGGCGGACAACACGGTGGCGCTGCGCCACGCCTTCGAGGAGGCGACGCTGCGGCACGCGCCGGTGCTGGCAATCGCCGTGGCGGCGGGGGACGACGATCCAGACACGAAATGTTCGGCGGGGGCCCAACTGAGGCGACGCATCGCGCGCTGGACTCGCCTGTATCCCGACGTGCGCGTCGAATGCGACGTGGTGCGCGGTTCCGTCGAGCAATACCTGGCCGCCGACGGGGAGCGGGATCAGCTGTTCGTGACCGATGCGCGTGCCTGTTACGACGTTTGCGGCGCGCACCACCCGGGAACCTCCGTTCTCGCCGCGCGTTCGAGCAACTTATAGAGACCTGCGGGTGGGGACTCGGTTGGGCTCCGAAGGAGCGGCGTTACGAGTATTTCTGGTCGACGACCACGAGGCGGTGCGGCGCGGTCTGGTCGATTTGCTTTGTGCGGACCCCGAACTCGACTGCGTCGGCGAGGCCGGATCCTTCGCCGAGGCGATGAACAAGATTCCCGCGGTCGGCCCGGACGTCGCGGTGCTCGACGACTGGTTGCCCGACGGCAACGGCATCGAACTGTGCCGAGAGCTGTTGTCGTGCATGCTGGATCTGCGCTGTCTGATCCTGACGTCGTTCACCACCGACGAGGCGATGCTGAAAACCATCCTGGCCGGCGCCAGCGGCTATGTCGTCAAAGACGTCAAGGGAATGGAATTGGCCTGCGCCATCAAGGATGTGGGAGCCGGCCGGTCGCTGCTCCACACTCAGGCCGCGGCCGCGTTGATGGCGAGACTGTGGTGGACCATCGAGAACAGCGACGAGCTATGGGCCTTCAACGACCGGGAACGAACGTTGTTGAAATTGCTCGGCGACGGCCTGACCAACCGTCAAATCGCCGACCGGACGCTGCTTGCCGAAGACGTCGTGAAGAACCACGTGTCGCGCCTGCTGGTCAAACTCGGGGTGTCCCGCCGGCCCAATCGCGCTTACCGCCAATGGTTTTGAGGCGCCGGCTCAGCCGTGGCTGATTCGTAGCATCTCCGCCACGCTCGGCAGCTTGACCCGGGGACGCCCGTGCGGCTCGCCGGCCGCTCGCTCGTGGCGATCGATGACCTCCCAGTGGGCCGACGTCACGACCTTCGGCTGCCGGGACGCCAGCCACTCTGCCAGCTTGTCGGCGTGGTCACCGGGGAACTCCGCGAGCGCGCCCTGTTGTTTCCAGCCGGCCAGGTCGTTCAGCAGCGTGTCAACGGTGTCTTGGGAATCCTTCTTATTGGTACCGATCACACCGGTCGGCCCGCGCTTGATCCACCCGACGACGTACTCGTTGCGGCTGCCACGCACGCGGCCGTCGGTGTTGGGGATGGTTGCGCTCTTGTCGTCGAAAGGCAGCCCCGCCGTGGGCATTCCGCGGTATCCGACGGACCGCACCACCAACTGGGCCGGCAGTTCCTCTCGCTCGCCGGTGTCCTTTGCCGATACCCACCCGCTCTCGTCGGTGACCAGTTCGTTGCGGCCTAAGACGATGCTCTCGACCTTGCCGTCGCCCTTGATCTCGATCGGCGAAGTCAGGAAGCGGAAGACTATTCGGCGGTGGCCGGGGCGGGGCGCCCGCGCGGCGTAGTCGCGCAACACCTTGATGTTCTGCTTCGTCGTCTTGCCCGCCGCGGCCGCGTCCTCGTCGCTGATGCCCTCCAGCTGCGCCGGGTCGACGATCACGTCGACCCCCTCGAGATCCGCCAGCTCGCGGAGCTCCAGCGTGGTGAACGCCGTCTGCAGGGGCCCGCGCCGGCCGACGACCACCACCTCGTCGACGCCGCACGGGCGCAGCGACTCCAGGGCGTGGTCGGCGATGTCGGTGCGGGCGAGCTCGTCAGGGTCGGTCACCAGGATGCGGGCGACGTCCAGCGCGACGTTGCCGTTGCCGATGACCACCGCCCGGGCGCCCGACAGATCCGGGGTCGACGCCTCGAAGTGCGGGTGCGCGTTGTACCAGCCGACGAATTCGACGGCGGCCATGCTGCCCGGCAGGTCCTCGCCGGGGATCTTCAACGACCGATCCGATTGCGCCCCGATGGCGTAGATCACTGCGTGGTAGCGCTCGGCCAGCTCGGCGGCGCTCACGTGCTCACCGACCACCACGTTGCCGAAGAAGCGGAGCCGGGGGTCTTCGGCGGTCTTCTCGAATTGCTTGCTGATCGACTTGATCTTCGGGTGGTCGGGCGCGACGCCGGAGCGGACCAGCCCCCAGGGCGTCGGCAGCATCTCGAGGATGTCGATGGCAACGTCGATGTCCTCCGACGCGTCGGCCGCCTTGAGCAAGGATGCCGCGGCGAAGAAACCCGACGGCCCGGAGCCGACAATCGCGACGTGATATAAGCGCATCCTCGAGCCTTCTATTCGTGCCGGGCCGTGCGCGAGGGGCTGAGCGTCGCGGTCCGGGCTGCACAAACTGGTCACCTGATGCTAAACGCTGCCGCCCGGACGACGACCTGTGCGTTCGTCGCCGGTAACGTGGGCGGCTGTGGAACCCGACCGTCAAGCCGACATTGCCGCCCTTGACTCCACCCTGACCACGGTGGAGCGGGTGCTCGACGTGGAGGGTCTGCGCAGCCGCATCGAGAAGCTCGAGCACGAGGCGTCCGATCCCAAACTGTGGGACGACCAGAGCAACGCACAGCGGGTCACCAGCCAGTTGTCGCACGCGCAGGGCGAGCTGCGCCGCATCGAAGAGCTGCGTCAGCGCCTCGACGATCTTCCGGTGATGTACGAGCTGGCGGCCGAAGAAGGGGATGCCGCCAGCGGCATTGACGCGCTGGCCGAGGCCGACGCCGAACTCAAGGCGCTGCGCGCCGATATAGAGGCCGCCGAGGTGCGCACGCTGTTGTCGGGCGAATACGACGAGCGCGAGGCGCTGGTCACCATTCGCTCGGGTGCCGGTGGGGTGGACGCGGCCGACTGGGCCGAGATGCTGATGCGGATGTACATCCGCTGGGCCGAGCAACACAAGTACGGCGTCGAGGTGTTCGACACCTCCTACGCCGAAGAGGCCGGGATCAAGAGCGCCACGTTCGCGGTGCATGCCCCGTATGCCTACGGCACGCTGTCCGTCGAACAGGGCACGCACCGGCTGGTGCGAATCAGCCCGTTCGACAACCAGAGCCGGCGCCAGACTTCCTTCGCCGAAGTCGAGGTACTTCCGGTGGTGGAGACGACCGACCACATCGATATCCCCGACGGGGACGTGCGGGTGGACGTCTACCGTTCCAGCGGTCCCGGCGGTCAGTCGGTGAACACCACCGACTCGGCGGTTCGTTTAACCCACATCCCAACGGGTATCGTCGTGACTTGCCAGAACGAAAAATCGCAACTGCAGAACAAGATCTCGGCAATGCGAGTGCTTCAGGCAAAGTTGTTGGAGCGCAAGCGATCAGAAGAGCGCGCTGAGCTGGACGCGTTGAAGGGTGAGGGCGGCAGCTCCTGGGGTAACCAGATGCGCTCCTACGTACTGCACCCGTATCAGATGGTCAAGGATCTCCGAACCGACTACGAGGTGGGCAATCCGGCCGCCGTCCTGGACGGAGACATCGACGGGTTCCTGGAAGCGGGAATCCGGTGGCGCAACCGAAAAGATGACGACTAATACAACTGTTCTTGCATCGACCACTTCGATAAAGGCGCTGGGTTGGCACGACTTCTGGCGCGGCGAAGTCGGCCAATGGATCATCACCCGCGGCCTGCGCATCGTCATGGTGCTGATCGCGGCCGTGCTCATGGCCCGCTTCGTCAACTGGGTGGCGCAGCAGGTGACGCGCCAGCTCACCGAGGGCTTCGCCGAAAGCGACGCGCTGGTGCGCTCGGAGACGTCCAAGCACCGCCAGGCGGTGGCGTCGGTAATCTCCTGGGTGTCCATCGTCATCATCGGCATCTGGGTGATGATGCAAATCGCCGGCATCCTGCAGTTTTCGGTGGGCGGACTCGTCGCACCCGCCACCGTGGTCGGGGCCGCGCTGGGCTTCGGCGCCCAGCAGCTGGTCAGGGATCTGCTTTCCGGCTTCTTCATTCTGGTGGAGAAGCAGTACGGGTTCGGCGACCTGGTCACCCTGACCGTCGTCGCCTCGACGGAAGCCACCGGCACGGTCGAGAACGTGACGCTGCGGGTCACCCGGCTGCGCTCGCCGGATGGTGAGGTGCTGACCATTCCGAATGGGCAGATCGTCAAGGTCGTCAACCTGTCGAAGGATTGGGCGCGCGCGGTGGTGGACATCCCGGTGTCGACCAGCGCCGACCTGAACCGGGTCTACGAGGTCTTGCACCAGGAATGCGACCGCGCGATGGAGAACCCGGTCCTCGGGGAATTGCTGTTGGATCCGCCGACCGTGATGGGCGTGGAAAGCATCCAGGTCGACACCGTCACCCTGCGCGTGGTGGCCCGCACCCTGCCGGGCAAACAGTTCGAGGTCGGCCGCCAGCTGCGTGTCCTGGTCATTCGGGCGCTGGCCCGCGTCGGCATCGTGACCGCGGCCGATGCGACGGTCGGCCTGGTCGAAGACCCGTCCGTGCCGGCCGCCGAAGCCGCCGAAGGGTCGGCCGATGGCAAAGTCGAAGACGCGGTGCAGCGGCGGTGAAGTTGACCCTCAGCCTCTTCGAGAATCGCAGCGAGGACAAGCAACGACGGCGCTGGAGCCACCTGTTCGGCGGCCGCATGCGCACGTCCACGCTGGTGCTGATCGTCGCGTTCCTTGCGGTGTGGTGGGTCTACGACACCTACCGTCCCGAGGCGACACCCAAGCCACCGGCCCCGCAGGTGGTGCCGCCGGGCTTCGTGCCCGACCCGAACTACACCTGGGTGCCCCGCAGCCGCGTGCAGCAGCCGCCGGTCACCGTCACGGTCACGCCGACGCCGACCACGACTCCGAGCACCACCACGCCGCCGCCGCTCACGACGACGACCACGACGACGCCCCCGCCGTTCCAGTTGCCCACGCCGCCGTGCCTGCTGCCGCCGCCCTTCTGCCCGCCCAGCACCAGCCCGACGCCGACGCCGTCGCAGCTACCCCAACCCGGGCCCGGTCCGGTGCCGAGTTCCCCGCCACCGGCCAGCTGACTTGGCTCGCCAGCGAAATTCACGGCTACACTGGCGTGCCGTGATGATCACCCTTGACAACGTCAGCAAGAAGTACAAAGCGTCGGCTCGGCCGGCGCTGGACGACATCAACGTCAAAATCGACAAGGGTGAATTCGTCTTCCTGATCGGTCCTTCGGGGTCGGGCAAGTCGACGTTCATGCGGCTGTTGCTGGCCGAGGAGAGCCCGAACACCGGTGATATCCGGGTATCGAAGTTTCACGTCAACAAGCTCCCCGGACGCCACGTACCGAAGCTGCGTCAGGTCATCGGCTGCGTATTCCAGGATTTCCGGCTGCTGCAGCAAAAGACCGTGTACGAAAACGTCGCTTTTGCGCTGGAGGTCATCGGCAAGCGCCGCGAGGCGATCAACCGGACGGTGCCCGAGGTGCTGGAGACGGTCGGCCTGTCCGGCAAGGCGAACCGCCTGCCGGGCGAGTTGTCGGGCGGCGAGCAGCAGCGGGTCGCCATCGCCCGCGCGTTCGTCAACCGCCCGCTGGTTCTGCTGGCCGACGAGCCGACCGGCAACCTCGACCCGGACACCAGTAAGGACATCATGGATTTGTTGGAGCGGATCAACCGCACGGGCACCACGGTGCTCATGGCGACGCACGACCACCACATCGTCGACTCCATGCGGCAGCGGGTGGTCGAGCTGTCGCTGGGCCGGCTGGTTCGCGACGAGCAGCGCGGCGTTTACGGGATGGATCGCTAAGTGCGCTTCGGCTTCCTCCTCAACGAGGTCCTGACCGGCCTTCGTCGCAACGTCACGATGACGGCCGCGATGATCTTGACGACCGCGATATCGATCGGCCTGTTCGGCGGCGGCCTGCTGGTGGTCCTGTTGGCCGACCATTCCCGCGCCATCTACCTGGACCGCGTCGAGACGCAGGTCTTCCTCACCGAGGACGTGTCCGCCAACGACCCGTCCTGCGGCACCAACCCGTGCAAGGCGCTGCGGGAAAAGATCGAAGCGCGGCAAGACGTCAAATCGGTGCGATTCCTCAACCGTCAGGATGCCTACGACGACGCGATCCGGAAGTTCCCGCAGTACAAAGACGTTGCCGGAAAAGATTCCTTCCCAGCCTCGTTCATCGTCAAGCTGGACAATCCCGAGCAGCACAAGGACTTTGACACCGCTATGCAGGGACAGCCCGGGGTGCTTTCCGTGCTCAACCAGAAGGATCTGATCGACCGCCTGTTCGCGGTCCTGGACGGCCTGAGCAAGGCCGCGTTCGCCGTCGCTCTGGTGCAGGCCGTCGGCGCTATCCTGTTGATTGCCAACATGGTCCAGGTGGCGGCGTATACGCGCCGCACGGAGATCGGGATCATGCGCCTGGTCGGCGCGAGCCGCTGGTATACCCAGCTGCCGTTCCTGGTCGAGGCGATGGTCGCCGCGGCGGTCGGTGTCGCGATTTCCATCGCCGGGTTAATCCTGGTACGGGCAACATTTTTGGACAACGCGCTGAACCAGTTCTACCAAGCCAACCTGATCGCCCGGGTCGACTACGCCGACATCATCTACATCTCGCCATGGCTGTTCCTGCTCGGCGTGTCGATGGCCGCGTTGACTGCCTACGTGACGTTGCGCCTGTACGTACGGCGGTAGCTGTGGCCAAGGACTCCAGCCGGGCCAAGGCGGCGGGCGACAAGCCCGGCAGCAAACGGATCGTGGCCACCAATCGCAAAGCGCGGCACAACTATTCAATCCTCGAGATTTTCGAGGCGGGAGTCGCTTTGCAGGGCACCGAAGTAAAGAGCCTGCGGGAAGGGCACGCCTCTCTAGCCGATGCCTACGCAACCATTGATGACGGCGAAGTGTGGTTGCGTAACTTACACATTCCCGAGTATCAGCACGGTAGCTGGACCAACCATGATCCGCGTCGGAATCGAAAGTTGTTGTTACATAGGCAACAAATCGACAGACTCGTCGGCAAGATACGAGATGGTAACCTCGCCCTGATGCCACTGTCACTTTACTTCTCCGAGGGCAAGGTCAAGGTTGAGCTCGCGCTGGCACGAGGCAAGCGGGCTCACGATAAACGTCAGGACATGGCCCAGCGCGATGCCCAGCGCGAAGTGCTTCGCGAACTGGGGCGACGCGCCAAGGGCATGAACTGATCGGGGCGGCTTACGCCCAGCTGTCGGCCGTTACGTACGGCGTCAGCGATTTCGTGGGCGGTGTGGCCGCTCGACGGGTAGCGGCGCTGCGAGTGATGCTCGTGGCCTACCCGGTCGAGGCAGTATTGCTCGGCCTGCTGGCCGTCGTTGTGGGTGGCCCGATTCAGTCCGGCGCGGTCGTGTGGGGTTGCCTGTACGGCGTCGGGATGGCGTTCGGAATGTGGGCGTTTTTCGCGGCGCTGGGCGCCGGACCGATATCGGTGGTCTCACCGTTGGCCGCCGTACTCAATGCCGCGGTACCGGTGGCCGTCGGTGTGGCGCTGGGGGAGCGGCCGGGTCGCGCGGCGTCGGTGGGCGTGGTGCTGGCCCTGGTCGCCGTCATGCTGGTCAGCCGCGAAGCCGCGAGCGAGGGAGTGACGCCGTATCGATTCACCCCGAAGGTCGCCTGGCTCACGGTGGTCGCGGGCTCGGCGATGGGGCTGAACCTGGTGTTTCTTCATCAGGCGCCGCACGAGACCAAACTCTGGCCGCTGGTGTTCGCCCGGCTGTCCGCTTCGGCGGTGGTGTTCGGGATGTCCGCGCTGAGCAAGAACCTGAAGATGCCGGCCGGCAAGCCGCTGAAGCTGGCGCTGGGCGTGGCGGTGCTGGACATCTGTGCGAACGTGACCATGCTGCTGGCGCTGCACACCTGGCTGCTCTCACTGGCCAGCATCTTGATCTCGCTGTATCCGGCGGCGACGGTCGTGCTGGCGATGGTGGTGCTGCGCGAGCGGGTGAGCCGATGCCAGGGCGTCGGCATGGTGATGGCCATGGGTTCCGTGGCGATGATCGCCGCAAGCTAACGGATCGGCTGGCGATCGGCCTACTATCCGTCCATGGCCGACCGACCCGTCACGCAGCTGGATAAATCCGACGTCCTGTCCGGGCTCTTCGCCGTTTGGGACTCCATCGACGCGCTGCTCGACGGGCTGCCGGAGGGCGATTGGCTGGCGCCGACGCCGCTGCCCGGGTGGGACGTCAAGGCCGTCGTGTCGCACATCATCGGCACCGAGTCGTTCCTGGCCGGCGTCGCGGCCCCGCAGCCCGACATCGACGTGTCGGCGCTCGACCACGTGCACAACGACATCGGCGCGATGAACGAGTGCTGGGTGCGCCACCTCAGCGGGGAGTCGGGCGCGGAAGTGCTCGCACGGTTCAGGGACATCACCGCCGATCGACGCAAGGTGCTGGCCGGCATGTCGGACGAGGAGTGGAACGCGGTGATTCCGACGCCGGTGGGCCTGGAAACGTACGGCCGGTTCATGCGGGTGCGCACGTTCGACTGCTGGATGCACGAGCAAGACATCCGCGAGGCGCTGTCGCGGCCGTCGTCCGACACCGAGCTCGTCGGGCCCGCGTCACAGCTTTCGCTCGACGAGATCGGGGCCACCATGGGTTATGTGGTGGGCAAACGCGGCAAGGCGCCCGACGGTTCGCGCATCCTGTTCGAGCTGACCGGCCCGGTGGCGCGCGACATCCGTGTCAGCGTCGACGGTCGCGCCCAGCTGGTCGAGGACTTCGGCGGCCAGGAACCGACGGCGACGATTCGGCTGGACGGGCTGCAGTTCACCAGGCTGTCGGGCGGGCGTCCCATGTGCCCCGCGCGCACCCGGGACATCGAGCTCGGCGGCGACCAAGACGTCGCCAGACAGGTCGTTGAAAACCTCAATTTCGTGATCTGAGACCATATTTGGCGCACGCGCGATAAGCAAAGCGCCATCTCACATCCCGCGCGTGGGGGTTTGTTCTCCGGGGGCGATCGGGTAGCCGGAACGTACAGGCGCACCTCGCGCCGACATCAAAATCGTCAACGCCAGGAGGGCGACAATAATGACTGCACCCGAGACCACCCGTTTGCTCGCGCAGCTGCGCACGCTGCTCGACTTGACCAACACCGAGATCCAGATCGCGGAAACCCGCGTTGTCCAGGCGCGCACCGACGCCGTGCGACGCGAGCTGTCGCAGAACGCGGCCAATGCCCGCAAGCGCGCCGAGTCCCTGGAGTCCGCGATCCGCAAGGTGGGGGGTTACCCCGACGTCATCGGTCCGTTCCTGGGTCGTGCCGCCGCGGCAGTCAAGGCGCTGACCGAGCAGGCGCAACCGTTCGACGAGGCGCTGCTCGGCGATCTCGCGCTCGAGGACCAGCTGTTGGACCGCGCTCGGTACCTCAAAGCGCTGGCCGTCGCCGCAAAGCGCCAGGACATCGAGAATTTGGCCGAGCGCCTGATCACTGCCCACTCGGCGACCGTGGACTGGATCACGACCGTGCTGGCCGAGGACGCGCTTGGCGGGCCGGCCGCGCTGCGCCGCACGCCGCTGCAGGCGGCCGCCGGCACGGCGGTGAAGCTGGTCAACCTGCCGGCAGCGTGGTCGGCGCGGGGGGTCGACCGGACCGTTGAGGCGCTGCGCTCGGCGGGTCCGGCGTTCAACGACCTGGTCAAGCGGGGTGGCAACGCCGGCGAGATCGCGGCGAAGGCGCTGTCCGCCTCCCAGAGCGCGGCGCTGAAGGCCGCCGAGCGGGTCACCCGGTCCGAGGGGGCCGACGGGGCCGCCAGCGCCTTGCACTCGGGCCGGACGGCCGCCGGTGTCTTGGACGCAAAGGAGCTGCCGATCCGCAAGTACGACGACCTGAACGTCAACGAGGCGGTGGCCGCGATCAGAAAGCTGACGGACCCCAGCGACGTTCGGACGATTATCGCCTACGAGGAGGCGCACAAGAACCGGCAACGCATCGTTTCCGCCGCGCAGACCCACGTCGCCGCCATCGCGCAGGACGTCGTCGGCATCAAGTAGCAGATGCCCAAAGCGCCGTCTCGGCACCGAGTACCCCCTGCAGTTACCCGACCGGGGGGTACTCGGCTTTTGACGGTCGGCGCGGGAAGTTAATTCCGTTGCCCGTTGTTGGTTACCGCGTACCATTGATTGTCCTGCCGAAAATCGGCAGGGATGCTCGAAGCAACAAAGACAAGGGGCTGAAAGGTTTCGACTTCGCGCATCGAATCAAGGGAAGCGTGCCGGTGCAGGCAAGAGACCACCGTAAGCGTCGTTGCAACCATATAAGCGCCGATTCACATCAGCGCGACTACGCTCTCGCTGCCTAAGCGACAGCTAGTCCGTCAGACCGGGAACGCCCTCGACCCGGAGCCTGGCGTCAGCTAGAGGGATCCACCGGTGAGTCCGGTCGCGGGACTCATCGGGACATACACAGCGACTGGGATCGTCATCCTGGCTAGTTCGCGTGACCAGGAGATCCGAGCAGAGGCATAGCGAACTGCGCACGGAGAAGCCTTGAGGGAATGCCGTAGGACCCGGGTTCGATTCCCGGCAGCTCCACTGAGACTATGCAGTTCAGAGGGTGTTTTTGCCCTCCTGATCGCCGTCCGTCGGCAGATTCGGTCGCGCGGGTGTCTTCGTTATCCGGTGATGCGGTGTTCGATTTCGCCGATGCCGTCGAGTCTCAGCGACAACATGTCCCCTCGCTGAAGCCATGCCCCGGTCTCCATACCGCTACCGCCGGGCAGCGTTCCCGTGCCGAACAATTCGCCAGGAAGCAGGCGTTCGCTTCGTGAGGCATGGGCCAACATCTCGCCGATACTCCACTGCATTCCTTCGCTGCTGACGGTGCTCACCGTCGTGCCGTTGATGGCGACTGTGCCCTGCACAGCGTCGATGCGGGGCAGGATCTCGTCGGCGGTGACCGCAGTGGCCGACATGGAGCTCGCAAAATGCTTCGATTTTTGTGGTCCGAAGCCGCTGTCCATTTCTTTTCGTTGGACGTCGCGTGCGCTGAAGTCGTTGAGTACCACGAACGCGCCGACGGCGCCAATGGCCTCAGCGGGGCTGGCGTTGAACAACGGAGCTGACAGCACGAAGCCGATCTCCAGTTCGTAGTCCAGTGCGTGCGAGTAGGACGGTGGTGCGACAGGCGTGCCGCTGGGGACGAATGTCAGGTGGTTGGACATGTAGTAGATCGGTTGCGTAAAGAACAGCCGCTTGGGTTTGAAGAGGGGGAAGGGGCGCCGGGTGAGCTTCTCGATAGTGGACGCCACGCGATACTGGGCCGGGTGAAAGCGTCGCAGCAGGCCGCGGCTGGCGTCGATGGTGTGACGTTCGTAGACCATGAAGTCGCGAAACGACAGCGGCTGGATCGGCAGCAGATACCGGGACTGCGCGAGCTGGCGCTGCGCGGCGAGGAGTTGCCACCGCGGGTCGAACGCGCCGGCGCCGACGATTCCGGGATCGGTTGCCTGACGCCATTGGCCGTCGTCGAAGGCTTCGACGACGACCCGGTCATCGCTTAAAACGCGACGTATCAGCATGATCGGTATCCGTGTCGCTCGTTGAGGAGCCGATGTTCTGAATGTCGTTGACGTCGGACCACGCGGCGGTGCGCGCTTGCCCGGCATCGACGGTGTCACCGAGTTCGACGGCGGCGGCTCGATTAATGATGTGGCACAACGTCGGAAGCTCCTCGAATCCCGCGGGCAGGAACCGGAAGACACCATCGCCGGATCGCACGGACCGCATGGATGTCAACGCGGGCGTGGTGGTGTGGGCGGTGACTTGTTCAACCTCGAGGGTGTCCCATTGTCCGGTGCGCGGAAGGAGGCGGTAGGACAGGGTCGGATTGGCGCTCATGCGTATCTCACTGTGTTGCGTTGTACGCCAAGGTCGATTTTGCAGTCGTCGGTGGCGATGGTGGTCTCGACGACATCACCGTTCTGGAGGTACTTCGGGTTGCCGGCTTGCCGTTTGAAGAACATCTTCCACTTGACTGCGGGCGGCAACAGATTTCCGATGATTTCCATGGGTTTGGGTGGGGCGCTTAGCGCGGTACCGACGGGCGTCCCTGTCAGGATCAGGTCGCCGGCGGCCAGATCCTGGAAGCGCGACAGGGATTGCAGCGCCTGAACGGGCGGATAGATCATGTCACCGTCGACGAGCTTGTCCTGGCGCAGTTGACCGTTGACGCGCAGCTGGAGCCGCAAGTCGCCGAACCGCTGTAATTCCTCAGCATCCAGCAGCACCAACGCTGGACCAGTCGGGGTGAAGGATGGGTAGGACTTGGCTTCGTAGAACTGCGTCTGCGGCAGCTGGATGTCGCGGGCAGACACGTCGTTGGTGACGACCAAGCCAGCCACGTAATCGGACAGGGCTGACTCACTGATCGTGGTGCCGACCGGGATGTCGCGACCGACGACAAGACCGATCTCGACTTCGTAGTCGAGCAAGCCGACGTGTGACGGCTTGACGATGTCGTCGTGAGGTCCGGTGATCGAGGCCGAAGACTTGCGGAAGAAGGTCAGCGGGATCGTCTCGGGATCCATGCCCGCGTCTTTGACGTGAGACCTGAAGTTGGTCATCTGTGCGACGACGCGACACGGCGCGGTCACCGGCGACAGCAGATCCAAACTGTCGACCGGCACGGTCTGGCTGCTTGTGGTGGCGGCGGCCACCGCTTCGCGGTCAGCAAGCAGCTCGCCGGTTGTGGTGGCGGTGGTGTCAATCTTCGCTGCGCCTGTGGACAGCTGGACGTACCAGGCGTCGGCGGTGCGGAGGATGGAAGTGGTCATGATTTCGCTACTTTCAACAGGCCGATAGGCGGTGGGTGTCGAACTTGTTTTCGCCGTGTAGGGCGGTGAGCATGACCGGTCGCTTCCGCTCACGCATACGAGTATTGAACATTAGTGTTCAAGATAAGTCAAGTCTGTATAAGTAGGAACGAAAGGGCTGCTAATAGAGCATTGATGTACCATTGCTTGACGCGAATGTTTTCGAGTGAGGGGCAGGCCGATGGCAACGACGACCGATCAGCGGATCAGCGACGCCGCCGTGCGGCTATTCATCGAGAAGGGAACGACTGCGCTCACCATCAGCGAACTGGCTCAAGAGGCGAACGTGGCCCGGGGCACGCTCTACCGCAACATCGGGTCGGTCGAGGACTTGTTCAATCGCATCGTCAAAGACCTCAGCGACGAAATGTATCAACGGGTGTCATCAACTTTCATCGACATCGACGATCCGGCCGCTCGGCTGGCTACCGGTGTGAGGCTCTGGGTGCGTTTCGCCCACGAGAACCCGACATTGGGTCGCTTCGCGGTGAAATTTGGTCTCAGCGAGGAGGCCTTGCGGTCCTGGATGTCAGGCCCAGCCATGAGCGACGTCCGTGCTGGTGTGGCCGCAGGGCGCTACAAGCTCAACGCATCCGAGATCGACAGCGTCGCATCGTTGGTACTGGGGGCCACGATCAGCGCCATGTGGATGGTCTTAGAAGGACATCAGACCTGGCGTGACGCCGGCTCATTGACCGCCGAACTTCTCCTGCGCGCACTGGGGATCGATCCTGCCGAGGCACACGAAATCAGCACGGCTGACCTTCCGCGCTTGACCTGAGCGCAGTGTCGGACGGGCGGGAGACACCGGTCCTGGGGTTCTCGACTTGCCGCTGGTTTGTGCTGAGCTGTGGGAGCGTGGACGCATCGTGCGAGCGCTGGGCGATCACGCCCAGTTCAAGATGCCGGGTTGGCGCGACCTGTTCACGAGCGTCGGTGTTGTCGAGGGCACTCGGGCTAACTGCGCTGAGCCGATGCAGCGCGGAGAGCTGATCCTGGTCTTCCCGGGCGGCGGCGAGGTGATCAAACGCAAGGGTGAGTGCTACCGCTTGTGCTTCAAATGGCGGCGGCTCATCGTGGAGTAATCACTACATGAACTGGTCGCAGTGCGCCCGACTCAACTGGTGGCCACAGCCATCAGCGCGGTGGCGAGAAGCTCGAATTGGCCAAATACGTCGATACCGTCACCGTCGATCTCGTTGGCGACGAACAGCCCATCGGCCATCGCCAGGGTGAACGTGGCCAGTTGTCGAGTAGCTGACTCGGGCAATTCGGGAAACAGTTCGGCGAATGCCGCAGCGCTGCGTCGCAGCGTCTCCTGCCGGACCGCCAGGAACATCCGCCGCGCCGAGGGCTCCTGGTCGCGGTGCTCCAACGCGAGCATCAGACCGAGACGCAGGAAATCCGAAGACTCGTGTAGCGCCTTGGCGGTTCGAGCCATCATGGCGGCGAGCCGCTGCTGAATGGGCTGATCGGGGTTTCGAGGCGCCCAACCCCCCACGTTTGTCAGCCAGAGTTCGAAACTGCGCTCGATCACAGCCGCGATGAGCGCGTCCTTGTCCTTGAAATGCCAGTAGATGGAACTGGCCGGCATGCCGGAACGCGCGCTGACCAATCCGATCGAAGTCCCTTCGTATCCACGTTCGGCTGCGATTTCGGTGGCGGCGATCAGGATTTTCTCCCGCGACGCCTCACCGTTGGCCCGACGGCGGCGCGGGTTGCGTTCTACGGTCGCCAACGCCAGCACCTCCCCACCAATCCTGTCCGCAATGACGCTTGACACCATCGTAGCCACAACGTTAACGTAGTGAACATTCCAATAAGAAGGGTGTCTCGTATGTCTGTTGATGACAGAGGTTCGACGCATCGCGCCGGAACTGACTGCCACGGACCAGGAAGCCAACCAGCTGCGCCGGCTGCCAGATCACAGCTGGAAAGTCTCATGAGCGCGATCACCACCCGCGACGTCGCCGTCGGCGACGTGAGCTTTCACCTGTCGACCTCCGGTGACCCGAGCTCACGACCCGTGTTGTGGCTGCACGGATCCGGGCCGGGCGTCACCGCACTGACCAACTGGCAGGGCGCGCTCGAAGAGCTGAGCGGCGACTTCTACAACATCGCCCCGGACGTCGTCGGTTTCGGCGACTCCACCCACCCCGACCCGCCGCCGCAGGGCATCGGCGCGTTCACCGCGCTACGGGTTCAGACCCTGGTGGCGCTGCTCGACCAACTCGGTGTCGACCAAGTCGACATCGTCGGCAATTCGATGGGGGGCATCGTCGGATTGTGCCTGGCGCTGGCACATCCAGAACGGGTGCGGCGCATCGTGTTGATGGGCGCCGGAGGTGCGCCAGTACCGCTATCGCCGGGCCTGCTGTCTCTGATCCTCTTCTACGACAACGCTTCTGTCGAGTCGATGCGTCAGCTGCTGACCAACTTTGTGGCGGATCCGGCGGTGTTTGGCGATCAGCTCGAACAGATTGCGGCCGAACGGTTTCCGCGGGCAACCCGCCCGGAGGTGGAGCGCTCACACCGGGCGACGTTCTTCCTTGTCGGCGATCCGCTTCCGATCAGCGACGAGGCCCTCAAGGCGATCACGCATCCGGTGCTGCTCATCCACGGAGACACCGACCGGATCATTCCGCTGGAATCCAGCACCTGGTACGCCGAGCACCTCCCGACCGCTCGCCTGGAAGTCATTCCCAACGCCGGCCACTGGCTGCAGATCGAGCACCCCGACACCTTCGCACGGCTCGTCAGGGAGTTTTTAAGTTGAGCTACCACGGCGGCGACGGGCCCAGCCCCGAAAAGCTGCGTACCTTGATCCGCTCGTATCTGGTGTACGACGGCGCATCCGTCCCGGATGCCGTGATCGAGTCGCGCTACCAGTCGTCGATCGAGCCCGAGGTCGTCGCCAATCCGCCCCTGCAACGGCCGACGGGCCAAGGGCGTTGTGGCGAATGGACTTCACGCGCGACCGCCGGCTCAAGCACCTGGCCACCCCGACGCTCGTCGTCTGGGGGCTTGACGACAAGTTCAACAAGCCCAGCGGCGCGGCGATGCTGGGCGAGCGGATGCCCAACGCCGACGTGCTCATCACGGCGAACGGGCCACTGGGTCCAATGTGAACGCGCCGACTTCTTCAACGCCGTCACCACCGCGTTTTTGACGGCCTGACCCTCTGCAAGGAGAATCTCATGACCACTGACATCTTCGGCAACGTCCACCTGGGCTATGTCGTGATCGAAACCAACAAGTTCGCCGACTGGAAGCGCTTCGGGCGCGAGGCGATCGGCATGCACCTCGACGAGATGCTGCCCGACACGATGCGGTTTCGCTTGGACGCCAACGAATGTCGCTTCCTGCTGCGGCAGGGGCCGGCGGAGGACGTCGTCGCCTTCGGTTGGCATCTCGATGACCACGCCACCTTCGACGAAACCTGCCGGCGGGTCACCGACCACGGCGTGCCGGCCGTGGAGGGCTCCGACGACGACGCCAAACTCCGCGGCGTGGAGCGCTTCCTGCGGTTCCCCGGACCCAACGGGCTGACCCAGGAGGTGTACACCACCGCCCGCACGGCGCCGCTGGCGCTGGACATACCGGGCAGCGGGTTCGTCACCGGCGCAGGGGGATTGGGCCACGTGGCGATCGTCACGAAGAAGCCGCACGAGATGCGGGGCTACTACGACCACGTGTTCAACGCGCGCCTGTCGGACTACATCGATGAGACGATCAACGGCCTGAAGCTGAAGGTCCGCTTCCTGCGCGTCAACGAACGTCACCACTCCGTGGCGATCGCATCCGTGAACATGTTGCCCGTCAACCCGATTCGCACGCGAGTGCAACACGTGAACGTCCAAGCCGCCACGCTCGACGACATGGTGACGTCGTATCAGCGCGTCAAGGCGCTGGGTTTCGATATTCCGATGTCGGTCGGGCAGCACACCAACGACAAGGAACTGTCGTACTACGCGATGACCCCCTCGGGATTCGAGTGGGAGGTCGGCTGGAACCCGATCGTCGTCGACGAGTCCGTCTGGAAGCCGACGACCCACCAGGGCATCAGCATCTGGGGGCACAAGCCGGAGGGGCAGACGGTGGTCGACAAGCTCGAGATGTTCGCCGTGGCTGCGCGGTCGGTGCTGCCTCGCGAGGACACCGTCCCCGCGCTCAGTTCCCCGGCGATCGCCGACGACTGAGGTAAGCGAGGCGGATAATACCGTCATGAGCGCCAACGCCGCCGCCTCCGTTCCCGACGCGCCCTCGTCTGCCGAGATCGCGGTCGCCCTTCGGCTGATCGAGCCGCTGCGCAAGGTGATCAACCCCAAGGTGTACGGGATCGACGAGGTCGCCGAGCGCGGCGCGCTGCTGGTCGGCAACCACACCGTCCTGGGGGCGCTCGACCTGCCGCTGCTGTGCGCGGAGCTGTGGGAGCGCGGACGCCTCGTGCGGGGCCTGGGCGACCACGCCCTATTCAAGGTGCCGGGCTGGCGCGACATGCTCAAGCGCGTCGGCGTCGTCGAGGGCACGCGCGCGAACTGCGCCGAGCTGATGGAACGCGGAGAGCTTATCTTGGTCTTCCCGGGCGGTGCCCGCGAGGTGGCCAAGCGCAAGGGCGAGCGCTACAAGCTCATGTGGAAGAACCGAATGGGGTTCGCGCGCTTGGCCATTCAGTACGGTTACCCGATCGTCCCGTTTGCGTCGGTCGGCGCCGACGATGCCGTGGACATTGTCGTCAACGCGGACAATCCGATACTGGCCCCGGAGCGGTTGTTCGTCGAGAAGGTGCTCGGCAGCCCGGACTCGTGGCCGATCTGGCGCGGGATCGGGCCGACGCCCATTCCACGCCTGGAACGCCAGTACTACTGGTTCGGCCGGCCGATCTCCACCGCGTCGCTGAGCGGCTCGCAGGACGACGACCCCACGGTGCGCAAGGTGCGGGATTCCACGAAGGCCGCGATTGAGGAAGGCATTCGTTTCCTCCTCCAGGAGCGTGAACACGACAAGAGCCGCTCTCTGGTCGGTCGCCTGTTGGGCCCGGAGCGCCGCTGAGCCTCAAGCGGCAATGGCCGGTCGCGCTTGTAGGTGCGTCGCTTGGCCATCAGGCGCTCGCAACACGAATCGGGATATGCAGACGCCCGGCCTGACTCAGTTCCTCGGAACAAGTCCTACTCATCTCCGGCACCTCAAATTGATCTCGCTTGTATCCGATTCTATCGGTGGGATGCGCCAAAAGTGTTGAACTACAGCCGATGTCGCTGAGTAATGTTGCTTGCGGCCCAAATCGCAAGCCGCACGTAATCGGGCGCTCGAAGCGAGCGCAAATGCGTGCTGTCAGTCGGCACTGGCTGGGCACATTTTGGGCACACTCACTATCCACAGACGTCAATTCTGGTGAATCACAGTTGATGTCATTTTGCAGCTCAGTGCCGGTTCGGCTCAGTGACCAGCACACCGAAACGGGTTCGATTCCCGGCAGCTCCACAACAGAAGATGCGGCTCGAAGTAACAGTCTCGGGGGGCAGCGGGGTCACCGCCCTGGCCAAACTCGTGCTGCCCAGCTGACGATTTCGGGCGCACAATTGAGGGGCCTGTCTGAAACCCGGGAGTGCGCGATGAGCGAGCAACAGTACGACTTTTTCGGCGAGATCTTCCAGCGGTACTTCGGACCAGCGATCGGCGCATATCCGCGAACCGGTGGAGCACTCGTCGATAGCTTGCTCACGCTCACCGACCACGTTCCGGATCGATTGGCGCAGACCCGGCGCGCCGCAATGGCATGGGTCGAGACCGAGACCCCGAATGCCAGGGTCACCTCCGAACTCTTCGTGATCACCCAACACGGACTGATGTATGCCGTCGGGTTGACCGAATCGCGCCGGGCGCTGTATTACCTGGCCACGCCGCCCGCGTTGTTCGATCCCTTCGTCGATCAGGTCGACACCGCCCAACTGCGTGAAGGCGCGGCGGTTGCGGTGGACAGTCGGTTCGGCCGCGACCTCGCATCCGCTCATCCGATGGACGCTGCGCTGCGCCGGATACTCGATGAGCACCTTGCGCTACGAGTGGGTCTGCCCGGTTAGCTACTTCGATTTCCGGCAGCTCCACCTTTGGTTGCCGCGGTCGACTTGGTCGGGTGCCGGCCCGATACATTGCTAACCGTGAACGAAGACAGGGTCCGTGTGCGGATCGCGGACAACGGCGTGGCAACGGCGACGATGGTGCGCGGCGACAAACACAACGCGCTCGACCAAGCGATGTTCGAAGCCTTGGTGGACGCCGCGGAGAAGCTGGCCGGTGATACGTCGGTCCGCGCGGTCGTTCTGCACGGTGAGGGTAAGAGCTTCTGCTCGGGTTTGGACGTCGCGAGTTTCATGGGTGGCGAACGTGGCACGGGCGTCCTGTTGGACAGAGACCAGGACCGGCCGGCGAACCTCGCTCAGCGCGTGAGCTACGACTGGTCGTTGGTACCGGCGCCGGTCATCGCCGCGATCCACGGCAACTGCTTCGGCGGCGGTCTGCAGATCGCCCTCGGCGCGGACATCCGGATCGCGGCGCCGGACGCGAGGCTGAGCATCATGGAGATCAAGTGGGGCCTCGTTCCCGACATGGGCATCACGCAGACACTGCCGCGACTTCTACCGATCGACGTCGCGAAGGAGTTGACGTTTACCGGCCGCATCGTTTCCGGCAGCGAGGGTTCCGAGCTCGGCCTGGTCACCCGGACAGCCGCGGATCCGCTGTCGGCGGCGCTGGCACTCGCGGACGAGATCGCGCTGAAGTCACCGGATGCCGTCCGGGCCGCGAAGCGCCTCTACAACGAAACATGGATGAGCAACGAACCCGCGACGGCTCTTGCGCGGGAATCAGTTCTGCAAACGGGGCTGATCGGCACGCCCAACCAGATCGCTGCCGTCGTCGCCGGAATGTCCGGGGAGCAACCCGTCTTCGCCAACCCCACAGCCAACCCCGCGTAACCTCCCACGCGATCGGGGAGACGCGATGAGCGCCGGCCTTTTCGGACTACTCGACGACGTCGCGGTCCTCGCTCGACTGGCCGCCGCCTCCGGCCGCGCGACCGCCAAGGCGGCCGGGGTCGTCATCGACGACACCGCAGTGACGCCCCAATACGTCCACGGCATCGCCGCCGAGCGCGAGCTGCCGATCATCAAACGCATCGCGATCGGATCGCTGCGTAACAAGCTCGTGGTGATCCTGCCGGTCGCGGTGCTGCTCAGCCAGTTCGCGCCGCGGCTGCTGACCCCGCTGTTGATGTTCGGCGCCACGTACCTGTGTTACGAAGGCGCCGAAAAGATTTGGGAGAGCATCCGCGGTCATGACGCCGATCCTCCGCCGGTCGCCGAGCACGAAGTGGTGAGCGGGGCGATCCGGACCGACATGATCTTGTCCGCCGAGATCATGGTGATCGCCCTCAACGAGGTGGCCGACCAGGCGTTGGTGCCGCGGCTCATCATCCTCATCGTCGTCGCCCTGGTCCTCACCGTCGTCGTGTACGGAGTTGTCGCCGTCGTCGTCAAGATGGACGACGTCGGCCTGCACCTCACGGAGACAACATCCGGTTTCGGGCGACAGGTCGGCCGGGTTCTGGTGGCGGGGATGCCCAGAGTGCTCTCGGCGCTTTCAGTGGTCGGGACGCTGGCGATGCTCTGGGTCGGCGGCCACATTCTGCTCGCGGGCAGCAACCGCCTCGGTTGGCACACGCCGTATCACCTGCTCCACCACGCCGAGGATCACGTTCGCGACGGTGCCAAGCCTTTTGGTGC
Organism: Mycobacterium sp. E796; assembly: GCF_001672815.1. Taxonomy (GTDB): domain Bacteria; phylum Actinomycetota; class Actinomycetes; order Mycobacteriales; family Mycobacteriaceae; genus Mycobacterium. The sequence goes on along the minus strand of NZ_LZKK01000194.1, from coordinate 40,687 downwards.
GGTGCTGGGCTGGTTGGTCGACACCGGAGCATCCGCGGCGGTTGGGCTGGTCGTCGGATTCGCAGTCTTTGTGCTCATGCGGCTGTCGAAGCGGGTTCGGACTGCTTTGTTCGTCACCTTGGGCTGACTGCCCGCTGAAGCGTCACCTCGGAAATGTCGGAGTGGCTCTTCCCTCCGGTGGTGCCGAGGGTGCTTATCCACAGCACTACGAACGTCACCGGGGCGGGCTTGTTCACGGCGATGACATTGCGGCCAGGCTTCAACCCGGTGCGCGGGCTGAGTTCGGCGGTGTCACTGAGCTTGGCGGGAGTCGCGCTCGGCGATGACCGTATCTGTGCCACCGTGCCGGTGCTGTCCAGGTCGACGGTGACGGCGCTCAGCGATGTCGGCTCGGGAAGTTCCAACAGTAATCCGACCCCGTCCTTGAACTTTGGGAACGGTTCGGGGTCGAAGTAAGTGTCGGTCGACCACGCCGTGGCGGGGTTACCGTCGATCGCCAGCCCGGCCGAGTTTGGGCTGTCCGGGGCGCCGCCGGGTGAAAAGACTGAGGCTTTGAGCGGCTTTACCGTTCCACTTCGAGTGGCAGGCGGAGGCGCTGCCGGCGTAGCCGACATCGGCGTGGTGGTCTGAAGTCCCAGCCTGTCCGGGTGCATCGCTGCGTCGGTGTTGACGGCGCCCACAATCCGGCTGATTGCGCTAGCGAACGTCATCAACACGACGAGAACGACAGCCGCCGCTGTCCCCAGCATTGTTTTCAACAGCTGACGGCGAGCGTGTTCGGCCTTTTCGGCCGGTCCGAAATTGCGAAAGGTGGCATAGCCGCCGGGCGGTGGAGGTAAGAGCAGCTCGCGAGTGGTGGAGGGCGCCGCGTAGTTCTTGGCGTCGTCGCTGGCCTCGCGCAGCAGCGTCGAGATCGTCTTGGCGCTGCGGATGCCGTCGCCTTCACGCACTAGCCCCGCGGCGGTGGATGAAATCAAGAACGGAACTTGCGGGTTGAGGACCGCGGGCGCTGGGATCAGGCCCTCCGCATCGGTCTCGACGCTCTCCCAATCCTCAACCGCGGCACCGACTTTGGAGGGCCAACGGTTGACGAGCAATCCATACATGACCGCACCGATGCCCCGAAGGTCATCCCGCGGCGTTGTATTCGGCATGGTCGCCGGAAAGGCCAACACCAGGCGCCGGTCGACGCTGACCCGGATTCGCTCGGGATGGTCGATCGACAACGCGAAACCTGCCCCGTGCACTACGTCGGCGGTCTCCGCCAGGGATAACACCGCGTCCGCGACCCCGACGGGCGACGGCTGCGTGCGGGCTACTTCTTTCAGCGTGGCACCGCGCGTCCAGTCGGAAACAACTACACCGCCACACCAGTCGCGTCCCACATCAATGACCCTCGCCAAGCCTGGCGACTCGATGCCGCGCAGGCTTGAGGTGTTGGAAAGAATCGCGTCGACAGTACTGGTCGGCAGCGAGTTCTCGGAGTCGACCACCGTGACGGCCAGATGTTGCCCCGTGACCGTGTCAGCGGCTTGCCAGAACTGAAGATGCGAAGATTTGCCGTAGAAGATCATTAGCCGAATCCGGCCGCCCGCGATCGTGGCACCGGCAACAAGGGGCGCCTTTTCTCTGGGCGAGTACGGCTCTGCCCAGTAGCGAGGAATGTCAGTCGTCGGTGGATCAGGTGCAACCGGTTGCGTGGCGGTCATCGCTTCGTCTCGCTCCCGCGGTGCTCACCGACCGCATCGGCCGGACGCGCACGGACGCTGATATTGGTCATCCATACATAGCCGGGGGTGGACACTCCTAAACCCTGTATTCGCATGGGCGGAAGTCCTCGCGAACTTGTCCCTGACTCCGCGGCGCGGGCATAGGCTCTGGCTATTCGGCGATCGGTAATGGGAGCGGCGCGGTGTCGTATGTTGTTGCGTTGCCAGAGGTGATGTCCGCCGCGGCGACGGACGTGGCTTCGATCGGTTCGGTGGTCGCGAGCGCAAACCGCGCCGTGGCAGGCGCCACCACCGGGGTGTTGGCCGCGGCCGGGGACGAGGTCTCCGCGGCGATCGCCGCCGTGTTCTCCGCGCACGGCCAGGGCTATCAAGCCCTCAGCTTGCAGGCGGCGGCCTACCACAACTGGTTCGTCCAGGCCTTGAGCGGCGCATCCGGCGCGTACGCCGCCGCCGAGGCGGCCAACGCCTCCCCTCTGGCGCTCTTTGAGCAGGCGTTGCTCGGTGTGCAGCAGGAAATCCAGCAGATCCCCACGGCGCTGGGGAACGGATTCAGCCAGGAATTCGACGTTCTGTTCGCAGACCCGCATTCACCCCTCTTGGCGCTGCTTACCGGCGACAATCCGCTAACCGGCATCATCGGGACCAACCACCCGCCGCGGTTGTTGACGTTGCTGCTCGGAGAAACGGTGCACCAATACACCACACCCACCGGGCTGCGCGTCGTTGAGATTATCCCGGCGCATCCCAACGGCGATTACGTGGTGGCCATTCACGGTGGCGCGTTCATCTTGCCGCCGTCGATCTTCCATTGGATCGACTACACGGTGATGGCGTATCAGACCGGCGCGACGATCGAGGTGCCGATCTACCCGCTGCTGCAGCAGGGCGGCACCGCAAACACGGTGGTGCCCAATATCGCGGGCCTCATCTCGTCGGAGATCGCCGCACACCCCGGGCAGGTCAGCGTGACCGGTGACTCGGCGGGCGGCAACCTCGCCCTGGCGGCCGCCGAATACCTGGTGGCCCACGGTCAACCGGTGCCGTCGTCGATGGTCCTGCTATCCCCCTGGCTCGACCTGGCGCGCGACGGGGGTCAGATCGGCAGGGTTTGGGCGGGCGGTCTGTCGATCACCGACCCCGAGGTGAGTCCGCTATACGGGTCGCTGACCGGCGTGCCCCCGACGTATGTCTACTCAGGCTCGTTCGATTCCCTCTACAACGAGACGCTTGCCCTCCAGCAAATAGCCCTGGCCGACGGGGCGCCGATGGGCTTCGTGCTTGCGCAGGGCCAAGTTCACGACTGGATTCTGCTGACCCCGACCGGCCCCCGTTACTGGGCGCAGATCGATCAGGAACTCGGTCTCCTGAACTGACGCGAGACACACAAGCCCGGGAGTCGCGATGACTGCAGCTGTCGATCCATCGGTGCCGCCCAGTGGGACCGGCTGCGCGGAGTGTGATGCCGCCGGCGGCTGGTGGGTGCACCTACGGCGGTGTGCTGCCTGCGGCCACGTCGGTTGCTGCGACGATTCGCTGTCACGTCACGCGACGAAGCACTGGCGAGAGACTGGGCACCCGATCATCCGATCGTTCGAGCCGGGCGAGGACTGGTTCTGGGACTACGAGAGCAATGACTACTATGACGGTCCCCAACTTTCCCCGCCTGCATGCCGTCCCGAGGACCAGACGGTCCCAGGTCCACGCGGTCGGGTGCCGAGCAACTGGGCCGACCTCCTCCGTCAACGACACGACTGAGGCCAAGGCTTAGCGGCTGACCCGCGATGAAATTATGGGTCCGATGATCCTCGCCATCGACCTCGGCAAGACGTCGTGTCGGGCCTCCGGGGGCGACCGGAGGGCCGAGGGGGCGGGCGCGCCCGGACTTGCGGCGCCCGGCGGCGTGCGGGCCGCGGAGGCGGCCATCGTGGCCGTCGCGCGAGACTTCGGCCCGGTCGGCGAGGTGATCGTGGGGGCCGCCGGGGCGCTGAATGCGCCGGCCGCGGCGCGCGCGCTGGCCGAGTCGCTGCTGAAGTCGCTGCGCGCCGAGCGGGTCGCCGTGACAGGTGACAGCGTGATCGCACACGCGGGCGCGCTGAACGGGAAGCCGGGCGTCGTGCTGGTCGCCGGGACCGGAGTCGTGGCGCTCGCGATCGGCGCGGACGGCGCGCTGCGAACCGCCGACGGCTGGGGCCCGTGGCTGGGCGACGAGGGTGGCGGCGCGTGGATCGGCGCCGCGGGCCTGCGCGCGGCGCTGCGCGCCCACGACGGCCGCGGCCCGTCCACCACGCTGCTGGACGCCGCTCGCGCCCGATTCGGTGCGCCCGAATCGTGGCCGGCGCGGCTCACCGACGCGGCGGCGGTTGCGTCGTTCGCGCCCGACGTCCTCGCCGCAGAAGATGACTCGGTCGCGTCGGCGATCATCAGCGCCGCCGCCGAGTCGCTGGCTGCGACCGCCCGAGCGGCCGGGGATGGGCCGGTCGCGATGGTCGGCGGCCTGGCGGGGGTGGAGGCGCTGCGCAAAAGGCTGGACTTGGTCCCGGCCGTCGGCGACGCGCTCGACGGCGCGCTGCGGCTCGGCGCGATTCACGAGCCGCACGTGATCCGCGTGCAAGCGGCCCCTGAAAGGGGTGCCCGGCATGGGCTCGACGCGCTCACCACCGAAGGTTCGCGGCCCGGCCTCGACGACCTGGACCTGAGGCCGATCGGCGACGTCGCGGCGCTGCTCGTCGCCGCCGAGGGCGAGGCGCACGCAGCGGTTGCGGCGGCGGTCCCGCGGATCGCCGCGGCGGCCGAAGCCATCGTCGCGCGGCTCGAGCGGGGAGGCCGCCTGATCTATGCTGGCGCCGGGACACCCGGACGCCTTGGGGTGCTCGACGCGGCCGAGTGCAAGCCGACGTTCGGCACCGACCTCGTGCGTGGCGTGATCGCCGGCGGGAGCGCGGCATTGACCGAGGCGATCGAGGGCGCGGAGGACGCGTTCGACCCGGCCGATCTAGCCGATCTCAGCGCCGCCGACGCGCTGGTCGGGATCACGGCGTCGGGCCGGACGCCCTACGTGCTCGGGGCGCTCGAGCATGCGCGCGCAGTGGGAGCGCTGACGGTCGCGATCGTCAACAACCCGGGCAGCGAGGCGTCTGCCGACATAATGATCGAGCTGTTGACCGGGCCAGAGGTGCTCGCCGGCTCCACCCGGCTGACCGCGGGGACGGCACAGAAGGTGGTGCTCAACGCGCTTTCGACCAGCGCCATGATCGCGCTCGGCAAAGCCTATGGGCCGCGGATGGTCGATGTCCGCACCACCAGCGCCAAGTTGCGTCGCCGCGCCGTGCGCATCGTCCGCGACGCGGCCGGGGTCGACGAAGAGGCCGCAGCCGCCGCGCTCGCCGCCGCGGGCGGCCACGCCAAGACCGCGATCGTCGTGCTGCTCGCCGGCGTCGACGCGGCCGAGGCCGACCGTCGGCTCGAGCGGGCGCGGGGACGCGTGCGGGACGCGCTCATTGGGCGTGCGCCGCAATGAAATCCGCTTCCTTGACAAGCCGTGCCGCCGGATCCAGCATCGGTGCGGGATCATCATGAAGCGCATGCGAAGGGCCATCGCCGTCGGAGCCGTCGTACTCGTGGCGGGTTGCTCGCATGGCCATGTATCGCAGACGGCGGTGATCGAGAGTTCGCAGCCAACGCCGACGACGCCAACGCCCGCTCCCGCCGCGGCCCCCGCGCCCAGCTTCCCAACACTCTCCAAACCGCCCGACGCGGCTCCGGCACCTGATTTCGCATCGGTTTCCAAGCTGATCAACGACGCGATCGCGGCGAATAGGCTGCCCGGTGCCGTGGTTGTGATCGGGCACGCCGGACAGATCGTCTTTCACCAGGCGTATGGCTCGCGCAAGCTTGCGGGCGAACCCGGACTGGACGGATCGCCCGCACCGGCCGAGCCGATGACCGAGGACACGCTCTTCGACATGGCGTCCTTGACGAAGATCCTGGCAACCGCGCCCGCCGTCATGCAGCTCTACGAACAGGGCAAGGTTCAGTTCGACGACCCGGTGCAGCAGTACCTGCCTGACTTCAACGCGACGGACGACCCACGGCGCGCAAAGGTGACCGTTCGCATGTTGCTGACGCACACCTCGGGCGAGACCGGCGACGTCGAACTCAAAGATCCATGGGGACTGGACGAAGCGAACAAAGCGGAAGGCATCCATCGCGCGCTCACAACGCCGCTGGAGTCGGAACCCGGCGGGGTCTTCCGCTACTCCGACATCAACTTCATCCTGCTCGGAGCGCTGATCGAGAAAATCACCGGCGAGGCGGAAGACGACTACGTTGCCGAACACGTGCTCGCACCGCTCGGCATGCAGGACACCCGCTACCTCCCCGCGGACAAAGCCTGTGGCCCGCACACGGTCCGCGGAGCCGCGATTGGATGGGCCGGCCCGTCAACCGGGAACGGATGTCCGGCGGGCACGTGGAGCATGGATCTCTTGCCGCGCATCGCGCCGACGGCGCGCGACGAAGACGGCCGGGCCGATCCGGGCAAGAATCCCGATCTCGACTACCTGATTCGGGGCACCGTGCAGGACACCACGGCGCGGCGCATGGGGGGAGTGGCCGGGCATGCCGGCGTGTTCTCGACCGCGCACGATGTGGGCACATACGCGCAGGCGCTGCTCGATCGGCTTGCGGGCCGTCCAAGCGAATTTCCCCTGACACAAACGACTTTGGAGCTGATGACCACTCCGCAGCAGCCCGGCCACACGGCCCAGCAGCTCCAGGCGGCCAACGATGCCGCCCGCCAGGCCATCGCAATGAGACGAAGCCCCACATATCCGCTGCTCGCCGCGCGCTATCCGGCGATCGCGGGCCAAAACCTGCGCGGCTTTGGCTGGGATATCGATACGCCCCTTTCCATGGCGCGTGGCATGATCTTCCCGATCGGCAGCTTCGGCCACACCGGATTCACCGGGACCTCAATCTGGCTCGACCCGCGCTCCGATACCTACGTGGTTCTGCTCACCAACTCGATCCACACGCGGGGCAGTGAACCGATCTCGGATTTGCGCGGCGAAGTGGCGACGGCGGCGGCGCGGGCGTTGGGTCTTTAAGGGGCCTTTAGGTCCGCTCGAAATGTTGATAGTCGAGGGGAGCCGTCCACTCGCCACCCCACCGCCAACCACGGTCTGTAAAGGCGTGCACCGCCGGATCGCCGATGTGTAGGAGTCCCGGGTCGGTGCGAGTGCGATCCAGGTAAGCCGCCGCATTCCGCGGTTCGAAATACCCGCTGGCGTAAAGGCACGGGTTAAGAAGCGTGTTGATATCGATTGCCCGCCCGTAAGCGTGCGGTGACCATTCGTTGGTTCCGGGGATGAGTCGGCAATTGAACGCAGACGTGTTGTTGTCCTCCATCGACAGCTCGTCGTCGGCGTCCGAATAGTGGTCGACCGTCTGCATTTTCTCGATCGGATAGCCCAGCCGGTAAAGCTGCTCGAAGATCGCGATGACCTCCGGCGCCAGCTCCTGATGCACGACGAGCTGGCCGCGGTGGGTCTGGCCGTCGAAACCGAGGTAGTCGACGTCGACCCGGCGCAGCTGTTCCGGTTCGACGGGACACCCCGGCCGCCAGGTCGCACCGAGTTCTGCGGCGGTGACCGACTCCACCGTCGCACCCGCGGGGGCTGGCGACGCGCTGGCGGGTGACGGCGCGGCCGGTGACGACGACACGGCTGCTGACCACGACGGAGACGATGTGGTCGCATGCGGTGGCGGCGCGGCGGTGCATTGCACCAGCACGACGCCGGCCGCGAGCACTTCCGCCAATACGGCACATGGCCGCTGGAAGGGCGTCACTGGAGATGAATCCTCACCGTTTTCCCGGACAAGTCCGGTGCCAACGCTACCGCGGACGGAAATCGTGGCCTGTGCTGCAGCAGAAGTGGGTAAACAACCGGCATCGGATTCGGCAATTCACGTCAGTAATCGGAAGGTGGCATCGAATGGCTGGTCATGAAGGGGGCCGATGGGACGTCGGCACCAAGGACGACGCGGTCTACCTCGAGCGCGTCTCCGAGAGCGACGAGCGGTTATTCGACGACTTGTTAGCGGCCGACGAGGCCCGCGAACTGAGTGGGCTATTGACGAAATACGCAGACAAGCTGGACAAGTCCAAGGAGTCCGGCAAATCCGACGACTCCGAGAAGTCGGAAGACTCGGACAAGTCCGAGGACTCCGACAAGGCCGACGATTCCGAGGAATCGGACGAGTCCGAGGACGGCGACGAGCAAGGAAAGTCCAGCTGAGCGGACCGGAATACCGGGGACCGAGTCCTCAAACCTCTGTCTCCTGCGCCCATCTCGGTCGGCGCGTTTCTCGACTGTGCGGCGAACGCGCCGCAGCCAGTGTCGCCGCAGTCCCACCGTTGATCGCGGTCAGCGGCGGCGGCTGGCCCTTGCGCAGCGTCGCGATCAGCTCGCGGTACGGGCCGATGAGATAGACGGTGTCGCCCGCTTGCAGGCGGGCGTCGCGGCGGGGGCGTAGCCTGATCGGTCCTTCCGGCCGGATGATCGCGATCACCCGCGTTTGCGTCGACATGTGCATCATCGTCAGCCCGTCCAGCTCGCTGCCCTCCGCCACGAGCATCCCGCCCACCATGAACGAGCGCTGGCCGACCCAGAACGTCCCCAGCACCTGCAGGCCCATCGCGGCGCCGATGAACCACGGGGCGGCCAGGTCGACGATCGACCGCACGTTTTCGAAGCCGAACCGCTGATTCACCGCCGTGCCCAGCGCCCGGCCCTGAACGCGCATGACGATAGGCGTCTTCGTATCGGATCCGAGGATCTCCAGCAGCACGATCCCGGTCTCGATGTTCTCCATGTCGTCGCTGGTCACCACCGCCACTCCGCGGGCGCGATCGACGCGCGCCGACTCCAGCGTCTGGCGCATCGCCGGATCTCCGAAGATCACCGGTACGTCGAGCTCCGCCGCGGTCGGCAGGAAGCGGTTGTTCTCGTCGCTCTCGATGACCAGGACGTCGTATCCGGCCGCGGCCAGGTCGCTGACGACGCGGATGCCGACGGAACCCAGACCGATGACGACGACGTGGTCGCGCATTTGCCGGGCCCGCCGAAGTCCGGCCAACTGGACGAAGCGGCGCGACAGCAGCAGGTCCGCTAGGAACGCGACGAGGATGGCCGTGACGATCGCGCCGCTGAACATCAACCCGACCGCGAACAGCCGCAGCCAAACGGGTTGTTGGGTGAAGTTGAATTCGCCATAGCCCACGGTGGTAATCGTCTCGGAGGTGAAGTACAGGGCGTCGATCCACGACATCCGCGGGTTGCGGTAGCTGAAGTGCACCACGGCGGTCGAACCGAGCGTGAGGAACAGCGCGAATGCCAACGAGGGATACAGCATTGGGTTGATGTCGTCGCGCATGGCGCGCGTGGCATCGATGATGCGCCGCACCCGGGAGTGGCGAGAGCGCGTCGCGGTCGCGGGGGGCACCTTGATCCCGCGGGCTTCCAATTCGTCTTTGACGCCGATCATCGAGGTCCAGTCGCCGGCGTAGACCCGCTGATCCCGTCCTGGGCATGGCACCACCTCGCCGGGGGCGGGCGAGTTCTTGCCGTGGACCACCGCCACCGGCGCCAGGTCGCCGTATATCTCGCGCAGCGTCCCGTCGTGCGGTGCTTCGGCTCCCCAGACCACGAATTCGATACCGGCCGTGTCGAACTGGTGCGCGTTGCGCGAAAGGACCGCCTCGACGAGCGATTGCGTCGCCAGCTCGGCGACGTCCAGGATCGCGCCGGGGCCGTTGACCGTCGACACCGCTTCGCGCAGCACGTCATTGGCGAGGCGGGCCACCACGCGGACGTCCGGGCTGTATTGCCTTGCCAGCAAAGCGATTTCGAGATTGATCGCGTCGTTTGGCCCGGCGCACACCACGGCACGAGCGCGATGTACCCCGGCGCCGAGCAGATCGGCGGCGGTGTTGATCTTGATGATTCGCGCACCGGCGCCCCGCAACTCCTCGGCGATGGTTCTCGACAGAGCGTCGTCACCGGCGACGATGATTTCGCGATGCATGATCTCGCGCGCCGGGTGGGAAACGGGGTGCTCCATGCGACCGTCGATATGGTCGATTTGTGGCCTAAGCCGGGGAACCGATGACATCGTCTTCATGGTTCGGCCTTTCGCTTTTCGTTCCTATGACTATCGGCCACCGTGCCGGGTCATGCCACCTGAGGAGCACGGATGCAGAAAGTCCTGCGGTGCAACAGGTTCGACTCGGGCGCGTCACGCCGACGAAATAGTTGAGGTGTACAAAACCCTGGCGCCACTGCTACTCGCGTCAACAGTCTGATAGTGGCGAGCGAAGGAGCATTACGTGTCCGAACACACCCCCGACGACATCTTCAAACTCGTCAAAGACGAGCAAATCGAGTACGTCGACGTCCGCTTCTGTGACCTGCCGGGCACCATGCAGCACTTCACGATTCCGATCTACGTGTTCGACGAGAACGTGTTCGAGGAAGGCCTGGCCTTCGACGGCTCCTCGATCCGCGGGTTCCAATCGATCCACGAGTCCGACATGTTGCTGCTTCCCGACCCGGAGACCGCGACGATCGATCCGTTCCGCGAGGCCAAGACGCTGAACGTGAACTTCTTCGTGCACGACCCCTTCACCCTCGAGCTGTATTCACGCGACCCGCGCAACGTCGCCCGCAAGGCCGAGAACTACCTGATCAGCTCCGGCATCGCGGACACCGCCTATTTCGGCCCGGAGGCGGAGTTCTACATCTTCGACTCGGTCAAGTTCGACTCCAACATCAACAGCTCGTTCTACAAGGTGGACGCGACGTCAGGGTGGTGGAATACCGGCGAGGAGACGGAATCCGACGGCAGCCCCAACCTCGGCTACAAGGTCCGGCCCAAGGGCGGATACTTCCCGGTCGCCCCCACCGACCACTACGTCGACCTGCGCGACAGGATCCTGACGAACCTCACCAACGCCGGCTTCTCTCTCGAAAAGGGCCACCACGAGGTGGGCGGTGGCGGCCAGGCCGAGATCAATTACAAGTTCAACACGCTGCTGCACGCGGCCGACGACCATCAGATGTACAAGTACATCGTCAAGCAGACCGCGTGGCAGGCGGGCAAGACCGTGACGTTCATGCCCAAGCCGCTGTTCGGCGACAACGGCTCCGGGATGCACTGCCACCAGTCGCTGTGGAAGGACGGTGTCCCCCTGATGTACGACGAGGAGGGCTATGCCGGCCTGTCGGACACCGCGCGGCACTACATCGGCGGGTTGCTCTACCACGCCCCGTCGCTGCTCGCGTTCACCAACCCCACGGTCAACTCCTACAAGCGGCTGGTTCCCGGCTATGAGGCTCCCATCAACCTGGTTTACAGCCAGCGCAACCGCTCGGCGTGCGTGCGGATCCCCATCACCGGCAACAACCCGAAGGCCAAGCGACTGGAGTTCCGTTGCCCCGACTCGTCGGGCAACCCCTACCTGGCGTTCTCGGCCATGCTGATGGCCGGCCTGGACGGCATCAAGAACAAGATCGAGCCGCCACCACCGGTCGACAAGGACCTCTACGAGCTGCCGCCTGAGGAGGCCGCGGAAATCGTTCAGGCGCCGACCCAGCTATCCGCCGTGATCGATCGTTTGGAGGAGGACAGCGAATACCTCACAGAGGGCGGCGTTTTCACGCCCGACCTGATCGAGACGTGGATCAACTACAAGCGCGACTACGAGATCGCGCCCTTCAACCTGCGGGTGACCCCGTACGAGTTCGCGCTCTACTACGACGTCTAGGCCAGCTAACCCTCTGACCTGCGGCGACGTCGCAATGGAGTCGATCTAGTACGCAGTGGGTACGCAGTAGATTCGGCGGAGCCCATCCGCTCGGCGATCACCGCGCCGATCGCCGAGCGGGTCGACTCGTCGGCATCCGGCCATAGGTGCCCATACGTGTCGAGTGTTGTCCGTGCGCTGGCGTGACGCATCCGCGCCTGCACCGTCTTGATATCGGCGCCGGACGCGATCAGCAGCGACGCGAGATAGTGCCGCAGATCGTGGAACCGAAATCCCTCGGGCAACCCGTCGATGCCGTCGCAGACCTTTCGGAACGCCCGCTCGATCAGCCACGGTCCGCACCGATCGCCGCCGGCCGCGTTCGTCACCATCATCTCCGACGGGAATGCCTGCACCGAGGCCGACAGGAGGAGTGCTAGATCTTGCGGGATCGGGATCGGTGTCGCGCTGCCGGGGGTTTTCAGCGGGTCGGCCGGCCACTGCTGTTGCGGATGAACGACACCGCGAATGAAATCGACGTCGGCGACCCGGAGTCCGGAAACTTCGGCGACCCGGAGGCCGGCGAACGCGCCGAGAAGTACGGCGACCCGTAGATGTTCGGGCATCGCGTCGTGAATTGCCCACACCTGCTCGGTAGTCGCCACATACGGCTTGGCCTTCCCCATCGGCGGCGACGTCCGCCGCGAGCACGGGTTGCGCCCGAGGAACCCGTCGTGCACGGCGTCGGACATGATTTTCGACAACCGCCGATGCAGCGCGTAGACGTAGCTGGCTTCAAACTCTTCAGCTTGCAGCTTCGCCACCCATGCCTTGACTTGCGACGGCCGGATCGCTGCCAACAGCATGTGTCCAAACTCTTTGTCTATCAACCGAATATGAGTACGGGCCTGACGCACGCTCGATGCGCGATTGACTTTGTAGCCCTCGATCCATAGGTCGCACCATTGCTTGACTGTGAGTTGGGCGTCGCGGGGGGCGACGTGAGTGCCGGCGACGATCGCGGCCGTCTGCGAATCAAGCCAGCGCTGCGCATCGACCTTACGGGTGAAAGCCTTCGAATGCTCCTGACTCCGATCATCGACATACCTTGCGCGCCAGCGCCTTCCGGAGCCGGCCCGCTTACTCGGCACCGTCTGGATGTTCCCGTTCTCGTCGCGGATCGTTTTCGTCCAGAGGTCTTCGACGCCGGCCCGCCGGTTACGTTGAGGTCCGCTCATCGTTTCGTGCCTTTCCGTTTGGTGGTGGTGATCGTTACGCCGGGGATAGACGCCTCTCCGAGCGTGTCGAGCGTCCGCCGCGCTTCTTCGAGGGCGGAGAGTACCGCTTCGGTTGAGACGATCAGGTCGTCGACCGAGTCGGTGGGCGGGTCGAACGCCGCGTAATAGCGGACGTCTTGCAGCTCGTCGGTCACAGTCTCGATCAGGTCGCTCATATGGCCGGCGCTGTTACGAGCGAGACCCGTTAGCCGGGAGGCGGACCATACGAGGTTGCCGCCAGCGGGGCTACGGCCGAGTAGTTCGTCGACGGAGATACCGAATATGTCGGCGACGGCGTTCGCCTCATCGATGCGAACTGCGCGATCGCCGTTTTCGATTTTGGCGACCGTGCTGGGAAGCATGTGCTCTAAGCCTTTGGCGCGCAAGCGGTCTGATAACTCGGCTTGCGACCAGGCGCGGCGCCCGCGCTCGGCTTTCACACGTTCCCTAAATCGAAGCTCGACGCTCGCCTGCCTACCCATATTCGGAGTATATACCTCTATTGGGTTGACCGACGTAAGTAGCGGGGGTGAAGCTGTCGGTGTCCCCAAATCGGTATTTCAACCGAAAAAGGAAGGAACCGCGATGGACAGCGAATACCTCGACTCACTCGATCTAGAGGAGCTGACCGGCACTAAGGCGTCAACCTGGCGCTACTGGGCATCGATCGGCGAAGGTCCCGCCTCGTTCAAACTCGGACGGCGCCGGGTGTGGCGGCGATCTGCGGTGCTCGCCTGGATCGCCGAGCAGGAGAAGACCTCGGTATGAACCCGACGACGACGGGGCCGCCGGGAAGCGAAGCGCCGGCCCCCCAAGGGAAACCGGCACCCGCCACGACCTCCGGTCCGGCCAAGCGGCCTACCGTCAACTCACCAGCCTCCACCTCGGCGCCCTCGGCTACCAGCACGTCGGCAGGGTCTCTATCAGGGTGACCGGTGAATGGGTTTAATCCGCGCGAGTTCCGCCGGGCGCTACGCGGGGCGGGGCTTAGCGCCACCGAGTACCGGGTGGCCGTCGAGCTGTGCGAGTACACGAGCCCGGATAGGCCCGACGCGTGGCCGTCGGTGGAGACGCTCGCGGCGGTCTGCGGAGTAAGCCGGCGGACGGTTCAGCGGGTGCTCAGCAAACTTTCTACGGCGGGTCTCATCAACGCGGTCGGCGGCCGGGCGGGGGGCCGTTACAAGCCGACGGTGTGGCGGCTGCGGGCCGACGGTCCCGTCGATGCGGCCGGAAAGGGTGACAAAAAGGGCGACACTGGTGTCACCCTTTCGGCCGGAAAAGGATGCCAAATCACGCCGCAAAGGGTGACACCGGTGACCAAAAGGGTGACACCAGTGACGCAAAAGGGTGACACCGATGTCACCCGAAGAAGTAAAGAAGGAGAAAAAGAAGGAGGGGGGAAGGAGGCGGCTGGCGCCGCCCGCGCGGCTGGCGCCGCGCCCCCCCACCCCCCTCTCGCTGTCGTTGAAAACAAGATCGGCGGGGCGCTTTCCCCGTACTGTTCGCGCCATCAGCCGGACGGCACGGATAACCCCTGCTACGCCTGCGGACAGGCCCGGCAAAGATTCGAGGCCCGCGAAGTCGAGGAGGCGCAGGCCGGCGCCGAGGAGGAGCGCCGGCGGGGGATCGCGGCCTGCGGGGCGTGCGACGAGAACGGGTTTTGGGGTGAGCCCGGGCTCGCCAGCTACGACTACCTCGACTACACCGTCGATACGCGCGCCGAAACCCTTACCCCCGTCGCGCTGTTTCCCCCGCCGAGCGCCGTCGAGCTACCCGCCTACCTCAATGATTGGCGCGATCGGCTCACCGAATGCACGGCCGGCGACGGGCTTACGTGGTGGGCGCTTAAGTGCTGGCACGGGACCGGAGCCGAGAGCGATAACAGGCGGCTCGCTTCTAACGATTTCGCGCTCCTCTTAAGCGCGGGTTTCCGGGCGGCCGGCTTGGACGCGTTTCTGGCCGCCGGCGGCGACCTTGACGCGGCGCACAAGCTTCGAGACGAGGCCCGCGCGGATTGGCGCCGGCGCCGCGATGAGCGTTTCCGGGCGTCGAAGGCGGCCGAGGGCGGCGCGTCGTGAGTCGCGGCGTCGGTGCTTCGGCCGGGAAGCCAAGCGCTCGGACGCGGCACGAGAACTAGTTGATATCACCGAAATCGATAGGAGGCCAACATGACTGACCACACCACACTCTGCATCACCTGCCACACCGAAGCCGCCCTACCCGATAGCGCCCGCTGCGCCGCCTGTGACGGGGCGTGGAAGGTCGCCCGCGAGGAACGGCAGCGTTTTATTGATTACGCCCGCGAGGCGACCGCTCAGGCGGCCGCAATGAATGCCGCGCACCCCGGCCTGGATGACCCGGACCTAGCCGAGCGGGCCGCGCTCGACGCCACCCTCGACACCGAACGGGCCCGGCTGCAACGCGAAATGGACGAGGACCCGCTCGGTTTCATCTGGTTCGGGCCTCGCGACGCCGACGGCAAGCGGCGGTAGTTAGCCGTCAAAGGGCTACTGCGGCGCCGCTTCGTCGGAGTACTTGGCATTCAGCCTTCTGCTGACCCGCGCCCGCTTTCGCCTATTCCACACGCTTTGCTTCAGGCTCAACCGCCGATGGCCGAGGTCCACCAAGTCGTCAACGTGGTCGCCTAACTGGCTGTGATACCTCCTAATCTCGCTGAGTAGGTGGGCGTGGTCTTCTTCGTCCTTCTCGGCTGCGGCGGAGTACCGCTTGAACTCGTCTCCCAGTCGCACGAATTCGTTGTACGCGACGATCATCGCTTCGTAGCACTCGGCGTCGGCGATTGTCAGCTTGCCGATCTGGAAGGCGCGATCGAGATTCAGCTTCGCCGCAATGAACGCCTTGAATGCGGACATAACGAACGCTTCCTGCTCCTTCGTGTTCGGTACTTCCGCCGGGTCCAACAGGTCAGCGATCTCGTCCGCGCGGAGCTGCATCTCGTTGGTTGCGGCGATGATGTCGCCGATGGCCCGTCGCTGGGGTGCCCGGTAAGCGTCGACGGTTCTTCGCTGTTCGCGGAACCATGTCAGACCGTAGGTTAGGGCGCTACCGGCAACACCACCGCCGATCGCCGACGCGACAGAAGAGAGACTCACAAGGTCCGTACCTTAGGACCGTTTCCCCACAGGCCCCTCAGACCACGCCGAGATATGCGAAACCTCTCCGGGGCGGGTTTCAGTCGTGGGCCGACGAACGGCCCGCCCCCGGTGTGGATGGGATAGGCCCAGCGCGCTCGCCGGCGTATGCTGATCGGCGACGGGGCACGTAGCCCGGCACCCGAGGCGATCGCGTAGCCGGGCACCTGTCGGTCCGTCCAGGGTAGGGATAGGTCACTCCGAAAGCCGCGCAGCTCGCCACCCTCCGCCGATTCGGCGGGGCGCAGGCAGGCACCCGGCGACAACCATAAATGCCGCGCAGCGCAGCGCCTCCCACGTTTGGGACGCAGCAGCGCACCCGGCCAAATTCCCCGAAAAGTCTTCGGGCTCCCCGTCTTGCGCGGTTTTTCAGTCAAGCCCCAGTGGCGGCGAATGTTCACCGCGCGGACGGGGACCCGACCAAACACCTGAAGGTGATCCCGATGATGAACGACGCCGAATTCAGCGCCGAATACGACAGCATCATGGCCGAACTCGATGACATCGCTCGCACCGGCCGGCGCGACCGCCGAACCCTGGACCGGATGAGGCAGATCAACTCCCGGACGCGCGCTCAGGTCGAGGCCTCCGACGAGTACCCCGCGTTCCCGGCCGGTACCCGGTTCGAGGGCGGCTCGACCGGCGGCGCCTACGTCGGCGGCGGCGGGGTCGACCCATACGCCGGCGAGCGCGGCGGGCTGAGGAGCGCTGCGATGCGCTGCCTCGACGATTCCGTACGTTCCGACCGGCTGCCCGCCGCCGGCGCCGAAACCATCGAGCGATTGATGTCGGTCGGGCCGGCGTCGTCGCGGGGATGGGCGGCGCGCTGGGTCACGCTGACCGGCTCCGAGGATTACCGCAACGCGTTCGCGAAGCTGGTCATCGACCCCGACCGTGGGCACCTTCTGTGGTCGGGACCCGAGCAGGAGGCGTTTCGCCGCGTCGTCGAGTTGAAGACCGAGCAGCGCGCGCTTTCCCAAACCGACTCGGCCGGAGGGTATTTGATTCCTTACGAACTCGACCCGACCGTGTTGCTGACTAGTTCGGGTACGGCAAATCCGCTGATGCAAATCTCTCGCGTGGTAACCACGGTTTCTGACGTCTGGCATGGAATATCAAGTGCCGGAACGACTTCGGAGTGGCTTAGTGAGGCTTCGGAAGCCGCTGAAGCGCCGCTGACTTTCGCGCAGCCCGCCATCCCGAACTACAAAGGAAGCGTGTTCACGCCCTTTTCCGTGGAATTAGAGGGCGACGCCCCGGCCCTAATGACCGAACTCGCGAGAGTACTACAGGACAGCGCTAACCAGTTGCTTTCGACCGCGTTCACGGTCGGTACCGGATCGGGTCAGCCGACCGGCATCATCACCGCGCTGATCGCAAGTAGCCCAACGGTTGTTGTCAACACAGGCACGAGCGAGGTCGTGAAAGACACCGACGTCTACGGCTTGCAAAATAAGCTGCCGCCGCGCTTTTCGCCTCGGGCACAATGGATGTCGCACCTCGCGACGATCAACCTCCTTCGCGCTCAAGAGTCGACGAATGGCGCGATCCGCTGGCCCGAGCTGGCAGCCAACCCGCCCATGCTTTTGGGTCGACCGATTCACGAAAACTCCGAGATGGATTCGACGACCGATACCGGCGCGGAGAATTATCTGTTGGTGTACGGCGATTTCTCGAATTTTCTTATCTCCCAACGGATCGGCAGTTCGCTCGAAATCATCCCGCACCTGTTCGGCGCCAATCGTCGCCCGACAGGCCAACGTGGAGCGTGGCTTTGGATGCGGTACGGCTCAGATGTGCTGGTAGATAACGCGTTCCGCGTCCTTAACTGCACATAGGCGCCGAAACAGCCTGGCGGGGTCGGGATTTCTCCTTTGACCCGACCCGCCGGGGTAAAAGGGAATGGTGGCCGGGCCCGCGTTGCGAGCCGCTCTCGGGCCCGGCCACCGCTGGTAGATCGGCCGCGCCGGAATTTAGATATTCGGACCAAACACGTCGTGCGGCGTCGTGTTCGATGGCCTCTCAACGATCTCGCCGTTGTCGGTGGCCGTAACAGTGGGCAATGGCGGATGTTCGTCAATGCGGTTATCTGCCCACGGATTAATCACCGCAGTCGGCAAGTGAGACGCCACTGACCACGGCTGTATATCGTGGCTGAAAAGGACTGCCGATACTCGGAGGCCACGATCGGATTCCGGCCCCCGCCAATACCCGGTCCTCTCGCGGAACGGCGTCACCGACGAAGGATCGCCCCAGTTGTAGCTGATTGCGGTCGGGCCGAACAGGGCATCGGTAACCTCGACTATGTCAGCGAAGTTGCCGACCGTGAGCACAGCGACGATCAGTGGTCTGTCAAGCGATCCTGGTGCCCCGTAGTGAGAACCCTTGGCGCGCACGGCATCGTGGATACGCTCTGCGTTCCGAACCCAGAATGCGCCGGACGGCGGTAGGGAACCGAGGACCCGGCGTCCCTCCCGCCGCTTGTCGGGAGAAACAGGGAACGCGGTGCAGGTGAGGACCCAGTCGTGAAAAGCGAAGTCCTTCTCAGGCGGGTCGCCTAACTCGCCGATGGCGTTTGCGGCCTCGATGTCTGCCAGCACGGCGTCGGGGTCGAGTCCTCTCAGCCAGTTGCCGATGTCGGTTTTGATTTGCCTTCGTCTGGGCTGTTGTGTGCCTTCCTCTTTGAATTCGACCCCGATCATGAAGTTGGGGTCGGAAATCTCGTTGATCGCGTCGTAAATCGCCGCCGCGATGGCGGGATTCTTCGTCGCCGGCGCGTCGGTTCCCATAACAACGGTGCATTCCACGTACATCGACTCGTCTTCGCGGGTAACGAGGAAGTCGGGCCGGGTCTCCACGCCGTCGATGCGTGGGTGGATCTCGATCGAATAGCCGAGGCACCGATACAGGGTGAAGGTATACAACTCCCACCAGGCCCCTAGGTGCTGGCCCGGGGAACTGACCGTGAGCGAATTGCGGAGCTGCTCCTTGTGTTCGTCCGGGTAGTGGGTAAACCAGTCTTCCAGTAGGGACCGGATGCGTGAAAATCGTTCTCCTGCTGCGCGATTCAGGAAGGAGTAGGAGCCCTCGGAAAAGAGAGCCGGGCTGTCATCGGTCCTCACAAAGTCATCGAAGAGGGGCTCGGGGGTGGGGTTTGTCACGTTAGTAGATGGTATCGGAACCGGCGGACCCGAAGGTGCGTCCAAGTAGACGTCTGGCCCCGCTCGCGGCGCCGCCTGACCTGAAGCTCTCCTCGGGATCGGGCGGTTACGTCGGCCGGCGCGGGTCCGGCGCTCGTCTCAGGCCTTGGAGCGCGGCCGGCCGGTTGGCCGGCCTGTCGGAACATACCGGCGCCCGGTCGGCGGTAGCGGCTCGCGCCGCAGTTCGCCGGCGATCACGCCCCACGGCTTCTCGGCCGGGGCGAGCGTCGCGAACCATTCCCGGCAGGCCGTTAGCGCCGGGCAGTCGCGGCACAGTGAGAGCGCCTCCGCTTCGCGCTCCTCGCGGTCGGGCTCGCGCGCCGAGTGCGGGTCGAACAAGGCGCTGCGGCCGGCGCAGCGGGCGCCGGGGAAGGCGGGAGCGCGAGCGAGGATGGCGGCCAAGTCGGACCAGCCCACGCCGCCAGTGTGGCGTCGCGGCGGCCTCGGGCGCGGGCAACACGGGGAACTAATCGGACCACGGTCCGAAAAAAACGCCGAATCTGAGGCGGTAAAAATTCGGTTGGGCGGGCGGGCGCGTGCAACGAGCTTTTCCGCGATCGCTACATACCCCCTCGGTGTCTATGGGCGCTTCGGTGATTTGGGCCTTTATTGGCTGTGGATCATCGCTTAATCTCGACCGCGTGAATCACCCTGAGGATCAGGAAGACCGCCGCCTTGTGGCCTACCACGAGGCAGGTCATGCCGTCGCCGCAGTGAAGTGTCCCGGTGGGCGTGTCGACGAGATAGATATCTCGTACAACCCTCTCGTCGACGACGAGGCACGGGGATACACCAAGCATGACCACGAGCCCGAGGACCAAGCGTTCATCATCTACGGCGGGCCGTGGGCACATGCGCGCGCCTGGATCATCGGGGAAGAGACCCGCGATGGCGACGACCGCACCTTCGAAAGCAAGGTGGCCGAGGCGTTCCGCTGTAATCACGACGATTGGTTCGCTTACGAACGGCAAATGGGCGGAGACGTGGACGCCATCAAAGCCTTCATTGATGAGGAGGTTGCTGCGTTCGTAGAAGGGAGAGACCGCAACGTCGAGCCACCGCCTCTAACCGCGCCCGATCCGGAGTGGCATGTGACGCTGACGAAGGCGTGGCCCGAAATCGAGGAGCTGGCAATTAAGATGCTGGACGTTGAAAAGGAGATCGTGATCGGCGACGGTAATCGGCTGATTTGGCAGGGACCAGAGTTACCGAACCGGTGGCGGAACCCTGACACACCGAGCGACGTCGATTACAAGAGCCTCGGATAAACAGATCCAGCTAGGTAGGGCTGGAGGTCATCGCCCCGCTGCTCCTAGAGGGTATGCGGATTTTCGTCTTGCGCCGGCAGTCGGTTGGGGATAGTGGGACGGTGACCACGCCGACGCCTACGCCGACGCCGAGCCCGACCCAGACCGTCGTGGTGAACGTACCGCCCGATGTGGTGGGGAAGTTCGCTCCGCATGACGACCTCGCCTGGATCAATGGGCCGACCGCGACGCTGATAGCCGGTCTACTGGCGCTGATAGGTGCGGGTATCGCGTTCTGGGCCGTTAACCGGCAGATCAGGTCCAACGCGAAAGTGGTTGCCGAGCAGATCACCGCGAACGCCGATGCGGTCGGCCGCCAGATCGAAGCCAACGCCCAGTCCGTCGCACGCCAGATCGAGGCCGCTGCCGCCCAGCAGCGACGGGAGGAGCGGCTTGACTTGGTGACGGAGGCCGCACACCTGGTACATGACTTGGCGGCGCTCGCTACCCAATACGCCGCCTTCGGAGGAGACCCGGACTGGCTCGACGAGCCGAGTGAGGTCAGACAAGCTCACGCGGAGAAGGAGTTCGACGAGTTGATCGTCTGGCCAGTCGCTCGCCGGCTCGACCTGTTGGGTATGGCAGACGCGGCTGAAGCAGTTCAGGCCGCGTATCACGAGGCGTACAAGATAATTCACCCCTCCCCGTACTTCGAATACGACGAGGAGTGGACGATGTACGACTTGCGGGATCGCGCAATCTCGGAGCTGAAGCGGGCTCTCGACGTGCTGTAGTACCGTCGGGCCGCCGTCCTTCCCGGTACGCAGTCAGTACGCAGCAGAATTTCTGACGGTTCCGACGGCTGCGCGGACTAACCAGGCTGAGCAGCGGTTTTGTCGCACAACCGTCACAGCTACGGGGTATAAACAGCGAGAACGTAGTACGCGCTCTACTACGACGTATAAGCCCCGTCAGCTGCCCGCCTCGATGGCCGCGACTTTTGCGGCCGCGTCGGGCCCGCAAAAGCGCTGGAGGTCCACCGGGCCGACCGCTAGCAAATCGTCAATGCGGCGCTTGAGGTCACCCGACGAGAGATGGGCATAGAGGTTCGCGCCCGGGCAGGACGTCGAGGCCAGATCGCGATGGCCCGCCAACGTGTTGCTTGCGACTCGAAAGTTCTGCGCGGCCCAGGCGAACGCGAGCGCGGCTCCCTGCAGCTGCGCCTCGGACACGGCCTCCTGATCGAAGTCGCCTTCGCAGAGCACCAGGAAATGGCCGGTCGTGTTGTAGTCCGTCGCTGTGTCGCCCGCGAATTCGGTGCTCCGCAGTTCGTAGATGTTGCCGTTGCGGTCGACGCCGACGTGATACGCGATGTCGATCCAGCCCTTCTCGTCTTGGTGGTACCGCTGGTCTTGGCGCAAATGGCTTGGGGCATTGCGATTTTCACCGAGGACCACCGCCTCGTGGTGCAGGGTCATGCGGGTGATGGTGTGGGGCTTCCCGCCGGCGCGGGCCGGCCGCGCGCCCCAGGCGTCTCGGCAGAGCAATTGCGCCGAACTGGCGGCCGAGGCAACGTCCGTCCGTGCCGCACCCGCGCCGATCACCGACAAGCCGATGCCGCCCGCCAGCCGGAACAGCTGACGGCGGTCGACCATGGGCCAGTGCTCCTACTTCGCCGCACTCGGGCAGTACGCAAAGACGGCGGCCTGTGCCAAATGCAAGGCGTCGTCATGACTGAACCGTTTCGGCCACGGATTGCCCGCGGCTCTGTCCTGGTTCTGTGCGGCCAGGATGTTGTTGACCGTGGATTCGATGGGCTCCGGCCGCGGCGGCAGCATCATGAAGCAGGTGTGGTGGCCGAGCTCCATGAACCGCTGACGCATGGCCGCCTTTCCGCTGTCGCTGATGCCGTAGCTGTCCAGCGTGGAGAGGAACTGTGCGTCCGCGCCGTCGGCCGGGGCGTTGGCGGCGCTCGAGGCGCTGACCGTGACGGTTTGCGGGCCCGGCGACATCGCCGTTTTGTCCCGTGACAGGTACACCCCCACCGAAATGAGGCCCGCCAGGGCGGCTACCGCGAGAGCCGCACCGCCGATGAGCACCCCAACCGGCGTCTGCCTGGTTTGGCTGCCCGTCATGCGCGGCCTCCTTTGACTCCCGGATGGTCGCCAAGGGCGCTCGCGCTTCGCGGACAACGCCGACCCCTCGCCCGGACTCCCCAGGCAACCCCAAGTCCAATCAATATCGCACCGTTTACGCTCCGGAGTTCAACGACACGTCAATGGCCGATGTCGAAGTCTGTCATGGCGGCGGCGGTCCGTACAGACCGCGCTAGGACGCCGGGCCGACCAGGTTCGCGTTCTGCGGGCAGTACGCGTGGACGGAGATCGTCACGTAGGTATCGGCGTCGAGCCCCGGATTGCTGGTCCGGAACGCCCCGACTATCTGGGGCACCGTCATCCCTTGACGGATGTCGTCGCACACCACCTTCCCGTTGTGAATGGCGGCCTCGGGATTGGCGAAGGAGATGCCGTGGTTGTTCAAATCCTGCACGTACTTGTTGTCCTGATCCGGCGTAGACACGATGGACGACGGGCCGGCCGCTGAAGGCGGCGCCGCGGGTGTGGTCGATGCAGGCGTCGGCGCGGCCGGTTGCCGACTCTTGGGGGACGGGCTGACGAGCCAGAAGACCAGGACGATCGCGCCCGCCAACCCCAGACCGCCCATTAGCAGGACGCCGGCCTTTCGCCAAGTGGCGCTCCATGATTGGCGGTCTTCCTGCGGTTCATCCCGGACGTCGTCGTAGTCGCGCGCCGACGTGCGGTCGGCTTCATCCGAAGCCGCGTGATTGGGTACGGCAACCGTCTCGGCGCGGTTGAGCCCGAACGTTTCGTCGGCAGCCGGAGACGGCTCGGCCATGACGGCCATGGTAACCATCACCGAGCGATTGTGAGAACCCAACCACGTAAGGGCTAACCCGCCGCGGCGTCGTCCCCGGTTACCCGTTCGATCGTCTGGGGCGCAACGCCGAGTCCCCGCAGGCAGAACCGCAGCGCGCGTTCGCGGACGACGGCGCGGTCCCAACGATGGGTTGCCCACTGCCGCTGGGTGCCCGCCCAAACGACGCCGTGGATCGATTTCGCCGCGGTCGACGGGACGATGTCTTCGAACACGCCGAGTTCGAGCCCGTGCTCAAGCTGCTCGATGAGCGGCTCGAGTATCGCACCGTAGGCGGGGGCCACCATCTCCGGAGAGGAGAGCGCTTGCGAGTAAGCCTCCAACGACAGGCGGCGCGAACCCGATTCGGCGTTGTCTCCAAAGGCGAGTTCGAGTCGCCCGTCGACCCACGCAACGACGGCTTCGACCGGGTTGGTGGTGTTCGCCATCCGGCCCCTCAACCGTTGGGTCTCCATGCGGGCCAGCTCCAGAAAGACCTCCGCGACCAACTGGTCCTTCGAGTCGAAATGCCGGTAGAAGGCGCGGGTACTGAGCTGCGCGCGTTCCAGCACGGCGGCGACGCTAAGCCCTCGGACGCCGTAGTCGTGCATCGACTGAGAGGCGGCGTCCAGGATGGCGCACCGCACGTCCGGGTCGGGGGCGAGCTTGTTCCGCCGTTGCGTCAACGAGGTAGTCATGGGTCAGAAGAGGGCAGTCCGGTTATACAGACGTTTCATAGGTGCGTAGGTACCCCGCGCCATTGCCAGCGGAAACCTCCAAACATCGACTGATCGAAAATTTACGTTTTCGAAATCTTTGGCTAGCCCAAGGCGGTGATTTGCTCGATGGTGTGCGGCGCCACGCCCAAGCCGCGCAGGCAGAACCGCACGGCTCGGTCGCGCACGTCATCTCGGTCCCAATGGTTCGTCGCCCACTGCCGCTGCGTGCCGGCCCACACGACGCCATGTATCGACTTCGCCGCGACCGCCGGGACGATGTCCTTGAACACGCCGAGTTCCAGGCCCCGCTGGAGCTGCTCGATGAGCGGCTCGAGGATTGCGCCATAGGCGGGCGTCACCGCCTCGGGGGTGGAGACCATTTTCGATTGGGCCTCCAGCGACACCTGCCGCAGCTCCGTCCTGATGTCCTCGTCGAACGCGAGGTCGAGCCGCCCGTCGATCCAGGCGGCCACCGCCTCGATAGGGTCGGTGGCTTGCGACATCTTGTCGCGCAGCCGCGTCACTTCGCTGCGCGTCATCTCCAGAAAGACCGCCGCCACCAGTTGGTCCTTCGACTCGAAATGTCGGTAGAACGCTCGGGTGCTCAGCTGCGCGCGCTCCAGCACCGTGGCGACGCTGAGTCCCCGAACACCCTGCTCGCGAACCGATTTCGCCGCGGCATCGACGATCGCGCGGCGCACGTCGGGGTCGGGTGCAAGCTTCTTGCGGCGTGGCGTGACCGTGTGGCTCGCATATTGCTGCGGACGCGCTCGCGGATCCCCCTGTCCCGTCATAGTTTGTAAAAATAATCCGCTGATCGGTCATACACACCCGCTTTCGGAAACCCCGTGTCGGGCGAATTGACGTCGCGCAGGATCGAGAGCGAGGGAAATGTTGGCCGACTCTTCTATTAGACAAATGCACAATTGTTCTCGCTCGAAATAGTTCTCGCGGGCTTGTGGCTGGTCCCGGCCGTTTCGGTGGCGCGGCTTGCGGGTCACAACCGGCGACGCGGCAATTGCGTTTCACCCGAACGGGTTTGCTGAAGCTGAGCAACGTACCGCAACCTCCTTAAACGTCTGACTGGCCATAATTCATAACTGAAAACGACTATTTCGGTGAACTCTAGTTCACTGGCGAACGAAACCTCATGCTCGTGCACCGGAGCGATTGGCTCTAGGCTGCGGCCATGGCAATCGACCGGGCCGCGCTTGTCGCGGGCAGCATCCGACTCGCGTCGGGCATCTCCTTCCTCGTCGACCCGCTCCGGGCGAACCGGCTGTGGGGCGACCCGGAGGAGCCGACGCCGACGGCGCGCCTGTTGCTGCATTCCATGGGCTATCGCGATGCGTTGATCGGCGGGCTGCTCGCCGCGGCGGCGCTGCGCGGCAAGGACACCCGCGGCTGGTTCCTGGCCTCGGGCGGTGCCGACGCGGCCGACCTGCTCGGCGGGATGAGCGTGCACGACGAGTTGAAGCCGTCGCAGCGGCTTATCGGCCTCGGCGGTGCCGTCGTCGGTATCGGCGTGGGGCTTTGGGGGGCGACGCGGCGTAACGTCGTCGGGCGACGAGGGGAGCAACCATGAGGATCGGCGTTCTGACGTTCATCACCGACGAGGGAATCGGCCCGGTCGAGTTGGGCCGGGCACTCGAGGAGCGCGGGTTTGCCTCCCTGTTCCTCGCGGAGCACTCGCACATCCCCGTCGACGCCAAGACGCCGTATCCGATGGGCGGCCCGATTCCGCGGAAGTACTACCGGACGTTCGATCCGTTCGTGGCGTTGACCGCGGCGGCCGTCGCGACGGAGCAACTCGTCCTGGGCACCGGGATCGCACTGGTCCCGCAGCGAGACCCGATCCTGACGGCCAAGGAGGTGGTCTCGCTCGACCTGGTGTCGCAGGGGCGATTCCGCTTTGGTGTGGGCGTGGGCTGGCTGCGCGAGGAGATCGCCAACCATGGCGTCGATCCGGGAGTGCGCGGCCGCACGGCGGACGAGCGGCTGGACGCGATGATCGAGATCTGGACGCAAGAAAAGGCTGAATTCCACGGCCAATTCGTGAACTTCGACGCGATCTACAGCTGGCCCAAGCCGCTGACGAAGCCGTATCCGCCGCTGTACGTGGGCGGCGGGCCGGGGGCTTTCAAGCGCATCGCCCGGCTCAACGCCGGCTGGCTCGCCATGAGCGGGTCGGCGGCCGCCCTGTCGGGTCAGCTGGAGGAGCTGCGCGCCGTTGCCGGGCACGACGTCCCGGTGATCAACATGCACATGGGGCAGCACACGGCACAAGCACTCGAGGCTTACCTGCCGCTGGGGGTGGAGCAGGCTTTGGTCGAGCTGCCCACCGAGCCGCGCGACGAGACGCTGCGGCGTTTGGATGAGCTGCAGGCCGAGTTCGCGCAATTGGCGTAAACGATTGCCGGGCAGGGGATCTAACGGACCAGGGCCGCTTCCACGAGCGACCAGTAGTTGCGTTCCCGCTCGGTCAGCTCGTTGGATGTGATCGCACCGAAGGTTGCGGCGTCGCGCGCGAACCGGGTCAGCGCGTCGGGCAACGCGTCCGGGCCTTGGAGCCGGAAACAACTCGGCGCCAGGGGACCGAACAGCAGGGCGCGCCGCAGCTCCGGCCAGTCATCCGGCTTCGGCTCGACACCAGCGGCCCGGGCGAAGGTCACGGCGACCAGGTTCATCCGCGTCTTCTGCGACGTCCCTCGCCGCGAGCGGTAGGCCGTGATCGCCGACCGCTGGTCGGTCTCGGTGGGCGACGAGACGGTGCCGCCCCATGTGTACGCGATCCACCTGGCTTGAAGTTCAAGCGGCACAAAGTATCCGCCCGACTGGTCCCACATGCCCACGAAGGCCAGACCCGGAAGGTCGGGATGGAAGGTGTAGCGGTCGGCGTTCAGGTGCACCGAGTCCAGGTCGAGGACGCGCCGGATGCCTTCCCCGAGGAATGGCATCGAAAGATTGAACCCGGTGCCGAACACGATCCCGTCGAATTCCTCGGTGCGGCCGTCGGCGAACGCCACCGTCGTGCCCGCGACCGACTCCATCCACGGGCGCACCGTGATCCGGCCCTCGGCCACCAGCGGGAGGTAGTGCTGGTTGAGGGTGAGGCCTGCCACCGAGACGGAAGGGTCCGGCGCCGGCGCGCCGTACTGTTCGGGGCTCCCTCCCGCCGCGACCACCATCTCCTTGAGTTGCCGGTCGATCTCGGCCGGCTGCAGCGTCTCGTCGGCCAGCGTTCCGTACCGCGTGTAGACCCGGTGATCGGACGGGACGCCGGCGGCGAACTTGGGCAGCACGTACCGCTGGCGCCGCTGGGTCACCACCACGCGCGCCGCGCCGAGTTGGGCGAGTTCCGTAGCGATCTCGAGCGCGCTGATCGCGCAGCCCGCCACCAGAACGCGCTTGCCCTGATACGGGGCGGGCCCCCGATAGTGGTATGTCGAGGTCGCCCCGGCCGAGCCGGCGAAGGTCTCGAGCCCTGGCACCGGGGGGATGGCTGCGGCGTGGAACCTTCCGGTGGCCACCACGACCCGCTCGAAGCATTCCTCCCCGCCGGCATGACGAACGAGCCAGCGGGCGCCGTCTCGTGTGACGAGTTCGACCGGGGCGCCGAACTGGATGCGCTCGACGAGCCGGAACTTTTCTGCGTAGCGGCGCAAGTAGTCGAGAATGGCGCGGTTGGACGGATACACCAGGCTCGTCTCGGGCTCGAGATCGCTGAAGGCCGTCAGGACGCGGCTGCTGTTCGTGTGCATGCTGGGCCATACGCCGCTGCGGCCGTCGAGGCCCGCCCACTGCCCGCCGAGCACCTGTGAGCGCTCGAAGATCGTCGGCTCGAACCCCTGCGACAGCAGCCAACGCGCCGCGATGAGACCGCCCGGTCCCGCCCCGATCACCGCGACGTTTCCAGCCATCCTGGAACTCTAAACGCTTCAGCCCATGCCGATTCGAATGTTCTTGACTTGCAGGAATTCGTACAGGCCGTCGAGGCCGCCGGTGCGACCGAAGCCGCTTTGCTTGAAACCGCCGTACGGTCCCTGCGGTGAGATGTCGCTGAACGTGTTGATCCACACCGAACCCGCCTCGAGCCGGCGCGCCACCCGGTGCGCGCGGGCGAGGTCGCGCGTCTGCACGAACGCGTTCAAGCCGTATGGCGTGTCATTGGCGATGCGCACCGCGTCTGCTTCGCTGCCGAACTTCATCAGCGATACCACCGGGCCGAAGGTCTCCGTTTGGGCCAGCGTGGAAGCGTTGTCCACGCCGCCGAACACCGTCGGCTCGATGTAGTAGCCCTTCGCCAGCTCGCCGCCCAATCTGGTTCCGCCGGTGAGTAATTCACCCGCTTTGTTGCGGACGGCCTCGTCGATCTCGGCGATGATGCGATCGGCGGCGGGCTGGCTGATGACGGGCCCGAACACCACGCCCGGGTCGAACGGGTCACCCGCCTTGGCGCTCGTGACGGCGCGCACAAAGCGTTCGGCGAACGCGTCGTAGACGGATTCGTGCGCCAGGATCCGGCTGGCGCAGGCGCAGCTCTGTCCCGACTGGATCAGCGGGCCCTGGTGCGCCGACAGCATGGCGGCCGCGTCGAGTTCGGCGTCGTCGAAGACGATCATCGCCGATTTGCCCCCGAGCTCCGCGACCACCGGTGTCACGTTCACCGCCGCCGCCTGGAGGACCTTGCGGGCGGTCGCCGCGCCGCCGGTGAAGTGCACCTTGCGGATGCCGGGGTGGCGGACGAGGGCGTCACCGCCTTCGGGTCCGGCGGGCACCACGTTGACGAGCCCGGCCGGTAGGCCGGCCGCCACGCACAGCTCGCCGAATCGTAAGGCGGCGAACGGCGCCACCTCCGACGGCTTGAGCACGACGGCGTTGCCCGCCGCCAGCGCCGGGGCTACGCACGACGCGATCACCACCAGCGCGCCGTTCCACGGGGTGATGACGCCGACGACGCCGTAGGGCTCGCGCTCGACGAGGTTGACGTCGAACGATTCGGCCATCGGCGTGCTGAGACCGTGCGGTTTGTCGACGTAGCCCGCGAAGTGACGCAGAAATCGTTCGAGCAGAATCGCGTTGCCGGCAAGCGAGATTGGAACGGCGTAGTCGTGCACGTTGAGCCGAGCCAGCTCGTCGAGGTCGTCGCGCACCGCGTCGGCCAAGTCGATCAGCTTATCCCGCCGGCGATCGGCGGTGAGTGACATCCATTCTCGATGGGCCGCCCACCCGGAGGCAACCGCCTCGTCGATCTCGGCGGCGCCCGCCAGTTGCACGCTCGCGTTGGGCTGGCCGGTGGCCGGGTAGATGTGCTGGTGGGCCCCGCCGGACGACCGCGTGACGCGGTCGCCGCCGATCAGGAGTCCTCCGGACAACGACGAGCTCACGTGGCTTCCGCGAGCCATTCCGCCGAGACGCGCTGCTTCTGCTCGCCGATCACCTGGCTCAGGCGGGAGGCTTTCGGCCAGCCGTAGTAGGCGGCGAAGTGCAGGGCCACTTCGTCCATCTCGTCGAAGGAGATGTCGCGGCTCTTCAGCGCGGCGTATACGTGGCTGAGGATCGGGATGGGCGCATCCTGGATGGCCACACAGGCCAACGTCACCAGGCGCCGCTCCTTGATTCCCAGGCCCGGCCGCAGCCACATCTCGCCGAACACGAAGTTCAAAATCCCCGCTCCGGAGTAGGGGTTGTCGCGGATCGGAACGAACGGAATGCAATTGACTGCCTTGAAGCATTCCTCCCCGCTCGCCAACCGGCTCTCCGGATCGCTCGGCGTCGTCAGGGGCAGCAGCGGCTCGGGTGGCGGCACGTCCTGGCCGCGTGCGCGCTGGATCCGTTCCCATTGCGCGTCGACGGCCATGTTGAATCGGGACGCCTTGGGCCAACCGGCGTATACGGCGAAATGCAACGCCGTTTCGCGCATCTCCGTGATCGTCAGGTCGCCGCTGTTCAACGCCGCGTACACGTGATCCTGCAGGGGCTCCTCGGCGTCGGCGGCCGCGACGCAGGCCAGCGTGACGAAACGCCGGTCCCTGCGGCTCAAGATCGGCCGCGACCAGATTTCGGCGAAGACGAAATCGATCAGGCCACTGGTGGTCGTGGGGCTCGGATCGTCGGGCGGGGGCACCG
Source organism: Mycobacterium sp. E796 (assembly GCF_001672815.1). Lineage (GTDB taxonomy): Bacteria > Actinomycetota > Actinomycetes > Mycobacteriales > Mycobacteriaceae > Mycobacterium. The sequence continues at coordinate 10,497 of NZ_LZKK01000194.1, read as the reverse complement.
TCATCACCTCGGCGAAACGGTGCCTGCCCAGTTCTGAGCGTTCTGTCATGAAACCCGCTCTCTGCGTTGGGGTTTGGTGGCAATCACCGTATGGTGACGCCGGCGTCCACCTTGAACTCCAGCCCGGTCACGAATCGGGATTCGTCCGACACCAGGAACAGCACCGCGTTGCTGATGTCGATCGCCTCGACCATGAGGGTGGGCAGGGCGTTGAGGAAGATGGGGATCAAGTCGGGCCGCGTCTCGGCGAGGAGGCCCTGCAGGGACTCCGGGCGCATTCCCGTCTCCACTCCCGTCGGATGCACGGTGTTGACCCGAACGCTCTGCGCTGCAAGCTCATTGGCTAGGGCGCGGCTCAACCCGACGACGCCGTGCTTGGACGCCGTGTACGGGAGGTGCAGCGGGGTGCCCTTCAGCCCGGCCGACGAACTGACCAGGATCAGGCTGCCGCCCCGGCCGACGAGGTGGGGGAGGGCGGCGGCACACGTGTTCCAGGTGCCGATGAGGTTGACGTCGACGACGGTGCGCCACTGTTGCGACGTCGTCGTGTCCCAGGTGCCGACGGTCAGCACCCCGGCGTTGGCCACGGCAGCGTCCAGGCCGCCCAATTCGGCGACGCCGTCGTCGACCGCCGCGGCCAGGGCCGCCGCCTCGCGGATGTCGACCACGTGGAGGACGGCACGGCGGTCGTGCTTTTCGACCAGCCGCGCGGTTTCCTCGAGGTCCGCGCGCGAGGCGAGGGGATACTCGATCTCCGGCAGTGAGGCGCAGATGTCGACCAGGATGAGGTCGGCCCCTTCCTCGGCCAGTCGTACGGCGTGGCTGCGGCCCATTCCCCGCGCGGCGCCGGTTACCAGCACTCGCTTGCCGGCGACTCGTCCGTTCGCGCTCATAATTTGTTGCAGAATCCGGCGTCGACGGGAAAGGTCACCCCGGTGACGTACTTGGCCTCGTCGGAGACCAGGTAGGCGATGGCGGCGCTGACGTCCTCGGGCTCCAGCAGGCCGACCGGCATCGGGTTTTGCAGGTGCGGGCCGCCGTCGGGGTAGTTCTCGAGGAATTCGGTCATGGCGGGGTTGACCGCCATCATGGTGTTGACCGCGGTCGGGTGCACGGTGTTGACCCGAATGTTCAGCGGCGCAAGCGCATTGGCGAGTGTCCGCATCAGCCCGACGATGCCGTGTTTGGAGGCCGCGTAGCCCAGGCCGCCGCCCTGCAGGCCGCCGAAACCTTTCAGTCCGGCCGTGGAACTGGTGAAGATGATTGCCCCGCCGCGATTGCCGGCGAGCAGGTGCGGGATGGCCGCCCACGCGGTGTGGTACGCGCCGTCGAGGTTGACCGCGGTCGCCGCCTTCCACTGTTCCAGCTCCTCCTCGATGGTCAGCTCGCGGAAGGCCACGGGTGCGATCCCCGCGTTGGCCAGGACGATGTCGAGGCGACCGAACTGTTCGACGCCGGCGTCCACCGCCGACTTGACCTGACGGAAGTCGCGGACGTCGGCCACCAGCCCGAGCATCTTGGCGCCCTCGGCCTCGGCGAGGGCCACCGTTTCGTCGAGCTCGGCGCGGCTGGCCATCGGGTAGCCGTTCGCGGCGATGTCTTCGCAGATGTCGATGCCGACGATATTGGCCCCGTCGCGCGCCAGGCGAATCGCGTGGCTGCGGCCCTGTCCGCGAGCGACGCCGGTGATGAAGGCGACCTTGCCCTCCAGTTGGCCCATCATTCCTCCCTTCAGTAACGTGGTTACCCGAGCGGTAGAGTAACATGGTTACCGTGGTTGCAGAAGGGGGTCGCCAGCCGGATCCGATCATCGAGATCGTGGTCGAGCTGCTGGATACGCAGGGCTACGAGGCCGTGCAGCTCCGTGAGGTGGCCAAGCGCGCACGGGTATCCCTCGCCACGATCTACAAGCGGTACGCGACCCGCGACGAGCTGATCGTCGCCGCGCTCGAATGGTGGATGGACACCAATCGCTACGCGAACCTGCCGTCACCGGCCACCGGCGCGAGCGGCGAATCGCTTTACTCCGACCTGATGGATGTGATGCGGACGATTTTCGAGCCGTGGGAGCGACACCCGACGATGCTGCGCTCGTACTTTCGCGCACGATCCGGGCCGGGCGGCGAAAGGCTGATCCAGCGTGGCGTCGATGCCGTGGTCCCCGTCGCCAAATCGATTACGGCCCAGGTGGATTCGGACTACGCGAAAGATCTCGAGCTGATCCTGACGGGCGTCGTCTTCGGCTTCTTGGGTCGCTTTGCGCAGGGCGAGATCGAGGTCACCGAGATCGTGCCCGGGATCGAGCGCGCGGTGTTCTGGCTGACGGTGGCCTACGAGAATCGCGCCATCGCGCAATAGGTCAAGTGCCGCAGAACGTTTGGTACGCGCCGAAGTCCTCCGGCGCGGGGCTGGCGTAGCGCTCGAGGCCCGGTCGTTCGTCATAGGGGGCGGTGACTGCGTCGAGCAGGCGCCCGAGCGGATCGAGATCGCCGGCCGTCGCCGCGGCCAGCGCCTCCTCGACAACGTGATTGCGCGGAATGTAGACGGGGTTGGTCCGGTCCATCGATTCGGCGTCCGGGTCGAGGGCGCGCCAGCGCGCCAACCAGTCGTCGAACCCGGCGAGGTTGATGAACTGCCCGCGCGCTCCTTGCGATTCCCCGCGCGCCGCCCGCCCGAGGTGGCGGAAGAAGGACGTGTAGTCGACGTTGCTCTCGTTCAGCAGGGCGAGCAATTCTTCGAACAGCGGCGTGACGACTCCGGCGTCCAGGTCCTCGGACAGGCCCAGTTTGGCGCGCATGCCGGCCGACCACACGGCGTCGTAGCTGGGCCGGAAAATTCCGAACGCTTCCTCGGCGAGCCCCACCGCCTCGTCAACGTCGTTGGACAGCAACGGAATCAGTGATTCGGCGAACCGGGCCAGGTTCCACCCGGCGACCACCGGCTGGTTCCCGTAGGCGTAGCGACCCCAGAAATCGATCGAGCTGAAAACCGTGTCCGGGTCATACGCCTCCATGAAGGCGCACGGTCCGTAGTCGATGGTTTCACCGGAGATCGTCATGTTGTCGGTGTTCATCACCCCGTGCACGAAACCGATCAGCATCCATCGGGCAATCAGCGACGCCTGGACGGCGACCACCGCTTCGAACAGGGCCAGGTACGGTCGCTCGGCCTCGGCCGCGCTCGGATGGTGGCGCGCGATCGCGTGGTCCGCGAGGCGGCGCAGCAGATCGACATCGCCGGTGGCCGAAGCGTATTGGAAGCTGCCCACGCGCAGGTGACTGCTGGCGACGCGGGTAAGCACGGCGCCGGGTAGCTGCGTCTCGCGCTGCACCGGCCGCCCGGTGGCGACGACGGCCAGCGACCGGGTCGTTGGGACGCCGAGCGCGTGCATCGCCTCGCTGACGATGTACTCGCGCAGCATCGGGCCCACCGCCGCCAGGCCGTCGCCGCCGCGCGCGAACGGCGTGCGGCCGGACCCCTTCAGGTGGATGTCGCGCAGGCGCCCGCCGCCGTCGACGAGCTCGCCCAACAGCAGTGCGCGGCCGTCGCCTAATCGCGGGACATACCCTCCGAACTGGTGCCCGGCATAAGCCTGGGCCACCGGGACGGCGCCGCCGGGGACGAGGTTGCCCACCAGGAAACGCAGCCCGTCGGGACTCCGCAGCCAGTCGGCGTCGAGACCGAGCTCGGCGGCCAGCGGTTCGTTGATCGCGAGCAGCCGCAGGCCGGGGGCCGGCTCGGCCTGCCAGCGCACGGCCATCTCCGGCAGCTGGCGAAAGAACCGGTCCTGCAGAGCAACGGTGGTGTCCGGCGCAACGCTCACTTCACCGAGACTACGGAAGGTCGCGTCGCTAGCCGATGGCCTGCGCGATCAAGTCGCGGGCGCGGTCGAGCATCGAGGCGAACGGCCCGACGGCGAAATTCAGCTTCGCCGATTCCACGCCAGGATGCGGGCGGGTGGGGGCTATCGCCTCGGCCGCACGCACCGCCGAACCCATCCGCTTGAGGTCGTTCGGGTCGACTTCCCGCTCCAGCACGGGGAACTCCTCGTCCTCCTCGTGCCGGGCGTGGTCGAGCACGGCGTCGCGGAGCTTGGTCAGCTCGTCGACGAACTCCTGCGAGGTGGTGTCGAGTTTCTCGATCCGCGACAGCAGTTCCTTGGCTTCGTGCTCTTCTTTCAGCCGGGCGTCGACGATCGCGTCGCCATCGTCGCCCTCGCGCCGCATCCGCGGATGCACCACCATTTCCTCGGCCGTCTCGTGCACGGCCAGCAGTTGGCGCAACTCCACGAACGGCTTCTCGCGTGCCTTGGGGTCGGATGCGTGCAGCACTTCGTCAAACATGTCCTCGATGAGGTTGTGCTGCGCTTTGAGAAACGCGACGACCTCCTCGGGCGATTGGACAATCATGTCGGCCATCGCCGATACCTCCATCGATAGGGGATTTGGGGGTGCGGGCTATGGGCTGTGCACCGCTTTGCCAGAAATACCCGGCGCTGGGACGGGTAAACGCGAGCCCCCGTCAGACCGTGCGCAGCATCCGACGGGGGCTTCGGCGTATGCCGCTAGACGTTGCCGCGTGTCGTGGGTGTTCCGACAGCCGCGATTGTGTCGGTGTCCTTGCGGCGCTTGAGGCCGATGAGCCCACCCAACCCGAGCAGGCCAAGCAGCCCCCACAGGCCATTGTCGTCGCTGTGTTGGTCGGTGTTTTGGCCATTGTTGTTGTCGGCCAGCGTCGTTGTGGTCGATGACGGCACCGGCACACTTTGAGTGGTGGCGTTGGCGACGCCCGCCCCGCCGAACAGCAGTGCTCCGGTGGCAGAAATGACCGCAATTGACCTACGCATGTTTGCTCCTGAATTTGTTCTGCTCGATCTAGTGAACTGACCGAGAAAGAGTGCGACGCGAAAAAGGGCCCGAATGTCGCAAGGGTGGGGCTACCCGGTGTGAGAGGAATGAAACTGCACCCGAGGATTTTGCCAAGTACGATCGTTTGCTGATGGACCAGCAGGATCCGCAACAGCGCATCGCCGAGTTGGAGCTGCAGCTCGCGCAGCAGAAGCGCATCGCGGAGCTCGAGCGCCAGCTGGCCGACGCGAGGGCGGCCACGGGTGGGGGCCAACCTGTCGAGCAGCCGGCCGAGGTCTCCGCCGCGCAGCTGGCCGCCATCGACGAGCACGCGCGCCGGCTGGCGCAAGCCTTGGCGGCCGACCGCAGTCAGTCATTCGGGGGACCGGCCCCGCTTCGGGAGGCGCTGTCACGCGCCGTCGTCGACGCGGGACTTTCCCAGCAGCAGTACAGAGACGTCCTCGACCGCGCCGGCCTGCGCGCGGGCGGCACGATCAAAGTCGGGGGCCAAGTCGTCTACCAGCGGTGCGACCCATCCGATCCCGTTTTCCTGGCACCGCGCCCGCGGGCAGCCTATATCGGTCGAGGCTTCGCGGCGCCGCAGCGCAAGCTCTCCGGGGCCGGTTGGATCGGGCCGATCGTTGCGCTGCTCGGCGGGGGGATCGGCCTGTGTGTCGGCATCGCGGCGGCGGCGACCGCCCTCATCCCGTCGAGCGCGCTGTGGATGAGTCCCATCGTGTGCCGCAGCGGATACGCGATGGCGTACAACACCTCGCACTACAGCTACAAGCCGGGCCAGTCGGGCACCAGCGTGAGCTTCCAGTGTGTCGGCGATGGCGACTCGTACGACCTCAACGACTTCGCGGTCTTTGCGCTGCAGTCGTTGCTCGCCGCGCTCCTGGTATTCGCCGTCCTGGCTGTGGGGGGCTTGCTGTGGCGGCGCTCGCATAAGCCCGCGTGATCGCCGGTTCGCCAGGCGACTACGGTCTAAGAAACACGAATTTCACTCAACGGAATGAACATGGCGACAGATCAGATGTACGAACAGGTCGACGACCAGGCGCCGGATCCCGCCGACATCGGCTGGCGCATCGATCCCGTTCTCGCCCGCAGTTGGCTGCTGGTCAACGGCGCGCACGCCGATCGGTTCCAGGCCGCAGCGCATTCCCGCGCCGACATCGTGGTCCTGGACATCGAGGATGCGGTGGCGCCCAAAGACAAGCAGGCCGCCCGCGAGAACGTGGTGCGTTGGCTCAACGCCGAAAACACCGACTGGGTCCGCATCAACGGGTTCGGCACCCCGTGGTGGGCCGATGATTTGGCGGCGCTGGCCGGTACGCCCGTCGGCGGGGTGATGCTGGCGATGGTCGAATCGGTGGACCACGTCACCGAGACCGCGCAACGCCTGCCCAACGTGCCCATCGTGGCGTTGGTCGAGACGGCCCGGGGACTGGAGCGCATCACCGAGATCGCCGCGGCCAAGGGCACATTCCGGCTCGCGTTCGGGATCGGCGATTTCCGCCGCGACACCGGCTTCGGGGAGGACCCGAGCACCCTGGCGTACGCGCGCTCGCGCTTCACGATCGCCGCGAAAGCGGCCAACCTGCCCAGCGCGATCGACGGGCCGACGATCGGCTCCAACGCCTTGAAGCTCATCGAGGCCACGGCCGTTTCCGTCGAATTCGGGATGACCGGCAAGATCTGCCTGACGCCAGATCAGTGCGCGGTGGTGAACGAGGGGCTTTCCCCATCCCAGGACGAAATCTCCTGGGCCAAGGAGTTTTTCGCCGAGTTCGAACGTGACGGGGGAGAGATCCGCAACGGCTCCGACCTGCCGCGTATCGCGAGGGCCACCAAGATCTTAGAGCTGGCCCGCGCCTACGGCATCGAGGTGTCGGAGTTCGACGACGAGGAGCGCGTGCACTCGCCCGCGCCGTCGGACACGTACCACTACTAGGAGTCGGTCCGATGAGCGCCACCGTGGACTTCCACTTCGACCCCATGTGCCCGTTCGCCTACCAGACGTCGTTGTGGCTCCGCGACGTTCGTGAGCAGCTCGGCATAACCATCAACTGGCGGTTCTTCAGCCTCGAAGAGGTCAATTGGTCGGAGGGCCAAAAGCACCCGTGGGAACGGGAGTGGTCCTACGGCTGGTCGCTGATGCGGATCGGGGCGCTGCTGCGCCGGACGGACATGTCGTTGCTGGACCGGTGGTACGGCACGATCGGACGTGAACTGCACACCCTGGGTGGCAAGCCGCACGATCCGGCGGTGGCACGAAAACTGCTGGGCGACATCGGCGTCGACGCGGCGGTTTTGGACGAGGCGCTGGACGACCCCACCACCCACGACGAGATCCGCGAGGAACATCAGCGCGTCCTCGACGCGGGCGGGTTCGGTGTGCCGACGCTTTTTCTGTTGGGCCAGTGCTTGTTCGGACCCGTGTTGGTGGATCCGCCGACCGGGACTCCCGCGCTGACGCTGTGGAACGTCGTAACCGGGATGGCCGAGTTGCCGCATGTCTACGAACTGCAGCGGCCCAAGGCGCCGGCCGATCTCGACCTCATCGGCCGAAGCCTGCGCCCGTATCTCGATGGGCGCGATTGGGTCAGCATCAACCGCGGCGAAGTTATCGACCTCGATGGCCTAAGCGGCGTGTCGGGCAATAGCGACGCCGATTCGTAACTCGATCTCGCTGACTTCGATCGTGGGAGCCCGAGGTGGGGCCGTCGACCGGTACGTCTGCCCCGTCGGCGTGGTGAATTCGGCTGTGTGCGTGTGGTTTTCGTCCACAGTGGTCGTGACCCGCCAGCCTGCGGCCTCCTTGGCGTAGTTGCATTGCTCGCAGGACCCCAGACCGTTGTCCGCGCTGGTGGGCCCGCCCGCGGCCCACGGCCGCGCGTGGTCGCGGTGCCGGATCGGCGCGTCGCAATAGGGCGTGCGGCAACGTTGATCGCGCATTTCGACGAACGCTGCCAGGCCGCGCGGGAACAGGCGCGCTCGTGACTCCATTGCCACCAGCGCCCCCGAACGCGGATGCGCGTAGAGCCTGCGCAGCGTCGCCCGGGAGCGCCGGTCCGCCAGCGTGGCGGCGACCATGGCCCGGGCGACCGCCGCCGGAATGGCGCCATAGCCGGAGAGGTCGGCCGGCGCGTCGTCACCGCCCAGCAGCGTTGCGTCCGAGAGGACCAGGTTGACCGCGATCGGGGTGGGGGCCGCCGCCTCGCGTCCGGTGACCCGTTCCACCAGGGTGTCCGCCATGATTTGGCCGCGTGAGCGGCCGTCGCCGCGGGTGTCCGCCTCGCGGCGCAGCGCCGCGTACACCGAGACTCCCTGGGTCACCGGCAGCAGCGCCGTCACGTAGGTCATCGTGTCCGGCGCGGGCCTAATGGTGACCGTGCGCTCGTTCTCGGCCTTGGCCGCTCGCTCGACGACGGCATGCGGATCCAGGCGATAGGCGATCGCCTTGGCGGCGGCGGCCAGCCGCGCGTCGCCCACGCCGTTCAGCTTGTCCGGGTCGGCGCACAACTCGGCGTCCAGCGTCCGGCGATCCTCGACGTCCAGGCAGGCGCTCTCGCGCACGATCAGGGTGGCCCGCCACTCCGACAGCGCCCCGCATTCCAGCGCGGCCAGCGTGTGTGGCATCTCGTACACCAGCGCCTTCGCGAAGCCCAGATGCCGACCGCCCCGGGCGGGGGAATCGCGTCGCGCCAGGGCGATCTCGCTGGCCACGCCCCGTCCGCGCTGGGCGGTCGGCACCCCGGCGGCGGCTTCGTTCGAGCGTCGCAACGCATCGAGGGCCGCGGCCAACCGCGCCTGACCCGCGGCGGCCGCCGATTTTTCGCGCTCCAAGTCGGCGATCCTCTCGATGAGAGCGGCCTCGTCGGCATTCGGTTCGAACATAGGTTCGATTATACCGGGGCGACCGACAAGATCGCTAACCTGAGCGCGTGGGCGCGAGAAGCCGCATTCGTGTGGCGCGCATATATGACGAAACCGATCCGAACGACGGGCAGCGGGTGCTGGTCGATCGCATCTGGCCCCGCGGGGTGCGCAAGGACGACCCGCGGGTGGGCATCTGGTGCAAGGACGTCGCGCCGTCGAAGGAGCTGCGCGAGTGGTACCACCATGACCCGGAACGGTTCGACGAATTCGCGGCGCGCTACACCGACGAGTTGCACGACAGCCCGGCGCTGGCGGAACTGCGAAAGCTGGCCAAGCGCGGCGTCGTAACCCTGGTGACCGCCGCCCGCGAAGTGGACGGCAGTCACGCGTCGGTGCTGGCGAAGCTCCTCAAAGGCAACTGAAATGCGGTTGGGATTGCACGCGCTGGGAATCGGGTCCGGCGCCGATCGGGCGGTGATCGACGCCGTCGCATCGGCCGCGGACAAGTGCGGCTTTGCCACACTCTGGGCCGGTGAACACGTCGTCATGGTGGATCGATCCGCGTCCCGCTACCCCTATTCCGACGACGGCGTCATAGCCGTTCCCGCGCAAGCGGATTGGCTCGACCCGATGATCGCGCTGAGCTTCGCCGCCGCCGCGTCGTCCCGGATCGGCCTGGCGACGGGCGTGCTCCTGCTCCCCGAACACAACCCGGTCGTGGTCGCCAAGCAGACCGCCAGCCTGGACCGGCTGAGCGGCGGGCGGCTGACGCTGGGCGTGGGCGTCGGATGGTCGCGGGAGGAATTCGCCGCTCTCGGTGTGCCTTTCGAGCAGCGGGCCGCCCGCACCGCCGAATACGTGGCGGCGATGCGCACGTTGTGGCGCGACGACGTCGCCTCGTTCGACGGGACGTTCGTCCGCTTCGATGCGATCCGGGTCAACCCAAAGCCGTTGCGTGAGCGCTGCATCCCAATTGTGTTGGGCGGCAACAGCGATGCGGCGCTGCGCCGGGTGGCCGCTTGGGGCGACGGCTGGTACGGGTTCAACCTCGACGGGCCGGCCGCGGTGCGCGAACGCATGGACAGGCTCGAGCGGCTCTGCGCCGACGATGGCCGCGATCGCGCCGAGCTGAGGGTGTCCGTGGCGCTGCGCGATCCGAGTGTCCGCGACATCGGCGCGCTCGCTGAGGTGGGCGTCGACGAACTGGTCCTGGTGGCGGCGCCGCCCGACCGCCCCGAGGCCGCTACCGGCTGGGTTTCCGCGCTGGCCGACGAGTGGACAGAGGCGCTTGGGTAGGCTCCGCGTTTGATATGAGCGAACCCGAAGTGATCTTGCCGCGGGAACTGACCAACATCAGCGACGAGGTGCGTCGCGTGCCGCCGCCGCCCGGCGCCGCCGACGTTCCCGAACCGTACGCTTTCCGGCTTGCCGACCCGGACGCCGACGCCGAGATGATCTCGGAGTGGATGAACCGGCCCGCCCTCGCCGAATCATGGGAATACGCCTGGCCGCCCGAGCGCTGGCACCGATACCTGAGCGCGCAGCTGAACGGTAGCTATTCCCGGCCGTTTTTTGCCAGCCAGGATGGCCAAGACCACGCCTACATCGAGTTATACAGGGCCGCAAAGGATTCCATCGCCACCCGGTACGAGGCGGACCCCTACGATTTGGGGATACATGCCGCCATCGCCGACGAAGAGTTCGTGAATCGGGGAATCGCCGGGTATATGCTGCCGTATTTCGTGGCGAGCGTGCTCGGCCAGGA
>NZ_LZKK01000193.1 GCF_001672815.1 Mycobacterium sp. E796 | reverse complement strand
GGGAACTGATCGATGTTGGTGTCCCAGCCGGCGGCGGCCATCGCGACCCGGAAATGGTCGAGCGCGGCGCCGCAGCTCATGATCGCCTCGCGACCCGAGGTGTCGGTCGACGTGACCATTCGGTGCGGGTCGACGAACAGGTCGACGCTCGTCTTGTGCGCCACCCAGCGCCAGGGCTGAATGTTGTGCAGCGAGGGTGCGCGGCACGCCAGCTCCACCGCGCTGGTGATCACGTCGGTACCCACCGTCGTCTGGGTCATTACGCACGCTCACTTCCTGTCCCATCCCGACCCTCGGGCATGCGCGCGTTCCGCCACCAGGGTCCTTGGTCCCCGGGTGAGTAGCGCCGGCTCATTGATGACTTTCGTCTCTATTGCGGAATTGCGGCCGGGCAAACGATGAACATGCCCAGGCGACAGAACAGGGCCACACCGCTAGGACGCCTCATGGATGTCATCCACAAGACCCCCGACGACTACACCGTCCGCCCCAACCTCACCGACTACGAACAAGCGCGCGCGCAGTTTCACTGGTCCGACGTGCCGGCGTTGTGCGAGGGCATGGGACCGGGCGGCTGCAACATCGCCTACGCTGCCGTAGACCGGCACGCGGAGGGCCCGACCGCGACGCGCACGGCGTTGCGCTTCGTCCTCGACCAGGGCTGGGACGGCGCGATCACCACGCGCGACCTCAGCTACGCGGACCTCGGCCGGTTCACCAAACGATTCACCAGCGCGCTGCGCTCGCTCGGCATCAACAAGGGCAACCGCGTGTTCACGATGATGAACCGCTCGCCCGAGCTATACATCGCGATGCTGGGCGCGCTTCGCAACGGAAGCGTCGTTTCGCCGTTGTTCTCGGCCTTCGGGCCCGAGCCGATCGCCACCCGGGTGAACATCGGGCAGGCCGACGTTCTGGTCACCACGGCGGCGCTCTACCGGCGCAAGATCGCCAAGATCCGTGATCGCCTGCCGTCGGTGCGCTACGTATTCGTCGTCGACGGGGACGACCGGGACGAACATGGGGCCGATCCCCCACCCGGAACGCTCAATTTCTGGCAATGGGTGGACGCGGCCGACGAGAACGCGCCGATCGAGCCGACCACCGCCGACGACCCCTCGCTGCTGCACTTCACCAGCGGCACCACCGGCACACCCAAGGGTGCCATCCACGTGCACGGCGCGGTGGCGATGCACTATCTCACCGGCCTGTACGCGCTGGACCTGCATCCCGAGGACACCTATTGGTGCACAGCGGATCCCGGCTGGGTGACGGGAACGTCGTACGGCATCATCAGCCCGCTGCTGCACGGCGTCACCTCGATCGTCGACGAGGCCGAGTTCGACGCCCAGCGGTGGTATCAGATCCTGCAGGACCAGGGCGTGTCGGTGTGGTACACCGCACCGACCGCGATACGGATGCTGATCAAGGCGGGGCCGGAAATGCCCGCGCAATACCGCTTTCCGCGCCTGCGTTTCATCGCCAGCGTGGGCGAGCCGCTCAACCCCGAGGCCGTCTGGTGGGGAAAGCGGGTGCTGGGCTTGCCGATTCACGACAACTGGTGGCAGACCGAGACGGGCGGCATCATGATCGCCAACACGCCGGCGTTCGACATCAAACCGGGATCGATGGGCCGGCCGCTGCCCGGCGTCGACGCATTCATCGTGCGCCACAACGACGACGGAACGACGACGGTGATCGACGAACCCGATGTCGAGGGTGAGCTCGCGCTCAAGCCGGGCTGGCCCTCGATGTTCCGCGGCTACCTCAATGCGGAGGAGCGCTACCGCAACGCCTTCGCCGACGGCCTCTATCTGAGCGGGGACCTGGCGAAGAAGGACGCCGACGGCTACTTTTGGTTCGTCGGGCGCAAGGACGACGTGATCAAGTCCGCGGGGCATCTGATCGGCCCGTTCGAGGTCGAAAGCGCGCTCACCGATCACCCGGCGGTTGCCGAGGCGGCCGTCATCGGCATACCCGACCCCACCGTCGGTGAAATGGTGAAAGCCTTTGTCACGCTTAAGAACGGCGTCGTGGCCGACGAAGACCTGCGCCTGGAATTGATCGGCCACGCACGCAAGCGCCTCGGGGCCACCGTGGCGCCCAAGGAGCTCGAGTTCGTGGACTCGCTGCCGCACACGAGCAGCGGCAAGATCATGCGCCGGCTGCTCAAGGCCCGCGAACTCGGCTTGCCCGAAGGCGACACCTCCACCATCGAGAGACAGCCGGACCGCCATGCGGAGGGGGTGCCGTCGTGACAGACACCAAGTTGGCCCATGAACTGTTGTCGGACATGGTTCGGGTGCGCCGTATGGAGGAGAAGTGCGCGGAACTCTACAGCGCGGCCAAGATTCGCGGGTTCCTCCATCTCTACGTCGGCGAGGAGGCCGTCGCCGCCGGGTCCCTGCGCGCGCTGGCCGACGACGACGCGGTGGTCGCGACGTACCGCGAGCACGCGCACGCGCTGCTGCGCGGCATCCCGATGACCTCGATCATGGCCGAGATGTTCGGCAAGCAGGAGGGCTGCTCCCGCGGTCGGGGAGGGTCGATGCACCTGTTCGACGCGTCGAAGCGCTTCTACGGCGGCAACGCGATCGTCGCCGGCGGCCTGCCGCTCGCGGTGGGCATTGCGCTGGCCGACTCCATGCTGCAGCAGAAGCGGGTGACGGCCTGCTACTTCGGTGACGGCGCGGTGGCCGAGGGCGCGTTTCACGAGTCGCTGAACATGGCGGCGCTGTGGCACCTGCCGGTGTTGTTCTGTTGCGAGAACAACCTTTACGCGATGGGCACCGCGCTGGAGCGCGCGCAGTCGCAGACCGACCTCACGGTCAAGGCGGCGTCGTACCGCGTGCCGACCATGGCCGTCGACGGGATGGACGTCGAGGCGTGCCACGTCGCCGCGCAGCAGGGCGTCGATCACGTCCGGGACACCGGCGGCCCGTTCTTCATCGAGTTCCGCACTTATCGGTTCCGGGCGCATTCGATGTTCGACCCCGAGCTGTACCGCGACAAGGGCGAGGTCGAACGGTGGCGCGACCGCGACCCGATCCGGTCGTTCACCGACCGGTGCCTGGACGACGGCACGCTGTCCGCCGAAGACGTTCGGGAGATCGAGGATTCGGCCGTCGCCGAGATCGAGGCCGCGGTGGCCTTCGCCGAGGCGGGCACGTGGGAGGACGTGGCGGATCTCGAACGCGACGTGCTCACCCCGACTCCGGAGGAGGCGCGATGAAGACGACGAAGACGACCTACCGGGCCGCGGTTCACGACGCGATTCGCGACGCCCTGCACGACGACCCGCGCGTGGTGCTGATGGGTGAGGACGTCGGCCGGTACGGCGGAACCTACGCGGCGTCCAAGGGACTGCTGGACGAATTCGGACCCGAGCGGGTGCGTGACACGCCGCTGTCGGAGCTGGGCTTCGTCGGGATCGGAATCGGGGCCGCCCTCAATGGATTACGCCCCATCATCGAAGTCATGACGGTGAACTTCAGCCTGTTGGCGCTCGATCAGATCGTCAATACCGCTGCGGCCCTTCGCCACATGTCGGGCGGGCAGTTCTCGGTCCCGATCGTCGTGCGCATGGCCACGGGGGCCGGACGCCAGCTCGCAGCGCAGCACTCGCACAGCCTGGAGCCCTGGTACGCCCACATCCCCGGCATCAAAGTGGTGGCCCCTGCCACCGTCGAGGATGCCTACGGCATGCTGGGCCCGGCACTGGCCGACCCGGACCCGGTGGTGATTTTCGAACACGTTCAGCTCTACAACACCTCGTCGGACATCGAGGCCCTCGGCCCCACCGACATCTCCGGAGCGGCCGTTCGCCGCGCCGGGACCGATGTCACCGTGGTGGCCTACGGCGGCTCGCTGTGGAAGGCGCTCGACGCCGCAAACGAGTTGTCGCTGGCCGGAATCGATTGCGAGGTAATCGATCTGCGGGTGCTGCGGCCACTTGACGAGGACACCATCTTGGAATCGGTGCGCAAGACGCATCGGCTGGTCGTCATCGACGAGGCCTGGCGCAGCGGCAGTCTGGCCGCCGAGATCACGGCGCGGGTGGTGGAGGGCGCGTTCTACGACCTCGACGCCCCCATCGCCCGGGTGTGCAGCGCCGAGGTCCCGATGCCGTACGCCAAGCACCTTGAGCAGGCGGCGCTGCCGCAAACCGCGCAGATCGTCGCCGCCGTCCAGGGCCTGTTCGGTGAGCCGCAACAATGATCGAGTTCAAGATGCCCGCCCTGGGCGCCGACATGGACGAGGGCACGCTCAACGAGTGGCTGGTCAAGCCCGGGGACAAGGTGACGCGCGGGCAGATCGTGGCGGTTGTCGAAACCACCAAGGCCGCCGTGGAAATCGAATGCTGGCAGGAGGGCACGGTCGGCGAACTACTCGTTCCGGTCGGTGAAACGGTCCAAGTGGGAACCACTTTGGCGACGCTGCTGGCCCCGGGCGAGCGGGCGGAAAAGCGGGTCCGGCCCGCCGCCAAGCAGCGGTCCGCAGCCCGCGATGACAAACCGTCGGCGGAACGCGCCAAGGCGCCCGTCGGGGTCACTCCTGCCGGTGCCCCGCAACATCGTCGGTGGGTGTCGCCGGCGGCTCGCCGCCTCGCGATGAGCCTGCACGTCGACATCGACGCGCTGAACGGCACCGGCCCGCAGGGCGCCGTCATCATCAGCGACGTCGAGCACGCCGCCGCCAGCATCCGGCACGCCGCCGCCCAGAAGCCGCAGAAGCCGAAAGAGGAGAAAGCGACCAAGGCCACACCGGCCGACCGCGCGGCCGCGATGCGCACGTCGATCGCCGCCGCGATGAGCCGGTCGAAGCATGAGATCCCGCACTATTACCTTGCCGACGAGATCGTGCTGGAGAAGTCGCTGACCTGGCTGACGACCCGCAACGCGCAACGGTCCATCGACGAGCGGGTGCTGCCGGCCGTGCTGCTGCTCAAGGCGGTCGGCCTCGCCGCGCAGCGCTTCGGCGAGTTCAACGGATTTTGGCGCGACGACGGGTTCGAGCCCGCGAACGGGGTCCATGTCGGCGTCGGGATCTCGCTGCGCGGCGGCGGTCTCGTCGCGCCGGCCATCCATGACGTCCCGGAGAAGAAGCTCGACGAATTGATGGACGACCTCACCGATCTCGTCGCGCGGGCGCGCTCCTTCTCCCTGCGAAGCTCGGAAATGTCCGACCCGACGATTACCGTCACCAACCTCGGCGACAAGGGCGTCGACACGGTCTTCGGCGTCATCTACCCACCCCAGGTGGCGATCGTCGGCTTCGGCCAGCCGGCCCAGCGGGTCTGCGTCATCGACGGCGGAATCCGGGTGATGAGCACCGTGCAGGCGACGCTCGCCGCCGACCACCGCGCGAGTGACGGCCACCGGGGCGCGTTGTTCCTCAGCGCGATCAACGAGCTGCTCCAGCAGCCCGACCTCCTCGAAAAGTGAGGGAAGTGAGTGCACATGACGACGATGAACGAAGACACCCGGGCGGCAGTCCTTTCCGTGCTGACAAGCATCGCCCCCGAAGTGGATCCGGACGACATCAGCGACGACGTGCTGCTGCGCGACCAGGTCGACCTCGATTCGATGGACTGGCTCAGCTTCCTTCGCGGCATTCACCGGCGGCTGCGCGTCGACATCCCCGAATCGGACTACGGGTCGCTTCGGACACTGGCCGACGTGGTGGGCTACGTCGAAAAGAACTCTTCTGCGTAGGCCTTTCGGCACCTGATCGACCCCGGCGGCCGGGTACAACGACCCTGGCCGCCAGCCGGGTTCCGGCCTACCTTCGATGGTGAAGCGAAACCTCGGCAAGGGAATTGACGGTCATGAAAACGACGGTGGACACGCAGACTCTCAGGCAAGCGGTGCAGCTCGCGTGCCGGGCTCCGTCGGTACACAACAGCCAGCCGTGGCGGTGGGTCGCCGAGGACGGGACTTTACGGCTGTTCGTCGACCGCGACCGAACGGTGCCGGGCACGGACCGCTCCGGCCGGGAGGCGATCCTCAGCTGCGGCGCCGCGCTCGATCACCTTCGGGTCGCCATGCGCGCCGCGGGATGGGGCGCGGACGTCGAACGCTTTCCGAATCCGAACGACCCCGACCATTTGGCGACTGTCGAATTCCACTCCGTCGAGTACGTCACGCGCGCGCAGCGCGATCGTGCCAACGCGATCCTGCACCGCCGAACCGACCGGCTCCCGATGGGGCAGCCCACCTACTGGGACCTCTTCGAGCCCGTGCTGCGCAGCACCTTCGACGAGAGCCTGGTGACACTCGACGTGCTCCGCGACGACGCGCGACCCGCGCTGGTCAAGGCGTCACAGCTCACCGAGTCGCTGCGCCGCGACGACGCGACGTATCACGCCGAACTCGAATGGTGGACTTCGCCTTTCGCGATGAACGAGGGTGTGCCGCCGGGCGCGCTGTTGTCCGGCAAGGAAATTCGCCGCGTGGACGTGGCGCGGGAATTTCCGGCCAGGACGGAACAGGATCGCCGTCCCGAGGTCGCGGTGGACTGGTCGAAGATATTGGTGCTGTCCACCCCCGAAGACACCAGGGCGGACGTGCTGCGGTGCGGCGAAGTGCTGTCGACCGTGCTACTGGAATGCACGATGGCGTTCCTGGCGACCTGCACGCTGACCCACCTGATCGAGCTGGACGAAAGCCGCGATGTCGTGCGCGGCCTGCTGGAACACGACGGCCAGCCGCAGGTGCTTATCCGCGCCGGCATCGCGCCGCCGATGGAAGCGACACCCGCGCCGACCCCCAGACGTGCGCCGGAGGAAGTGCTGAGCATTAGCTAGCTAAGCTGGCCCGAACGGCCAGGCGGTTGAACGACTTTGACCTATCGAAGAAAGGTGGCTGATGTCCATAACCGATGATGGCGTGACGATCCTGCCGGAGCACGAATGCTGGGAGCTGATGTCCGGCGTGGCCTTGGGACGACTGGTCACCAGCGTCGACGGCGTGCCCGAGATCTTCCCCGTCAACTTCGTGGTCCAGCACAAGTCGATCCTGTTTCGCACGGCGGAGGGCACCAAGCTGGTCAGCACCGCGATCAACAACCGCGTGCTGTTCGAGGTCGACGAACACAACGTGGCGGAGGGCTGGAGCGTGATCGTCAAGGGCAGGGCCCGCTCGCTGCGCACCGACGAGCAGATCCAGGAGGCCGAACGCGCGCAACTGTTGCCGTGGCTGTCCTCCGAGAAGACGCACTACGTGCGGGTGCTTCCCGACATGGTCACCGGCCGCCGGTTCCGGTTCGGGCCGCCGCTGCTGGGCAGCCGCGACCGCGCCTGAGTCATCTCACCAGTCGCTTGCGGCGCGGGCGCGGCATGAACTCGAGCGACAGCAACACCAGCAGCGCGGCCGGGATGTGGTGGGCGCACAGGACCACGTACCGTCGCTCGGCCACGCAATGGAACTTGTTGAGGTAGCGGTACAGGGACTCCAGCCGGATCAACGGATCGAGCAGGTGGATCAACCGATACGCGGCCCGCTGCAGCGGCGTCGGGTTCGCCGCGTCGAAGATCTCCGGGAAAGCGGCGAACGCCAGCGAAAGCCGGAGCGCTCCATTGAGTTTCGCTTCTTCGATCATGTCCACGCTGAGGCGCTCGTCGACCCCGTTCGGGGCGTCGGGGCGGCGGAACGGTGCGTCGAGGCTGACTTCCAGTCCCGCGTCGGCCGTGGTGTAGCGGTGAAACGCCACCACCCGCCCGGACCGGTCGCGCGCGATGGCCAGCTTGATGCCGGGATAGCGGCCCTGCAAAGCCCCGTCCAGGTTCATGCTGAACCCGCGTTCGGTCCGCGCTGCGCGGTGCGCGGCATACAGCACCTCGGTCAGCTCGGCGGAGAGCGCTTGATCGAGTTCTTGCTCGTCGACGATCTGTGTGGTGACCCCGCTGTTGCGGGTGCGCTGCACCGCCTGGCGCAAGTTGCGAAAACGGCGCCCCGCCAACGTGAAGCGCGGGACGTCGACGACGACGTCGCGGCCGATCGGCACTGCGATCATCTGCTGGCCGACGACCTCGTTGCGCCACAGGCTGACGTGCCGCTCCCCGGCGGCCAGCACGATGATCTGCCAACCGCGGCTTCGGCACATGCGGACGAAATCGTCCACCAGCCCGTCGAATTGGGTGGCGTCGCCGATCGGGTCCCCGCTGACGACGGCGAACCCGAGCCGGGTGCGGTAAGCGATCGCCGCGGAGCGGTCCGCGTTGAAGTGGTAGCTCTTGGACGAGTGCATGGCGAAGGGCGCCAACGGGTCCTCGCGGGTGGCGTCCACGAGCGGCCACACCTGATCCAGCAGCTCCGGTTGCGGTTTGGCCGTCGTCGGCAAGACGAGCGCGAGCCCACTGCCGGCGATGAGGAAGTTCCCGAGCACGCCGTACGAGAGGAAGTGCGCAAACACTCCGGCGCCCAGCGCGGCGGCGGAGATCAACGCGTGCCGGGCGGTGACCGGCCGGCCAAGGAAGATGCCGCGTGCAATAAAGGCCGCGGCGGCGAGCAGGGCCACCGACCACCCGAATCGCCCGGGGGCGACCCGCTCGACGCCGAGGTGTTCGCGCACGGCCAGCAGCAAGAACCAGCCCAGGGCAAAGGCCAGGATGATCACGCTGCCGAGGCGGGCCGCCGCGACATCGGCTCTCACCAGAACCCGCTGACGAGCGCGAGCCGTGACCACGCCACCGGTTTTCTGGCTAGTTCTCACGGCGGACTCGCGCGACGTTCACTGCAGGGGCGCGGCATGGACCAGCTTGTCGTCGGCCATTTCGACGGCTTGCCGGGTGGACCTCGAGGCGTCCGACTCACGGGTCAGGAAGGCGGTGAGTTCTCCGATCGCGGTCATCAGCGGGGCGGGGAAAACGATGGTGGTGTTCTTTTCCACCCCGAGTTCGAGCAGCGTCTGCAGGTTGCGCAGTTGCAACGCCAGCGGGTGCCTCATCATGGTGTCGGACGCGTCGCCGAGGGCCGCCGCGGCTCGGGCTTCCCCTTCCGCGGCAATGATTTTGGCTCGCTTCTCCCGCTCGGCCTCGGCCTCGCGGGCCATCGCGCGCTTCATGCTCTCCGGCAGCTGAATGTCCTTGAGCTCCACCAAGGTCACCTCGACGCCCCACTCCACGGTCGTGGTGTCGAGGATCTGGCGAATGCTGCCGTTGATCTTCTCGGTCTGGGCGAGCACTTCATCGAGGGAATGCTGTCCCACGACGTTCCGTAAGGTCGTTTGCGCGATCTGGTCGATGGCGGCGTTGACGTTTTCGATCACGACGACGGCCTTGCGGGCATCGACGACGCGGAAGTAGGCAACCGCGGCGATGTCGACACTCACGTTGTCGCGGGTGATGATGCCCTGCGACTGGATCGGCATCGTGACGATGCGCATCGAAATCCGCCACAGGCGGTCGATGATCGGAATGATGAACCGCAAGCCGGGTTCGCGCACCGCGATAACCCGGCCGAGCCGGAAGTGCACGCCGCGCTGATATTGCTGCACCACTCTGATCGATGCGAGCGCCAGGAGCACCACGACAACCGACCCGGAAACCGCCCAAATCGCGGCGATCTGGCTCATGACGATCACCTCTCCATGGCACCAAGACGCGCTGCGGCGACAACGCCATATCACTAACGCTAGGGCCGCCGCCGGCCTCGGTCAGCGGCCAAAAGTCACCGCCCGTCAGACCGAAGGGCCCTTCCGGGTCGCCTCGAGTTGATTTCGGCCACCGTCATGCCCACAACCTCGGGCACCGCGCGCGCAACCCGGGGGGTCAAACCGGTCCCGTG
Source organism: Mycobacterium sp. E796 (assembly GCF_001672815.1). Classification (GTDB taxonomy): domain Bacteria; phylum Actinomycetota; class Actinomycetes; order Mycobacteriales; family Mycobacteriaceae; genus Mycobacterium. The sequence continues at coordinate 52,760 of NZ_LZKK01000193.1, read as the reverse complement.
ACCGGTGTCGGCGACTTCCACCGTCAACAGCACCAGTTCGTCGGGCACTCGTTCGAGCGCCTCGCCCAGCGCGTGCGTGCGAACGATATCGATGCTGTGCGAACTCAATCCGCCACTAGCCGCCACGTCGCTCAGGCCGCACCGCCGCACGCGGCCGGGCGTCGGCGGCGTCCCGACCGCGGCGTCGATCACCACCGCGAGTGTGGCGCCCGACCACGCGTCGAGCAGGCCCGTGGGTTCGGCGATGTCGGTCACCACGCGAACCGCGGGCAGCGCCAGTCGGTCCAGCTCGGCGGCCACGGCGACGCCGACGCCGTCGTCGCCGCGGTAGCGGTTGCCCAGGCCGATCACGACGGTCCCGCCCGAAGCGGACGTCATCCCCGTTGCACCGTCAACGTCAGAAAGTGCGCGGAGCACGAGATGCACGGGTCGTAGCTGCGAATCAGCTGCTCGCATAGCGCGGTCAGCGCGGCGTCGTCGAGGGCGAGGTTTCCGGAAACCAGGTTGGCCAGGTCGGCTTCGATGGCCGCCTGGTTCTGGGAGGTGGGCGGGATGATGGTCGCCGCCGAAACCAGCCCGTCCTCGCCGATGCGGTAGCCGTGGTACAGCAGGCCGCGGGGTGCCTCGCTGACGCCGTGGCCGACGCCGGCGCGCGCCGGGACCTCGACGAACGGGCGGGCCGGGCGCTGGTATTCGTCGATGATGCGTAAAGCCTCTTCGATCGCGTAGACCACCTCGACGGCGCGGACGATGATGCTGCGGAACGGGTTTCGGCATTCGACCGTCAGGCCGGCTTGCGCGGCCGCCTGCGCCGCGACGGGCGAGAGCGCCGAGGAGTTCAGCGAGTACCGGGCCAGGGGTCCGGTCAGGTGGCGGCCGCCGTCGAGCGTCGCGTGCAGGGCGGTGGAGTGGGGCACCTGGGACTCGACGACGTGCTCGGTAAACTCGGCGACGGGAAACGGCGGGCCGGCGCTGCGCGCTATGGCGCCGTTCTCGATGGGGTATCGGGCGGACGCCGTGAGCGCAAGGAACTCGTGGTCCAGCTCGAGGTCGGGGAATTCGAAGCGCGACACCCATTCGACGGTCGCGAGCGCGTCATCCAGGGCCCGGCGCAACTGCTCTTCGAGCGGCGCGAAGTCCGATCGCGTTGGCACCGAATAGAATCCGCCCAGCCGCACGTTGACCGGGTGGATCGCGCGACCCCCGACGAACTCCATTAGCCGGTTGCCCGCCTTCTTCAGCGACAACCCGCGCTCGACGTCGCGCGCGTGGTCGCGCGCCATGCCGATGATGTCGGGGTAGCCGAGGAAATCCGGCGCGTGCAGCAGGTAGATGTGCAGGATGTGGCTGTGGATCCATTCGCCGCAGTAGAGCAGGCGGCGCAGCTCGACGAGCTCCTGGTCCACCTCGACACCGCAGGCGTCTTCGATCGCGTTGCACGCGCTGACCTGATAGGCGACCGGGCAGATGCCGCACACCCGCGCCGTCAGGTCGGGCGGCTCGGTGTGGGCGCGTCCGCGCAGGAACGCCTCGAAAAACCGGGGCGGCTCATAGATGTTCAGCTCGACGCTTTCCAGTTGTCCGTCCTTCAACGCGACACGCAGCGCGCCTTCGCCCTCGACGCGGGTCAGCGTGCCCACGCTCAGCGTGCGCGTGGACGGGTTCACTGATTGCTCCGTTCGGCGGAGAAGGTGGTCACATTGAACGTCGAGAACACCCGGTCGACGTCGCCGTCGGACATGCCGTCGCGGCGCAGCAGCGGGATCAGCGTCGCGGTCCGGGGCGCCGCCGACGGCCCAAAACAGCCGAAGCAGCCGCGATGGTGCCGGGGGCATAGCGCCCCGCAGCCCGCGTGGGTGACCGGGCCGAGGCACGGAATCCCTTCTGAGACAACGACGCACGTGACGCCGTGGAGCTTGCACTCGGTGCACACCGTCTTGGCCGGGATCTGCGGTTTGCGCCCGATCAGCAGGGCCGCCAGGGTGTCGAGCAGCTGGCCGCGGTCGATCGGGCAGCCGGGCAGCTGGTAGTCGACCTTGACGTGCGCCGACGCCGGCGTGGAGGTCGCCAGCGTGTCGACGTACTCCGGTTTGGCGTAGACGACGGAGGCGAACTCGGCGACGTCGGCGAAGTTGCGCAGAGCCTGCACTCCCCCGGCCGTCGCGCACGCACCGATGGTGACGAGAACCTTTGACTGCTCGCGGATCTCGCGGATGCGCTGCTCGTCGTGGTAAGTAGTGACCGAGCCTTCGACCAGCGACACGTCGTACGGTCCGCCGACCATCGCGCTGGACGCCTCGGCGAACGTGGCGATCTGCACCTGGTCGGCCAGGGTGAGCAGCTCGTCCTCGCAGTCCAGCAGGGTGAGCTGACAACCATCGCAGGACGCGAACTTCCACACGGCCAGTGTGGTCGGGCTCATCTAAAGCTCCTTCACGGAAAGCAGCGGGCCGGCCACGTCGTAGCCGACGACCGGGCCGTCACGGCACAACAGCAGCGGACCCAGCTGGCAGTGACCGCACCACCCGATTCCGCATTGCATGTTGCGTTCCAGCGACACCCGAATGTCCTGGGCGGCCACGCCTTTCGCCAGCAGCGCCTCGGCGCCGAACCGCAGCATGGGCTCCGGCCCGCACAGGAAGGCGGTGGTGTTCCCGGGGTCGAGCGTGAGCCGGTGCAGCGGCTCGGTGACCAGGCCGACCTCGCCACGCCAGCCCTGGACCGGGACGTCGACCGTGACGTGCAGTTCGATCTGCGGGTCGTCGGCCCACTTTTCGAGTTGTTCGGCGAACACTAAGTCCGCCCGCGAGCGCGCGCCGACGATGAGCGTCACCTTGCCGTAGCTCGACCGTCCGGCCAGCGCGCCCAGCACCGCCGGACGCAGCGGGCACAGCCCCACGCCGCCGGCGACCAGGACCAGGTCGCGCCCGACGGCTTCCTCTAGTCCCCAGGTGGTGCCGAAGGGACCGCGGACGCCGATGACGCTGCCGGGTTCGGCGTTGTGCAGGGCCCGGCTCACCGCCCCCACCGCGCGGATGGTGTGGGTGATCGAGCCGTCGGTCACGGTGGGGTCGCCGCTGATCGAGATCGCGGCCTCGCCCACGCCGAACGCGTAGAGCATCATGAACTCCCCCGGCAGCGGGGCGCGCAGCGACTCGCCGACGGGCTCGAGGCACAGCGTCGCCGAATCGGGACTCTCCACGATGCGGCTGCGCACCCGGTACGGCACCGGCGCCATCGCCGATGCCGGCTCACTCCGTTCAGTCCGTTCAGTCACTGCCGGCCATCTTGTTCATCTCCGCGGTGATGTCGATGCCGGTGGGGCACCAGGCGATGCACCGGCCGCACCCGACGCAGCCCGACGTGCCGAACTGGTCGTGCCAGGTACTCAGCTTGTGGGTCAGCCAATGCCGGTAGCGCGACGCCCCGGACTGGCGGACGCTGCCGCCGCCGTGGACGTAGGTGAAGTCGAACTCGAAGCACGACGCCCAGTGCCGCCAACGCTCGGCGTGCTCGCCGGTGAGGTCGCTGACGTCCTCGGTGGTGGTGCAAAAGCAGGTCGGGCACACCATCGTGCAGTTGCCACACGTCAGGCAGCGGCTGGCCACCTCGTCCCACTGCGGTGATTCCCGCGAGGCGATCAGCAGCTCCCGCAGGTCCGTGTCCGGCATCCGGCGGCCCATGTGCTGGGCCGCTTCCTCGACATCGGCACGTGCGGAAGCGATTTCGTCATCGCTCGCGGCCCGGTGCGCCACCGCCGCGAGGACGTCGGCGCCTTCCTCGCTGCCGACGTCGACAAGGTATGACGGCGCGTCTTCGTCGAGGCGCTCCGTCAGGGCCAAGTCGTAGCCCGGCCCGGCCGCGGGCCCGGTGCCCATCGACGCACAGAAACACAGCCCGCCCGGCTCCGTGCAGTTCACCGCGACGATGAAGGCCCGTCGCCGCCGGCCGACGAAAGAGCTGTCCGGATACTCGGAGCGGCCGAGCACCCCGTCGAGGGTCGAGATCGCAGCCAGGTCGCACCCGCGCACGCCGAGGAACGCGTAGCGCGGCGCTGGCCCATCGGGTTCGGCCTCGCTCATCCCGTCCCGGGTGCCGGCCCACAGTCGCTGCCGCGGCGGATGCAGGAACTGTTTGAACGACTGCGGCCCGGCCGAGTGCCCGAAGGCGGCGGCGTCGTCGCGGCGGCGCACCCGATAATGCCCGGGAGAGACATCGACGCCCCAGCCGCGCGGCAGCTCGTCCGCGGACTGCAGCTCCGCCAGCACGATTGCGTTGTCCCGCAACGTCGGACCGACCACGCGGTAGCCCCGCTCGATCAGCACCTCGACCAGCCGGTGCAGCCCGGCCGCGTCGAACGACGCGACCTGGTGATGTTCGCCGCCTCCGCTCCCGGACACTTACTCGTTGACCCACTCGACGAAATCGGTCAACTCGCGCCGCGGCGTCGCGGGCAGCGGGTCGGCGTTGATGGGCGCCCAGCCCACCCGAAGCAGCATCTGCGGGTAGTTGCCGCCCCCGAAGATGTCCGAGCGAACCAGTTCGCGGGTCTCGGCGATCTCCAGTGGTTCGGTGACCGGGCAATTGGCCAATCCCATCGACGTCGCGGTCAGCAGCACCGCGCTGGTGGCCTCGCCGGCCCGCAGCCGCGCCAGCCGGTCGTCGGTCCGCGTGCCCAGCGCAAGCACGACGGCGTTGTCCTCCGAGGAGGACGATTCGGGCGCCTGCGGCAGCGTGGGGCCGGCGAAAAACCGCCCCGGTATTTTCGCCGCGGGGTCCGAGGGCGGCGTGCTGTGCGCGGGAACGCCCGCCACCGACGCGTAGCGCCCGCTCCACGCCGTCAGCTCGGCGAGGTAGTCGCGATTGAAGTGCTCCGCAACGGATTCGGCGACGATCTTGTTCAGCTTGTCGAGGTCTTCGACCTGGCACAGCGTCACGCCGTTTCGGGCGGCCCGGGCGGCCATCAGCGCGATGTCCCCGATCGGCACCGGCCAGGAGCTGTAGTGGCGACGGTCGGTGCGGCGCCGCGGTATCGCCGCGGCCAGCGCGATGTCGACGGCGTCGGCCGGGTACGGCGATAACTCGATCGCGGCAAGGTGATTCGGGTCGTCCGGGTTCGGCAGCCGGGTCACCTTGGACAGCCACCCGACGGCGGCAAACGCGACGACGCAGTGATGCAGGGCCGTGCCGCAGCTCAAGATCAGGTCCCGGCCGTCCGGGTCGGTGTTGGGCAGTTGGCGTTCGGCGTCCGCGTACAGGTGCAGGCTGGTGTCGTCGACCCGCCACCGCCACGGTTGCGTGTTGTGCACCGAGGGGGCGCGGCCCGCCAGGGTCAGGCCAGTCCGGACTGTGCCGGCATCCGGAAAGCGCGCGTTCATCGCTCCAGTTCCCTTCGGTAAAGCTTCGTCACGTCCACGATGGCGTAATCACATGGGGCGATGCGAGAGCAGGACGGCACTTGGCAAAAGGACTTTGGGCCAATTGCGGAGCTCGACATGACTAGTCCTAGGCCGCGATGACGGCCACGTCGACGGAGAGCTGATCGCCGACCGCGCGGGCCGCCGCCCAATTGCCGACGCGCACCGCCCGTTCGAGGTCGTCCGCCAGCGGGCTGTCCGCGCCCAGCTCGGCGAGCCAGGCCGACACCACGTGGGCGATCTCGTTACCGGGCACCGCGACCGTGCGGCCTTGGTGCAGGCGATCGGTAACGCGGTACATACGATCCCTCATGACAGCCCCCTAGATCGGCCTAGGGTTTCATCCGACCACCGCGCCGCGCGCGCCCGTAGGGCCGAATGGACCCGGATGGGAGTGCTTCGGTCCCTTGGTCACACGGGGTTCGTCGCGGCCGGCCGGCCGCGCGCCGCCAGCGCGCCCGCGAGCGACGTGCTCGCGACCGTCAACAAGGCGCCGAACATCAACGCCGAGGCTTCGCCGGGGACGAGAAGGTGTTCCTCGGTGCCGATGGTGGCCGCGGCCACCGGCACGCCGAGCTGCGCGGCGGACAGCACCGCCAGCGTCAGCGGCTGGCCGAGCAGCCGTCCCACGCAATGCGCCAGCACGGCACACAGACCCAGGCCGAGCCCCAGCAGGATGAGCTTCGGGTGCGCGCCCAACTCGCGCACCTGTAGCGAGGCGCCCAGCCAGACGAAGAACAGGGGGCTGAAAAACCCCTCGGTGATACCGAACAGCTGGCGCGCCAGCCGTCGCGGTTCGCCGACCATCGCGATCACCAGACCCAACGCGAAGCCCGCCAGCATGATCGACACGTGGGTGCTGGTTGCCAGCGCCGCCAGGGCGAACAGCACGACCAGGTTGGTGCGCAATTCCAGTGCGAAGCGTTGCTTTTCGGAGTACTTGTGCAGGCGCTGCCGCCAGCCCTTGCGGTCGGCCGCGCGCAGGACGATGAACACCACCGCCGCGCAGGCCGCGACGGCGAGCGCACCGAGCGCCGCGACCGGAGCCCGGCGCAGGTCAATTACCAACGGCAGCAACACGATACTCGCGGCGTCGGCGATGGCGATCTGCACCGTCACCGACAACACGTCGGGCCCCTGCAGCCGCAGCGAATCGATCACCGGCAGCGCCAGCGCCGCCGACGAGGACGCCATCAGCACCGCGTAGAGCGCGGCGTGCCCGGTGCCGAACGCCTCGGCCAGCCCGAAGCCGAGGACCGCCGCGGCGGCGCCGACCGCGACCGCGCGCAGCAGCGCCCGCGGCGCCGCCGAGCGCAACTGGGGGTCGCGGATCGGAACGTGGGTGCCCACGACGAACATCACCAGCGCGAAGCCGATGTTGGCGAGCAATTGCAGGGTCGGGTTGGTGTCGTCGATGATGCCGAAGCCGGTCTTGCCGACGACGAGCCCGGCGGCGAGCTCGCCGATGATCACCGGTATCCGCAGGTGCGGCACCGACGCCAGCAGCGGCCCGGCGAAACCGATCGCGGTCAGCAGCGCCAGGGTGTGGAAGCCGAACGTGCTCATTCGAAGTCGCAGCCGGGGTTGGGTGCGCTGTCGGAGGTGGGCGCTCCCGCCGGATCGATGTAGGTCACATCGAGGACGAGTGGCGTCGTCCCCAGGTTGCGGGCGAGGTGAACGTGCTGTGGCCCCGTCGGATCGGTGATGGCGGCCCCGGGGCCGTAAACGCCGTCCTGCTGGCAGTCCGACCCGTAGTGGGTCAACACGCCAGACTTGATGACGCCGTAAATCTCGCCCTGGTGTGTGTGCCAGCCGGTGCTTCCGTTTGGTGCGACCGTGATTTCGCTGACGATGTAGTCCTTGCCGTCGACGGTTTGCTTCGACAGGGTGACCGCGCTGACCCCGATCGGCGGCGTCGCGTGCGCCGTCGCGGGCATCACGATGGCCGTCGCCAACGCCGCTGACACGAATCCGGCGGTCCGCGCGCACAAATGGTTCACTGCATCCCTTCCTGTCGGCGCCTTAGGACATTAACGGAATCTGGCCCCGACGAGGCCGGTCTTGCCAGCTCGCGCCCCTTCCGGAACCGACGAGGTTGGCAGAAGATGATTTATGCGCAGGAAGGAGCCCGCTATGTTTCGCCCAATCTCCATTCGGCGCCGGCTAATCGTCGGTGCGATCGGCGCCGGCGCGGTCGCCGGCACGCTATTGGCCACCGCGGGGACCGCCGCGGCCGATCCGCCGTCCCGGCCGGCCAACTGCACGGCCGCCGACATCGCCGGTGTCGCAGCGGGTGTCGCCGCGTCGCTGTCGACCTACCTGTTCACGCACCCGGACGTGAACGGGTTCTACACCGGCCTTCAGGACCAGCCCAAGGACCAGATCCGCGACAACGTGCAGAACTATTTCAACGCCAACCCGCAAGAGCAGGCCGACCTGGAGAACATCCGCCAGCCGCTGGCCGACGCCAGGCAGCGTTGCCAGTGGACTCCGCTGCTGGGCGACAGCAGCGCCACCCCCTAGCGAAGGAGATAGCGATGAATCTGTGGGCGCGGTCGTGGACCGCCGCGGGGGTCGCGGTGTTGGCCCTCACGGCGGTCCCGGAAATCTATGCCGTCGTGCAACCCCCCGGCGTGGCCAACGCCGACGTCTGCGCGAGCGTCGGTCGGCGCATTTCGGTGAGCGGGTGCACCAACGTCGCCGACACGGTCAACACCTACGCCCCGCCGCCGGGCGACTATGCCCCTCTGCCGCAAGACTTTCCGCCACCGAACGTGAGCGTGTGCGCCGGTGTCGGCCGGCGAGTCCATGTGAGCGGCTGCACCTAGAAGCGGTGTGGGCGTCAGCCCCCGGCGAGCGCGCGGTCGGCCAGCGCCGCGATCGCCGGTGCCATCAACCGGGAGTATTCGAGCGTCAGGTGACCGGCGTCGACGTAGACCAGGGTGTTGCCGACGACGACCGGGCAGCGCTTCGCGGTGCAGAACAGTTCGGAGAGGTCCGCGTACTGCCCGCCGCCGGCTTTGACGGCCGCTGCCTCGGCGGACATGCCGGCTCGGTCGAACGCGTATGACATGGGCGGCGAGCATGCCGTCGCGTCCTCGAGGTGCTCGGACAGACAGCCTGGCACCGAGGTGGTCAGGTGCGGAAGCGGCCCGAGCACCAGCACCTTGGCGCCGGTCTCGCGCAGTTGACGCACCAGGCGGGTCAGGCCGTCGTTCCAGGCCGGGTCGTACGAGGTGAAGCCCGAGCGGAATCCATTGCTGTGGGTGGCGGTGTACCCGCGGAACACGCTCACCATGACGAGCGCGGGGTGCTCGGCGCGGAGCCGATCCATGATCTGACCGCGCCACTGCCCGCAGCGCTGGATGTATTCGACCAGCGGACTGACCAGTGGGTTGGCGATCGGCAGGTCCATCATCGGGCAGGCCGCCTTGGCCATGGCTTCAAGTCGCCAGGGCCGCTGCGTGCCGATCTGCTGGAACGCCGGAATCCACATCGACGAATGCGAATCGCCGACCATGGCCACCGTCGTCTTGGATTTGGTGTCGCCCATCGCGCACTCCGGCTGCCCGGCTTGCAGGGGTGCGCGCAGGCAGCCGTTGAACAACATGGCCCCGATTTCGCCCGCCGCGTCGCCGACCGTCGGCTTCAGGTTCGACGGGACGGCCTTCACATCGGCCGATGCCGCGACCGCGGCCTGCACCTGCGAGAACACGTCCTGCACCGCCGCGTCGTAGGCCTCGATGTTGGTACCCGTCGGCACGGGCCCGGCGGTGATCGTCAGCGGCGCCGCCTGCGCGCCGTGCGCGACCGCGACCGGCATCGGCAGCGAAGACACCCACATCAGCAACACCGCGGCCACGCAGGCCGCCGCCGACGTGGCGAAACCGCCGACCGCCAGACTTTTCGCCGGCGACTTGCGCAGGACAGCGGCGTATCGCAACGGGTTCTCGATGAAACGCAGGGTGAGCCAGCCCAGCCCGCCGGAGACGACGACCGCCGCCACGAACCTGCCGGCCAGGCCCAGCGGATGGCCCACGATGATGGGTGCGAACACCAACACCGGCCAGTGCCACAGGTACCACGAGTAGGACAGCCGTCCGATCGCCCGCATCGGGGACCATCCCAGGACCCGCCCCGCGCCCCGGTTCGGCGTCGAACAGCCGGCGCCGAGCACCAGCGCGGTGCCCAGGACGGGCAGCAGCGCGGCGGTGCCGGGATAGGGAATGTCCGGGGTGAAAAGGACGCAGGCCCACAGGACCATGCCCGTCCCGACCCATCCCGTGATCACCGCGGCTCGCGCCGGAAGCCGGCTCCAGTACTCGGCCGTCAGGGCCACCAAAGCCCCGAGCGCCAACTGCCAGGCCCTGGTGAAGAGCGAAAAGTACGCCGCGAGCGGCATCACGTAGGTGATCAGCAGCGACAGCGCGAAAGACACGGTCGCGATCACCGTCACCAGGGCCAGGTACGGCCTCTTCGACACGGGCGCGTCGGTCTTCGTGCGCCGGCGCAGGCGGCGGATCAGCCACGCCGTGCCGACGATCAGGGGCGGCCACAACAGGTAGAACTGTTCCTCCACGCCCAAGGTCCAGTAGTGCTGGAACGGCGAAGGCGTGCCGCCGGCGAAATAGTCGACCTGTTGGACGATGAACCAGAAGTTCGGAACGTACAACGCGCAGGCGATGGCGTCCTTCAGGGCGCCTTGGGCCTGCACGACGGGCAGCAAGACGGCCGCGGCGATCGCGGTGATGACGCCGACCGTGGCCGATACGGGCAGCAGTCGGCGGGACCGGGCCCCATAGAACTTCCGCAGTCCGATGGTGCCGGTGGTACTCACCTGGCGCCAGAGCTGCCCGGTGATGACGAAGCCCGAGATTTCGAAGAAGATGTCGGGGCCGACGAAGCCGCCGCTGACACCGGGCATCGAGATGTGAAAGCCGAGGATGGCCAACAGCGTGAAGCCGCGCAAGCCCTCGATATCGTTGCGGAATCCGGTCTCTGCCGGCCGCTGAGCCTGCGCCCGTTCGACGGGGCGAACGGTGTCGGCCTGGCGCGTGGTCACCGGCCTATGGTCCCAGAGGCGCTCCGGCTTGGGACGGAAATGGCCGCCGAGAAACCTGTGAGACCGTTTCCCCTGCTAGCGGCGACGGCGCGGGGCGGCGGAGCGCGGCGGCCGAGCACGCATGTGGTCGCGGGCGCGGCTCATCACTTCACCCAGGGTGCGCACGTCGCGGTCGGACAGCGAGTCGAACAGCAGTTCGCGCACCACCTCGATGTGGCCGGGCAAGACGGTGGCGACCCGGGCACGGCCCGCCTCGGTGATGCTGACGACCGTGGCGCGCTGGTCGTCGGGCGAACTGGCGCGGGTGATCAGGCCTTCCTTTTCCAGCAGTCCGGCCTGATGAGTCAGCCCGGAGCGGCTGTACACCACCCCGTCGGCCAGCTCGGTCATGGTGAGGGGGCGTTCGGCGTCGGCAAGTTTGGCCAGGATCTCGAATTGCACGTAACTGAGGCCGCCGTCGGCCTGTAACTGCTCCCGCACCGCGTACTGCAGCAAGCTGACCGCCTCCATCAGCGCGAAGTAGGTCTGCAGCTGGACCGGGTTGAGGGCCTTGACCACGCCTGGAGCGTAATGCTTCGACATCGAAGTTCCACCGGCTCGAGGCGTGGCCTCGGCGGCCCGGGCTACTCAGTGGCGATCAGGATGGTCTTGCCGTGCAGGCGGCCCGAGTCGGAGTCCTCGTGCACCGCCGCGGCCTGCTCGAGCGGGCGGCGATCGGCGACCTCGATGCGCAGTTGCCCGTCGTCGACGCGGCGGACCAGCCCGGCGAGCTGGGCGGCGTCACTGCGGACGAAGACCCGCTGTGTGCGCACTCCGCGGCCGGGATTCTGCGGCCCGAAAACCATTGTGCCGACATGGAATCCGCCGTCGGCGACGACGCCGATGAGGGCTTCGGTCTGCTCGTCGGTGGTGCTCACCAGGTTGAGCACCACGTCGAACGGTGCGCCCTCGACGTCGATCGGCGAGCGGGTGTAGTCGACGTAGTCGACGATGCGGTCCGCGCCGAGCCCGCGCAGCCGCTCGGCGTCGCGCGCCTTGGCGGTCGCGGTGACGACGGCACCGGCCTGCTTGGCCAACTGAACGGCGTAGCCGCCGACCGCACCGGAGGCGCCGTTGATCAGAACCGACTGACCGCCGGCCAGCCCGGCGATCTCGAACAGGGCCTGCCACGCGGTCAACGCGGGTTCCGGCAGCGCTGCCGCATCGGCCAACGGCACCGACGTCGGGGCGGCGGCCAGCGATTCGGCCGGCACGACGGCGAACTCGGCGGCGGCGCCGTCGGCGTCCAGCGGCAGGAAGGCCACCACGGCGTCGCCGACGTTCCAGCCCGTCACGCCGTCGCCGATCTCGGCGACGGTCCCCGCCACGTCGACGCCGGGGATGTGCGGGAAGTCGATCTTGTACACCTCGGCCAGGTAGCCGCCGCGGATGCCGGCGTCCACCGGATTGAACGAGGTGGCGGCGACCTTCACCAGCACCTGCCGCGGGCCCGGCACGGGGCGCGGGGCCTCCTCGACCCGCAGAACGTCGCTACCGCCGTATTCGTGGTACCGCAGAGCCTTCATGATGTCCCTCCTCGAGTTGATTGCTTCGAGTTCGAAGCAGTTACGGTGCCTACAACTCGCTTCGATGTCGAAGCAATTCCCGGGGCGTCAGGTGATCGTCGTCATACCGCCCGAGGTCAGGCTCAGGAGACGAGCAGCAGCGCCGTGGTGACCAGCATGACGGCGGCGGTGACGCCGTGGACTCCCCATGCGATCGACTTGGAGCCGCCGTTGCGTAGCACGATCGTCGCGTCGGCGAGCGGAATGATGGTGGCGGCCAATGTCGCCCAGCCCACCAGGTGCGTCGCGCCGGCGACCATCAGGACGACAACGACCAGGCCCGAGGCGATGTCGCGCACGCCCTTGACGCTCAGGTAAGCGCCGACGCCCGGTTGGTCCAGGTCGGGCAGCACGCCGTAGCCGGCGGCGGCGACGCGCGGCGCGACGAGGAAGCGCGCGCCGATGAAGATGATGCCGGCGGCGAGGAGCCCGGCGAGGACGTAGCCGATGATGGTGGTGATGGTCATGTCGAGTACTCCTGGTTCGTCAGTGAATTGGTGAAAAAGATGTCGGGTCAAGCAATGTCGTTTGAACGTCGACGATGTCCTCGACGTCGAAGCCGGCCATGTCGGCGGCGAATTCCGGGCTGGTCATGATGCGCCGCGTGAGGTGGTCCGGGTCGGCGTCCGGTGGGTAGCCGATCAGCGCGACGAGCCGATTGGCACCTTGCTCCGTCCAGACCCCGTGGGTGGTGACCCCGAACGCCTCGAAGGTAGGGAGGTGCCGCGCCCAGTGCACCGTCGCGTACTGTCGTAGGGCTGCGGGCGATCGCAGGGTGTAGATCCTGAGCTGAAACATCGAAATCTTGCTCCTCGCAGTGTGATTCGGCTACTAGATCATCATCACCGCACATAGGGCGGCCACGGCCAGGCCCTGCAGCGATGCGCGAACGTTGATGATCGAATCCCATTTCTCTTGCAGCGCATGACCGTTCGGCAGCGTCCGGCCCGCGTCGGCGGCCGCTGTCATTTGCCTGTTGATGGGCGCGCTCACCCGGGTGTAAAGAGCGAGCCAGATCACCAGCAGGACCAGTGCGGCGCCCGCCGCGATCGCCTGCGGCCACTGCGCACCGATCGCGGCCAGGACCGCGCTCGCCGCGGCGGCCACGATCCCGAGCACTCCGGGCAGCGGCATGCGCCCGTCTCCGTATCGGTGCACGCGGCCCATGACGGCGATCAGGGCCGCGTCGTCGACCGACGCCAGGGCCGGTCGCATCACCATCGCGCAGAACACGTCGGTGCCGTAGACCACCGCGGTGCCCAGGACCGCGATCAGTGCGGCGGCCCGCGTGATGTCGTGCAGAACCATGTCGTAGCTCCCCTCATTCGTAGGTGTTAGCAACGCTAACCCCCTCACGTCATTACGTCAATAGCGTTGCTAGTTTTTCTAGCTGTGATATCTTGGAGCGCATGCCCATCGAGGAGCGTCGTGAGCGCGATCGGGCCGCCCGTCGCCGGCTGATCGTCGGAACCGCGCGCAGGCTGGCCGAGGCCGAGGGCTGGGATGCCGTCACCACGCGGCGGCTGTCCACCGAGATCGAGTACAGCCAGCCGGTGTTGTACAAGCACTTCGCCGGCATGGAACAGATCGCCGATGCCGTCGCCCTCGACGGGTTCGCCGAGCTCGCCGAGGCGGTCCGGGTCGCCCGCTCCGACGCCGATGCGCCCAGCGACACCCTGACCCGGATCGCCCGGGCCTACCTGGATTTCGCGCGCGACAACCCGGCGGTCTACGACGCGATGTTCACCCGCGCGACCACCCTGCGCTTCGCCGCGCAGGACACGCCGCCCCAGCTGATCGCGGCCTTCGAAGCGTTGCGCCAGGCGGTCGGCATGGTCGCCGGCGACCAGGACGGCGACACGCTCACCGAGGTTTTCTGGGCCGCCCTGCACGGGCTGGTCACCCTGGGCCGGACCGGACGACTTCGCCCCGAGTACGACTCGGAACGTTTGCAGCTGCTCGTCGATGAGTTCGCCCGCAGACGAGAAACGACGCGCTAGGCCAACCGTCGGTCCCCACGTCATGACGAGCAGACGGAAACCTACGGCGAGCCCGGGAATCCGATTATTGTGGAACGGTCGTGTTCACCGCGCGAAGGAGCTGCCGACGGTCAACAGAGGCAAGACCCCGCCGACCGACCCGCTCACACCTGGCGAACGCCGTGCGATGCGGATAGCGGTCGGCGTTTTCGTCGGGGCTATTGCCGCCGGCTCGACAGCATGGGTTTTGACCGACCACTCGTCGGACCCCTACGACCGATCGGGTGATGGCTGCGTGAATGTCACGTTCGCGAGTTCGATGGGTGGCGCACTCCAGCACGCATGTGGTGATGCCGCTCGTGACTGGTGTCGCGCCGTCTACGCGCAACATGACGCCCACGCTGAAGCGGTTCAGGCCCAATGTCGCGTCGCGGGGATTGTGCCGTAGGGCATGGTTAAGGTTGGCGGCTCGGCACCCACGAATGTCGTTCTGGTGCATGGCGCTTTCGTGGACGGATCTAGCTGGCGGGCAGTTCATGATCTACTCACACAGGATGGTTGCCGCGTTGCCGTGGTGCAGAATCCGACCCTGTCACTGCAGGGCGACGCTGCCGCAACGCGGCTGATCGTGGACGAACAAAGCGGGCCGGTCGTGCTGGTGGGGCACTCCTACGGCGGCGCGGTCATCACCCAGGCGGGCACCCACGACAAGGTCATAGCCCTGGTCTACATCGCGGCTTTCGCGCCGGATAAGGGCGAGTCGGTGAGAACGTTCTACGGCGACCCGAACGAGGCGGGGTCACCACTTGTATCGGCGCCCGGCGGGTTCCTGTTCCAGGACCGGCAGGGGTTCCATGAGTCATTCGGCGCCGACCTGTCGCCCGAAGATGCCGCGTTCATGGCCAGCGCGCAGGTCCCGTTTGCCTTGGAAGCCATGGCTGAGCCGGTCACCGAAACCGCCTGGCGCAGCAGGCCCAGCTGGTATCTGGTCGCAACCGAAGACCGCATGATCCCAGCGTCAGCCCAGCGCGCAATGGCGCAACGGGCCGGTGCCACGACCATCGAGGTGCCCGCCAGCCACGCCGTCTACATGTCGCAGCCGGCCCAAACGGCAGCCCTCATTCGGCAGGCCTGCCCCTAGGCGAATCGCGCCACACGCGTCGCATCGCCAAGCCGTTGGCCATGAACGCGAAGGACTTTCATAAACCGGGCTTGAACCTGTAGGTCTCGCCATGAGCGAGGTAGACGAACTCCGTCCTCGCGGTCGAAGTCTGCGCGGCCTTCTTGAAGTCATCGAGTCCGGACAGGAATACCGAGAAGTCGTTGTAGTGGATGGGGATGGCTGTGCGAGGTTTGGTGATCTCGACAGCCTTCACTCCTTGCTCGCCGGTCATCGTGACAACCGTGACGAGGAAGGTGGTGCCACCCGTGTGAATGAGACCGAGGTCTATGCCGGGGTAACGACGCGGGATCTCCTCGAGACTGTCGAATAGCATCGTGTCCCCGGTTATGTAGAGCCGGTACAGGTGATCGGACTTGCGGCCGAAGTCGAGCAAGTGCCCGTTAACCGGCATCAACAGCGCGTTTACCGCTTCGTCGGTGGCATGCTTGCCCGGCATGGCGGTGATATTCAGCGTCGCGTCCCCTTTCTTCACCAAGAGGGACTCCCAGGTGTCGAGGGGATAGCCCTGCTCGAAACCGAGGCCGCTGAGCTTGTCCACCGCGTCAGCCGTTGAGACGATGGGCAGTTTCTTGTCGAGCTCTTGGGCGGCGACGTCATCGAAATGATCGCCGTGATAGTGCGACAAGACGACCAGATCGATCGGTGGCAGGTCAGCGATCTGGCAAGCAGGCTCGACCTCGCGGCGAGCCCAGATGCCATGTCCGAGGTTCACGTGCTCGCCTTTGTGAAGGAAGGCGGGATCCGTCAGAATCGTCAGTCCGCAGAAACGGATCAGCGTGGTGGCGTTACCGATGAAATAGACGTCGCCCTCGTCGAAATCTGCTGCTCCACCGCGTGTTAGCTCTAAGGCAGTCGTCATCGGCTCTCCTTCAGCTGAAGGCGGACGCAGCCCCGAAAACCGGCCAGGGGGATAAACCATGTCTCGGGACACCTGTCAACGATGTCCCGAGACATGACACTCGTAGCGGGGACAGGATTCGAACCTGCGACCTCTGGGTTATGAGCCCAGCGAGCTACCGAGCTGCTCCACCCCGCGTCGGTAAATGACAGGTTACCGAACGTGCGTCGCGGCGGCCAAATCGCGGGCTGACCAGGCCGTTTCTCAGCGATGCACGCGCGCGGTCAGGTTGCCGCAGTGCACGAAGTCGCGCACCGGCTGCAGGCCGATCATCAAACGCCCGTCCATGAGCCAGGCCGGTGTGCCGTCGACGCCGCGGTGCCGCGCGACCCACTCGGCCTGCCCGACGGAGGCCACCGCGCTTCCGTCGGCCAGGGCGGCGCGCATGCGGCCGACATCGACGCCCGCGGCCAAGGCGTGCCGGTCGATGACGGCCTGGTCGTCGATGTCCTCCCCGAAAACGAAGTGCGCGTCGAACAGCAGGCGGTGCAGTTCGGCGAAGGCGGCGGGCTGGTTGAGCCGCGCCCACTCGGCGGCCGCCAAAGCCCGGCGGCTGTGCGGTATCCGCGAGGGCCAGCGCAATGGCATCCGCACCGCCCGGGCCTGCCGCTCGATGGTCGCGTACCTCGGCCCGTGGCCGTGCCGCATCGGCAGCCCGCCGGGCGGCATGCCGGGGTGCGCCTGGAATGGCAGCAGGACGACGTCGAATCCCGCCTCGGCGAGGATGGCGGTCCGGTGCTGCCCGACGTAGGAGAACGGGCACGCGAAGTCGTACCAGTGCAGCACCGTGCGTTCGTCGTAATAGGACTCAGTCATGATTTCCTCCCTGGCGCGGCGTGCATTCCCGGATAAGCGCTTCGGTGGCCAGGCTGAGCAGGCTGGCGGCGTGCGTGGCGCAGCGCCGCAGATCCGGCTCGAATTCGTTGAGGGTGCGGACGGCCGCGAAGCCGGCCGCGCGGGCCTGGGCGCTGGTCAGGGTCGAAACCCCCGCGATGGCGAACGTCGGCACGCCGTGCCGGTGGGCGCGTCGGGATACGCCGACGGGTGCCTTGCCACGCAGCGACTGGACGTCCAGGGATCCCTCCCCCGTCACTACTACTTTGGCGCCCAACAGGTTTCGGTCCAGCTCGATGAGTTCGAGGATCATGTCGATGCCGGGCCGCATGCGCGCGCCCAGCACCGATAGCGCCGCGAAACCGACGCCGCCCGCGGCGCCGGCCCCCGGCCGATTGCGGCAATCGGTGCCGGTCGCGCGGTCGACGAGGTCGGCCCAGCGGGAAAGATCTCGCTCGAGCGCCGCAATCTGGTCGCCGTGAGCGCCCTTCTGGGGTCCGTAGACGATCGCTGCGCCGTGCGGTCCGCACAGCGGGCTGTCCACATCGGCGGCCAGCGTGAAGGCGCTCTCGCCGATGGCCGGATGCAACCTGCTCAGGTCGAGCCGATCGGCCTGCGCCAGGCCCGCGCCGCCGGATGGGATCGGATTGCCTTGGTGGTCAAGGATTTTCGCCCCCAGCCCGACCAGCATGCCGGCGCCGCCGTCGGTACTCGCGCTGCCCCCGACGGTGATGACGATGTCGCGGCAGCCTTCGTCCAGCGCCAGGGCGATCACGCTGCCCAACCCGTAGGTGGTGGCTGTCATCGGCGCGGGCGTCCCGGACGGGAGCCGCTGCAGGCCGCAGACGTCGGCCATCTCGATGACCGCCCGCGTGCCGGTGCGGGCGTAGGCGGTGTGCACCCCGGCGCCGGTTGGTCCCGTGACATAGGCGTGCATGCGCTGGTATCCGGCGGCCAGCACGGCATCGAGGGTGCCCTCGCCGCCGTCGGCGACGGGGCAGGTGATGGTGGTCGCCTGCGGATCGGCTCGCCACACGCCCTGCGCCATCGCCCGCGCGGCTTCCTCCGCGCGCAACGATCCCTTGAATTTGTCGGGCGCCAGGACGATGTGGCCGCCCATCAAACGACCATCCAGCCGAGCCACGGGGTGCTTTGCAGGTACACCAGCACACACATCAGCGCCAGCAGCAGCAGGCTCCACTTGAATACCGTGCGGAACAGGTCCCCCTCTTTGCCCTTCATCTGCACCGCGGCGGTCGCGATGACCAGGCTCTGCGGCGAGAGCATCTTCCCGATCACGCCGCCCGACGAGTTGGCCGCCGCCAGCAGGGTGGGGCTCAGCCCGGCCGCGTGCGCGGCGCTGACCTGCAGCACCCCGAAGAGCGAGTTGGAGGAGGTGTCCGATCCGGTGACGGTGACCCCGAGCCAGCCGATGATCGGGGCGACGATCCCGAGCAGGCCGCCGGCGCCCGCGATCCACAGGCCCAGCGTGGTGGTCTCGCCGGACAGGTTCAACAGGTACGCGAGCGCCAGCACCAGCCCGACGGTGAGTGCGGCGCTGCGCAATTGGATCGCCGCCTGCGCGTATGCCCGCACCGCCTGGCCCACCGAAGTCCGTAGCACGAGCATGGTGAGCAGTCCGCTGACGAAAAGCAAAGTGCCGGCGGCGGAAAGGAAGTCGAGCTTGTAGGTGGTCAGCGGGGAGACCTTGTGCGCGGCGTTGGCGACGTGCAGCCCGGGCCACGCGATGCTGGTGCCGCCGTGCTTGAGCAGGGCGGTGAACGGCTTCCACATCGACAGCGAGAAGATCACCGTTACCATCACGTACGGCGCGTAGGCCAGCAGGACGTCCTTGCGGGAGTCGACCACCTCGTCACGCACCCCGCTCGCCGCGGGCGCGGTCAGCACCGCCCCATCCAGGCGGCCCAATGCCGCTGCGGCGCTTTCCGTTTCATGTGTTACCGCCACCTCTTCCGGCGCGCCGGTCAGTGGCGCCTTCGGACGCCACACCCGCAGCAACAACACGATGGAGCCGGCGCTGATGATCGATCCGGCGATGTCGGTGAGCTCCACGGAAAAGAAGTTGGAGCAAAGGAATTGGACGATCGCGTAGACGCCGCCGCCCATCGCGGCCGCCGGCCACGCATGCTTGAGGCCGTTGCGACCGTCGACCATGAAGATCAGGATGAACGGCACGATGCAGGCCAAGATCGGTGTTTGCCGACCGACCATTGCGCCGAGCGTGTCCAGCGGCAGACCGGTGACCCCCGACAGCGCGACGATCGGGATTCCCAAGGAGGCGAACGCCACCGGCGCGGTGTTGGCCACCAGCGCCACCGAGGCGGCCTTCAACGGCGAGAAGCGCAGCGCGACCAGCATCAGCGACGTGATGGCGACCGGGGTACCGAAGCCGGCCAGGCCCTCGATCAGCGCGCCGAAGCAGAACGCGACGATGACGGCCTGGATCCGGTGGTCCGGGGAGATCGACGCCATGGACCTGCACAGCACGTCGCGATGGCCGGTCTGCACGGTCAGGTTGTAGATCCAGATCGCGTTGAGCACCAACCACATAATGGGGAACATGCCGTAGGCGAACCCGAGCACGGCCGAGTCGGCGACCTGCGCGACGGGCATGTGATAGACGCCCCACGCGATGAGGGCCGCGGTTCCGACGCCGACGGCGGCGGCGATGGGCGCGCGTACCCGAAGCCCGCCGAGCAGGACGAACATGATGACCAACGGCAGCGCGGCGACGGCGGCGCTCCAGCCGAGGGAATGCGCGACGGGGGTGAAGTCGGGTTGAAACATCTAGAGCACCGCCCCGGGGTTGAGGATGTTCTGCGGGTCGAGGGCCCGCTTGATGCGGCGGGTCAGTTCCATCACGTCGGGGCCCACCTGATCCGGCAGCCAGGCCTTCTTGAGCCGCCCCACCCCATGCTCGCCGGTGATGGTGCCGCCGAGTTCGAGTGCGAGGTGCATGATTTCGCCGAACGCGAGGTGCGCGCGGCGCGACTGGTCGGGATCGCTCGGGTCGTGCACGATCAGCGGGTGGGTGTTGCCGTCGCCGGCGTGCGCGATGACCGCGCAGACGATGTCGCGCTCCTTGGCGATGGCCTCGATGCCTTCGACCAGCGCGGGTAGCGCCGGCAGTGGCACGCCGACGTCCTCGAGCAACAGGTCGCCGAGGCGCTCGACGGCCGGGATGGCGAACCGCCGCGCGGCGGTGAACGCCTCGCCCTCGTCCGGGTCGTCGGTGGCGAAGACGTCCGTCGCATTGGCGTGCGTGAAAACCTGTGCGATGAAAGCCATTTCGCTCTCGCGGTCGCCGGGTGAGTCGGACTGGGCGATGAGCATCGCGCGGGCGCTGAGATCCAGGCCCATCCTGAGGCGGCTTTCGACCGCGGCGATCGTGGTGTGGTCCATGAACTCGAGCATCGCGGGCCGCATGACGCGGGTGATGTTGCAGACCGCTTCCGTGGCGTCGCGTACCGACGAGAACGAGGCCACCACGGTGCTGGCCGGCGGCTGCGGGGGCAGCAGTCGCAGCGTCAGCTCGGTGATGACGCCGAGCGTGCCCTCGCTTCCCACGAACAGCTTGGTCAACGACAGGCCGGCCGAGTCCTTGAGGCGCGGCCCGCCGAGTCGCACCACGGTCCCGTCGGCGAGGACGACTTCGAGCCCGAGAATGTAATCGGTTGTGACGCCGTACTTCACGCAGCACAGGCCGCCCGCGTTGGTCGCGGCGTTGCCGCCGATGGAACAGAATTCGAAGGACGACGGGTCCGGGGGATACCACAACCCGTGCTCCGCGACCGCCCGCTTGACCTCGGCGTTGGTGAGCCCCGGCTGCACCACCGCGGTGCGCGTCACCGGGTCGACCTCGACGTGGCGCATCAGCTCGGTGGTCAACACGATGCCGCCGTCGAGCGCGGTGGCGCCTCCCGACAAACCGGAACCGGCGCCGCGCGGCACCACCGGAACGCCGGCCGCGGTCGCCCAGCGCATCACCGCCACAACGTCCTCGGTGCTCTTGGCCCGCACCACCGCCAACGGGTGCCCGGCGTCGGGATCTTTGGCCCGGTCTTGTCGATAGCTTTCGATCACGTCCGGGTCGGTGAGCACAGCCACGTTCGGGATGCTGGTGAGCAGGCCGCCGCCGCGTTCGTCCAGTGCCGTCATTAACGCGTTCCATTTCGTATGTCGGAATTGCTATTTCGTGAATGCCACCGTGGCATGGCTCACGTTTGACTGTCAAAGGAAACCCGCGTTGTCAGTAAGTCCTGCCTCCAACTGCACCGCGGCTGACCGGCCGTCACGCAGGAAACGGCTCCCCAGCGGTTGACAACCCACCCGCGGAAGGCCTTCACTGATTCCGTTATTCGACTTATTTATTTCGTATTGCGAAACCAGTACCGGGAGGGAAGTGCCGTGTCGCCAGCGACCTACACGGTGAACTGTTCGATCCTGTTCACCGATCTGCCCGTGCTCAAGCGGCCCGAGGCCGCCCGGCGGGCGGGCTTTGATGCGGTGGAATTCTGGTGGCCGTTCGCCGAGGCGGCACCGCCGGACGGGGACGTGGAACCGTTCGTCCGCGCCATCCGCGACGCCGGGGTTCAGCTGAGCGGGCTGAACTTCGCGGCCGGTGACATGCCCGCCGGCGACCGGGGCATCGTGTCCGACCCCGCGTCGGTGACCGCGTTCCGGGACAGCGTGGACGTCGCCGTCGACATCGCGAAGACGCTGGGCACCCGAGCCTTCAACGCGCTCTACGGAAACCGCGTCGAGGGCTTTTCGGCGGCGGTCCAGGACGACATCGCGGCCGAGAATCTCGCGTACGCGGCTCAGGCCGCCCAACGCATCGGCGCGACGGTGCTGATCGAGCCGGTCAGCGGCGCGCCCCGCTACCCCCTCAGGACCCTGGCGGACGCGGTCCGGGTCGTCGAGCGCGTACGCAGCCGGTCGGGGTACGAAAACCTGCGCGTGCTGGCCGATCTCTACCACCTCTACGTCAATGGCGACGATGTGGCTGCCGCGCTGCATGCGCATGCCGACCGCGTCGGCCACGTCCAGATCGCGGATGCGCCCGGTCGCGGCGAGCCGGGGACCGGCGAGATCGCGCTCGACAAATACGTCGGAATACTGCTCGATCGCGGGTATGACGGGTATATCGGCCTGGAATACAAGCCCAGCCGGCCCGACACCTTCGACTGGCTGCCGACGGCAGAGCGGGGCCGCGGCGGGCTCAACATCGAATCGCTTGCGGCACACGCGGGAACGAGGAACCAATGAGCACCATCGCTTTCATCGGGTTGGGCATCATGGGCAGCCCCATGGCATGCCACCTGGCCCGGGCAGGCCACACGGTCATCGGCTATAACCGTTCGCCGGGGCGCACCGGCGCGCTCGTCGAAGCCGGCGGGGCCGCGGCGGAGTCGATCGGAGAGGCGGTCAAAGACGCCGACGTGGTGGCCGTCATGGTCCCCGACTCCCCCGACGCGCAAGACGTGTTGTCCGCGGAGGGCGGCGTTTTCGCGCATGCGCAGCCCGAAACCCTGGTGATCGACTTCTCCTCGATCCGCCCAGACGTCAGCAAGGAGCTGGCTGAGGAGGCGGGGCGACGGGGCCTGCGCATGATCGACGCCCCGGTATCCGGCGGTGAGGCCGGCGCCAAGAACGCGTCGCTGTCGATCATGGTCGGGGCCACCGATCGCGACTTCGCCGACGCCAAGCCGATCCTGGAAGTCGTCGGCAAGACGATCGTCCACGTCGGCCCCAACGGGGCCGGTCAGACCGTCAAGGCCGCCAACCAACTGATCGTCGCGGGAAACATCGAACTCCTCGCCGAGGCGATCACGTTTCTGCGAGCCTACGGGGTCGATCTGGAAGCGGCGGTCAAGGTGCTGGGCGGCGGCCTGGCCGGCTCGGCGGTGCTGGATCAGAAGGCCGCGAAGATGCTGGCCCGCAACTTCGAGCCGGGCTTCCGGATCGAACTGCACCACAAGGACATGGGCATCGTGACCAGCGCGGCCCGCGAGGCCGACGTCGTCATCCCACTGGGGACGGTCGTCGCGCAGCTGATGGCGTCCGCGCTCGCCAACGGCGACGGCGGCCTCGATCACTCGGGCCTGCTGCTGGGCGTCGAGCGGTTGTCGGGCCGCGGGGAAAGCTAGCCCGATGACCCGGATGCGCACGGTCGACGCGGCCGTCAGGATTCTCGAGATCGAAGGCGCCACACAGGCTTTCGGACTGCCCGGTGCGGCGATCAACCCGTTCTATTCGGCGATGCGCGCCCACGGCGGGATCAGGCACGTGCTGGCCCGGCACGTCGAGGCCGCCAGCCACATGGCCGAGGGGTACACCCGCGCCGCGCCCGGCAACATCGGCGTCTGCGTCGGCACCTCCGGCCCGGCGGGCACCGACATGATCACCGGGTTATATTCGGCCAGCGCGGATTCCATCCCGATCCTGGCGATCACCGGTCAGGCGCCGGTGAACAAGTTGCACAAGGAGGACTTCCAGGCCGTCGACATCGCCGCGATCGCGGCGCCGGTGACCAAGATGGCCATGACGGTGCTGGAGCCTGGGCAGGTGCCCGGCGCGTTCGCCCAGGCGTTCCACCTGATGCGATCGGGCCGGCCCGGGCCGGTGCTGATCGACCTGCCCATCGACGTGCAGCTCGCCGAGATCGACTTCGACCCAACGACTTACGCCCCGCTGCCCGTGTACAAACCCTGCGCCGGCCCCGCGCAGATCAACAAGGCGCTCGACATGTTGCAGACGGCGCGACGCCCGCTCATCGTCGCGGGCGGGGGCATCATCAACGCCGACGCGTGCGACCTGCTCGTCGAACTGGCCGAGGTGCTCAACGTCCCCGTGGTGCCCACGCTGATGGGCTGGGGCGCGATCCCCGACGACCATCCGCTGGCCGCCGGCATGGTCGGGCTGCAGACCGCGCATCGCTACGGAAACGCCAGCATGCTCGAGTCCGATTTTGTGCTCGGGATCGGAAACCGCTGGGCCAACCGTCACACCGGCGGGCTGGAGACCTACCGCCGCGGCCGCCGCTTCGTACACATCGACATCGAGCCCACCCAGATCGGGCGCGTGTTTCCGCCCGACCTCGGCATCGTCTCCGACGCCAAGGCGGCGCTCGAACTGCTGGTTGCGCTCGCGACGGCGCGGGCCGCCGCCGGCACGATGCCGGACTGGAATGGCTGGGTCGGTGACTGCCAACGCCGCAAGAAGACAATGCATCGCAAGACCCACTTCGACGATGTCCCTATCAAGCCGCAGCGCGTGTACGAGGAGATGAACCGCGCCTTCGGCCGCGACGTCCGCTACGTCACGGCGATCGGGCTCTCGCAGATCGCCGGCGGCCAATTCCTCAAAGTGTTCAAGCCCCGGCACTGGATCAACTGTGGGCAGGCCGGACCGCTCGGCTGGACCGTACCCGCCGCACTGGGCGTGGTCACCGCGGACCCGACCGCCACCGTTGTCGGTTTGTCCGGCGACTACGACTTCCAATTCCTGATCGAGGAACTCGCCGTCGGCGCGCAATTCAACCTGCCGTACGTCCACGTGGTGGTGAACAACTCCTACCTCGGGCTCATCCGCCAGGCCCAGCTGAACTTCGACATGGATTACTGCGTCTCGCTGGCCTTCGACAACATCAACGCCCAGGAAGACGGCGACACCGACCTGCCCAAGGGATACGGCGTCGACCACCGCAGCGTCGTGGAAGGGCTGGGCTGCAAGGCCATTCAGGTCACCGAGCCGTCCGGCATCGGCCCGGCGCTCGCCCGGGCGCAACAGCTCGCGCGCGAACACAAGGTCCCCGTCGTGGTCGAGGTATTCCTGGAGCGGGTCACCAACATCGCCATGGGCACCGAGATCGACAACGTCACCGAACACAACGAGCTCGCGACGCTGCCCGCCGACTGACCACGGCGCTGCTTGCTGTCGACGTCAATTCCGTGATACGAAAAAGCGCAGGCGGGATGACGGGCCCTCGGGGCTGGATCGGAAGCGGTGATGGCTCGCGAAGCTGCACGTACGGGCGGCGTTCAGTCGGTGGAGCGGGCGTTCGAGCTGCTCGAGATCCTGGCGACAATGGGTGGGTCGGCCGCGCTCGGCGATCTCGCGGCACGTTCGGACCTGCCGGCGCCGACGATCCACCGGCTCGCTCGCACCCTGGTCAGCATGGGTTACCTGCGGCAGTTGCCCAACCGGCATTACTCGTTGGGGCCCAAGCTGATCCGGCTCGGCGAGAGCGCGGCACAGCTCGTCGGCACGTGGTCGCGGCCGCATCTGCTGGAGTTGGTGGAGCGCACCGGTGAGACGGCGAACATGGCGCTCATGGACAACGACATGGCCGTCTACGTCGCGCAGGTGCCCTCACCGCACTCGATGCGGATGTTCACCGAGGTGGGCCGGCGCGTCTATCCGCACTGCACCGGCGTCGGCAAGGCGCTGCTGATGCAGCTGCCCAACGACGCGGTGCGTGCCCTGGTGGCGCGAACCGGGATGCCCGCCTCCACCGAGAACTCCCACACGACGCCCAAGGAGCTGCTGCGGGACATCGAGCTGTGCCGTTCGCGCGGCTACGCGGTCGACGAGGGCGAGCAGGAGGTCGGCGTGCGGTGCTTCGCCGTGCCGGTGCCCGACGCACCGTCGTTGACCGCGATCTCGATCTCCGGCCCCGCGGCGCGCGTCACGCTGAAATCCGCCACGGAGATCACTCCCCTGCTGAAGCGGGTCGCCCGCGACATCGCCTCGGAGTTCGACAAGGAGGCCGCGCTTTAGAACCGCGGTTAACCGCGGACCGCCGCCATGAACTTGTTGAGCTCACGCGGAATGTCGGGACTCGATGGTTCGAAGATGATTTCGGTGGCACCGGCGTCGGCCATCGCGGCCACGGCCTCTCCGACCGTGTCGGCTGTTCCGCTCAGGGTGACCGACGGGACGGAGGCGTAGCCTCCGGCGCGCCAAGCGGCCAGGTCGGCCTCATTCATCTCGACCATGGTGCCCTGATGAATCTGTAGGTGGCGCAAGCGTTGTGGTACCTTCTCGACCACCTCTACCCAGGCGGAGCCGCCGGGCATCTCGCGCAGCGCGTCGGCGCCCTTGGTGGTGTAGATGAAGTGATATGCCGCTGCCCACGCGGCGCCCACCGCCGATCGGACCCGTTCGCCGGCCAGGTCCTCCCACTCGTCGAGGACGGTGCCCATGGTGGCCACCACCGCGCGCGTGAAGTCGCGCTGGCCGGGAACGACGTCGAACATCGAGATCACTCCATCGGCGCCGAGCCGCTTGGCGACGCCGGCGCCCTTGGGTCCGGTTGCCGCCACCAGCAACGGTATTCGCAGCGGCAGCGCATCCGCCTGCGTGGACGGCAGCATCAACTTGACGGCCGCGCCCTCCCAGTCGACGACCTCACCTGCGAGCAGCGCCTGGTAGGCACGGATGTAGTCCTCCATATAAGACCATCGGATCGGCGGCTGACCGACGGCAGCGCGGCTGGAGAACCCGGTGCCGAACGAGGTCACAATGCGCCCCGGCGCGCGCCGATGCAGAGAGACGGTCTCGGCGGCGTTGACCAGCGGGTGGCGCTGCGTCGGAATGAGTACCGCGGGACCCAGCTCGATCGTCGTGGTCCGCTCCGCCGCGCGGTGCAAGCCCAGCCAGACGTCATCGCCTCCGAACGGAGTGTCGTAGAGATAGGCCCTCCGATAGCCCAGTTTTTCCGCGGCGACGATGTGCTGAGCCGACTCGAATGATGGTGGTAGCGCCATGCTTACGTCGATTGCGGTCATTTGCTGGTCCTCTCTGATAGCCCTCGCTGAGCCAACGCATTTTGGGCAATGCGCTCGAATTCCGACATGGGCACCAGCCCGGCCACCAACCTGCCGCCGAGCAGCCACGCGGGTGTGCCGTAGACGCCGCACTGCTTCCCGGTCCTTTCCAACAAATCGACCGCGGCGTAGGCAGTGCCGTCGGCGAGCGCGGTGCGGAGTGCGCCCGCGTCCACGCCGGCCTTTACCGCGTGCCGGTCGATGACCTGTTGATCCTCGATGTCTTCACCGAGAGCGAAGTGCGCCTGGTACAACCCCCGCTGGAGCTCGTCGAAGGCGGCCGGCCGGTTGCGGCGAACCCATTCGGCGGCGGCTAAAGCCCTCCTGCTGTTGGGGATTCGATCCGGCCAGTTCAGCACCAGTCCCTCCGCTGCCGCCTCCCGCTCGAGCATCTCGGACCTCGGCCCCTGACGCGGACCGATAACGAGACCGCCGGCCGGGATGTCGGGATGCGCCTGGAATGGCAGCGAGATGACCTCGAGGCCGGCCGCCACCAGGAGGGCGGACCTCGACTGCCCGATGTAGCAGAACGGGCATATGAAGTCGTACCAGTGCAGTACCGGTCTCGGCGCGTCACCCATCAGTTCCTCACTGGCGGAGACGCTTTCAAAGATCCGCGCAGCACGTCGATCGCTTGGGTGATCGCCGCCTTCGCCGCGGCGGTCCCCCGCAGGGCGTTCAGCATCATGAAGTCATGAATCGTGGCGTTGTAGCGGACGCTGGTGCAACGCACCCCGGCGACGGTGAGCTTGCGGGCATAGGCCTCTCCTTCGTCGCGCAGGACGTCGCATTCGTCCACAACGACGAACGCCTCGGGCAGTCCAGCGAGTTCGCCGACGTCAGCCTTCAGCGGTGAGGCGAGGACGTCGTCGCGCCGATCCAGATCGGGCAGGTACGCATCCCAGAACCAGGCCATGGCCTTGGCAGTCAGGTGCGGACCTTCGGCGAAATCACGGTAACTCGGGGTGTTTTGCGACGCGTCGGTCACCGGGTAGTACAACGACTGGTGAACGAAGGTGACATCGCCGCGCCGCCGGGCCAGCAAGGCCAACGCGGCTGCCAAATTGCCGCCGGCCGAGTCACCGGCGACCGCCACGCGGGTGCCGTCGAGACCGGCACTCAAGCCGTTTCGCTGGATCCAGCGCGCGGCCGCGTAGGCCTGCTCGAGCGCGACCGGATAGCGGGCCTCCGGTGCGCGATCATATTCGACGAACACGACGGCGGCGTGCACGCCCACACAAAGCTCACGCACCAGGCGGTCATGGGTCGCGGCGCTGCCGAGCACCCATCCGCCACCGTGCAGGTATAGCACGGCCGGTAAAAGGCCTTTCACCCCAACCGGTTTGACGAGGCGGACGCGCACCTGGGCGCCACCGGCCCCGACGGTCATCCATGCGCTGTCGACGTCGGGCTTGGCGACCGGAGACGACTGGATATCCTCCAGCCCGTCGCGCGCCTCGGTTGGCGTCATTTCGTAGACTGGCGGTGAATGGGCTGCAGTGTCAGCGAATTCGGCTGCGGCCGGCTCGAGGGCGGAATCTGCTATCACACTTCCGGCATCCGTTTGCTGAGTTTCTGCAGGGTCAGCATTTCGCGGCCGCCGTCGTCGAGATAGGGGATCCCGATCCCGTATTCCTCCCAGCGGCTTGCGATTTTGGACTCCAGCGCAGGTTCGAGCCTGTCGGTCGGCGGGAAGCGACGCCCACCCCACTCCGGGCGCGGGTCGACTTCCCAGCTTCGCGTGGCGTCGATGAGCACCCGTGTCCATTGGCCGGCGCCGTATTTGTTGGTGTCATTCAAAGCCGGTGGTGTCGACGGATCGAGCGATGAGCCGAGACCCGGGCCGAAGAACGCGATATCGCCGAGGCCGGCGTTGACCCGGTAGGACATGGCCCAGTCCAGCGCGACCGGGTCGTGCAGGTCGATGTCCTCCTCGACGACCATGACGTTCTTGTGAAACCACACCGATCCGCCCGTCCCCCACAGCGCCGAGGCGATCTGCTGCGCGTGGCCCCGGTACCGCTTCTGGATCTGCACGAGAGTGTTTTGGCCGTTTGTCACCTCCGTCATCCACAGATCGGTGATGCCACCAATCCCGAGGTCGTCGAGCACATTCCAGGTGATCGCCGACCGCGCAAAGTTGACGATGCTGTCTTCGTTGAAGCATCCCGGCCGGATCCCCTCGAGGGTGCCGCGCAGCACCGGATCGTTGCGGTGGGTGATCCGGGTGACCCGCAGCACCGGCGCCGGTGCCGCGCCACCAATGAAGCCGGGGTACTCAGCGAAGGGGCCCTCGACGACGAAGGTCGCGGGGTCGGGATCGATGAAGCCCTCGACGACGATTTCCGCGGTCGCCGGGACGTGCAACGGCACCGTTTCACAGGCCACCAAGTCGACCGGGCGCCCGAGTAGGGCCCCCATCATGTCCCATTCGCAGATGTTTTTCGGGAACGGGCTCCCGGCGCAGAAACCCAGCACGTCGTGCCACCCGTAGACGACGGCGACCGGCATCGGCTCGGGCTTGTACTCCTCCATATGGCCGCCCCAGCCCTGACTGGGCACCAGGAGCTTGGCGATCTTGTCGCGGTCGACGATCTGGCCCCGGTAGCAACCGATGTTGTCGCGTCCCGTCACCTTGTCCTCGGTCACCACACCGCAGAACGTGTCGATGTAGCGACCACCGTCCTCGCCGTGCCACTTTGGGACCGGTAACTCCCATAGATTGATGTCGTCGCCCTCGAGGATATTCTCCTTGACCGGGCCGGTGTCGACCACGCGCGGCGGGATCGGTTTCTTGAACGCCTCCCGGAGGTGGCGCACGATCCCCGAGTCGCTGGTGTCTTCGGGCAGCCCCAGCATCAGCTGAACCTGACGCCGGCTGCCAAGCGCCGACGTCAAAAGCTTTGTACACCGGGTGTTCTCGTGGCCGACGATGTTCTCGAACAGCAGCGCCGGGCCGCCAAGACAAAGGTTGGCGCGGGTGATCGCACCGATCTCTTCGTCCCAGTCGACGGGGGCCGTGATGCGGCGCAATTGGCCGGCGGCTTCGAGGGTGGCCAACCAGCTGCGCTGATCGGGTCCAGCTTCCCCGTTCGTCGCCTGGGCCAAACTGGTGGGAAGGCTTGTCCCCATGGTCATTTCGTTCTCCTCACGCGATCGGGGCTTCTTCTAACGGTGGTTGTTGACCAACCAGTCGTCGGCTTCCGCGAGGTGCCGGTGACCGTTCACGCGGACCGGAGTCTGATCCTCCTTCCACCGGTTGATCAGGTTGTGTTCGATCCCGAGTTGATCGATGACGCGCCCGACCACATAATTCGTCACTTCATCGACCGAAGTGGGCCGCGCGTAGTAGGCCACCATCGGCGGGAAGATCACGGCGCCGGCGCGCGCCAGGTAGTGCATGTTTTCCAGGTGGATCTCGCTCAACGGTGCCTCCCGCGCGACCAGGACGAGCTTGCGGCGTTCCTTCAGCGTGACGTCGGCGGCGCGGGTGATCAGGTTGTCGCTGAAGCCGATCCGGATGGCGGCTAACGTCTTCATGCTGCACGGGCAGACAACCATGCCATCTGTGCGGAAAGAGCCACTCGAGATCCCCGCGGCGAGATCGCGGGCGCTGTAGGTATGGGTCGCCAGTGCCCGGACCGCCTCGACACTGGTGTCGGTCTCCATCTTGATCGTCGCCCGCGCCCAGTCGCTGAGGATCAGGTGCGTCTCGATCCCCAGCTGTCCGAGTGCTTCCAGCAGACGGATGCCCAGAGCGGCTCCGGTCGCTCCGGTCATCGCTACCACTAAGCGCATCGTCTTCCTCCTTCGGCGAGTCGCATGGCCCACGGCCGCGATCATCAAAGTTTCGGGCGTTCCGAGCGGCGGTCGCATCCGCCGGTGGCTAGCCATCGCGGCCAGTTTCTTGGCTCGCCGGCTTCCCGCCTAGGTTGCGCGCGCCTCGACGATGCCGAAGTCCGTTCCGGTGTCGATCACCTGAGTCATTTCGAATCCGGCTCGGTCAAGCAGTCGGCGATATTCGCGCGCTGTTCTTCCGCGCCCGTCATTGACCAGCAACATCTCGATATCGATGACCTTGCCGATGACATCACCGTGGTGTTCCGGAATTACACCCTCGACGAGCAGCAATGACGCGCCGCTGGCCGCCGCCCTCCGCACGTTCTGCAGGATGCGTAACGCGGCCTCGTCGGGCCAGTCGTGGATTATGTGCTTGAGCACGTACACGTCGCCCCCGGCGGGTACCTCCTCGAAGAACGAGCCTTCGACCAGCCGAACCCGGTGCGCCACATCAAACTTCCCCAATAGCGATGGCGCTTCCACAACCACGTCGGAGAGGTCGAACAGGATGCCCTGGGCATGCGGCGCCGACTTCAGGATGGCAGCGAGCAGGCGGCCATGGCCGCCCCCGATATCGACGATCGTGCGGTATGGCGTGAAGTCGTACGCCTCGACCAGCGGTCCGTCTAAATATGCCGACAATCCCGTCATCGCGTCGTTGAAAATTGCGCTGAATTCGGGCTCGTCGCGCAGATAGTCGAAAAAGCCCTTACCGCGCAGCGCGGGAACCGGCGAAGTCCCGGTCCTGATCGCCCGGGTCAGCAGGCTCCAGAGTTCACGGTGCTGCGGTGCGCCCACGAATCGGGCCATGGCCGCCACAGATACCGGGGAATCCGACCGCAGGACGTCTGCTCGTGGAGTCAGCTCATAGCGACCGTCGTCGCGTAGAGCGAATATCCCCTTGCCGATCAGTGCCCGCAGGGCCCTGCGCAAGGCGTCCGGATGCGCTCCCACTTTGCTGGCGAGTTCCTCGAGCTCCAATGGCCCGTCGGCGAGCGCATCCGCCACTCCCAGGTCGGCCACTGCGGTGATCGTCTGCGATACCCACGCCGCGAGCACTAACTCCTGCATCGCCCGCGCCGGGGAAGACGTAGGTTCGTCAAAGGACGGTGCCTCAGAAATACTCATGCAATCTCCTCAGTTCGGTTACCGCGAAATACGAAAACGTCCGGGCTTCCCATCGCGCGTGGGCCACAGTGGATTCGGGACTTCTGCGCCGACAATGCGGGCCATTTAGGCGTGTTTCCCCCGTCGCTTTTTGTCGCCCCTAGTCAGGCGCAGCATCATCGGCAGGCTCACCAGCCGCGACGGCGGGTCAACCATGCTGATTAGCCGCAGGAATCGCTGCATCACCGCGGGGTCGGTTTCGGCAGCGGCCAGCACCCGATCCAGGTAGGCGTTGGTGATCTGCATCGACAGCGGCCGGTGCCCCTCGATTTGGGGCAGGGTCAGATCCCAACTCACCGCCGTTTGCCATGCCACGCGAATCGCTTTTGCGGCGGAGCGGAAGAACCGTTGCGGCAGATAATGGTCCCCGCGCTGCAGGCACTGCCGTAAGACGACCGCCTCGGTTGCCGCAACCGACATGCCCTGCCCATAAGTCGGATTGAAGCTACACATCGCGTCGCCCACCACGATCAGCCCCTCGGGCATGTGTGTCAGGCGGTCATAGCGGCGCCAGCGATTGGACGGGAAGCGGTACTGGACGACATCCCCAAGTGGTTCGGCGCGACCAGCCGCCGCCACAACGTGCGGAGGTGCCATCTCGGCCAGACACGAGAGCACCCCTGCCCGATCGGTGGGAGGGCTTTGTCCGGCGACCGTCGAAACACCGATGGTGTAGGTGTTGTTCTCGCCGGCGACCATTCCGCATCCCACGGGGCGTCTGGGCTGCGGTCCGGCTACGACCAGGTTCTCGTGCAAGATGCCTCGCGGCATATACACCGGGAGACCGGAATAGCCGAGTCGCACGCGCAGCTCGTCTTCGCGCGGACGACGGTAGCCGAGGTCGTCGAGAAACAGCGGTGTCCGCGACCCGCGTCCGGTGGCGTCGACCACCAGGTCGGCGGATAGGGTCGCCTTCGCCCGGGAACGGCGCCGCGCGAGCACGACACCGGTCACGCGGTGGCGCTCCCGGGTCGACGTCAATCGCACGAGCTCGTGACCGCCGCGGATCTGCACATGGGGAATGGCGCTCACTCTGCGCCGCAGATTCCACTCGAGAAAGGGTCGGCTCACGTAGTAGGTCACCAACGACTTGGGGTTGGGGATCTTGCCGGACCGAAGCAGATGATGTCCGCCGCAGAACATCCAGAACCGCGACAGGTCACCGTCGTTCCACACCCGCCCACCGCCGGCGACCAACTGGTCGAGCAGGCCTGGGAACAGTTCGTCCATGATCTGGGTTCCGCGCGCGAGCGGGACGTGGGGTAGCCCGCCTTGCGGCACTCCACGGCGGATCGTTGGTCCGTCCGGTAGCACATCACGATCGACCACGGTCACACTGCTGAAGAAGTCAGCGAGCACCCGGGCCGCCAAGAGCCCACTGATGCCTCCGCCGAGAACGACCGCGCTGTCGCGAACTTCAGGCGCGACCATGCTTGTGCGGTCTCCTCGCAACCGAAAGTTGACGATTGGTTTCTGCTAGGAAACGAATCATTGCTACCGGCGTCCAGCGGTGCGGAATCCTGAACGTGACCGTTATGCCGGCGACAGCGCACTCGACCAGTGTTGCTACCCGCTCAACGTTGTGCGGGCGGGTAAACGCAGTCATATCCCAAGTGCCCATATTCACACTCCTCGTTGATGAATAGTTGTGCGGTCCAGAGCAATCCCGAGAGACTGGTTCGTCCAGTCCCGTCTTCCAGTGCTGCTGTCGCGTTTCAACATGACCCTGGCCGTCCCTGCCGAGATGACCGAATTTGTGTTCCGATGACCGGAACACCCCAGGGCAGCGCGGCTATTTTGCGGCAAGACTGCTGTAAGGCAGCTTTGAGGGCGTCGTCTATCGGGTCCGCGTTCGAGTCGCGGAATAGCTATCATCACCTGGTGGGCTCAGAGAGTTTTGATGAGTTGTCGGGCGCTGAG
The DNA here is from genome assembly GCF_001672815.1 of Mycobacterium sp. E796. Classification (GTDB taxonomy): domain Bacteria; phylum Actinomycetota; class Actinomycetes; order Mycobacteriales; family Mycobacteriaceae; genus Mycobacterium. The sequence continues at coordinate 19,005 of NZ_LZKK01000193.1, read as the reverse complement.
TTGGCCGGATCGGCCGAACAGGAATCTGCGCCGACGAGTGCGCTGCACAGCGCCTTCGCGCTACTCCGCGCGCTCGGTCGGATTCAACGGCACCCGGTCGGGGTCACACGACTCGCCTCGGAGACGGGTATCCCCAAAACGACGGTGCACAGACTTCTCGAGCAGCTCGCGGAAGAAAACGTCGTGCGGCGCGAGGACCGAAGGTGGACCCTCGCCGCCGGCCTGCATGAATTGGACCGTCGGCGTGGCGATCTGGCCCGCGTGGCACAGCCCCGGGTGCGATCCATGTCGCTGGCCACCAATGCGTCAATATTCCTTTACGACGCGTCGGGCAGCCGATTAAGCGCCATGTGCCGCGCGTACGGGTCGGGGTTTGCCGGCATCTTGAGCCCCTCCCAGCAGTCCCTGGGGGCCGAGAGCCCGGAATCCGCTGCCTCTCAAGCGCTCTACCGTGGGTCCATGGCGTCCGAGTACGGCGCGGTACACCCGGAGTGCTCGTGCATCGCCACACCGTTCGCGCTTCCCTCGGGCGAACCCGGGATCATCGCTTTCGCTCACCCCACGCGAAAAGACCTCGAATCATTCAAGCGACCGCTGGACCGCGTCGCAAAACTCATCCAGTCCGACATGCACCGCATGGCGTGCTGACACTGCCGGCCGCCACCCGGCGCCGGGCGGGCTGCCGCGGGCGCCATCCGGATTCCTAAGCCAACCCGGCCGGTCTCAACAGATCCGACATCCCGACGCGGTGCAGCATCTCTGCCCTGAGCCGGTCGAGCACCGCGAAGCCGACGTCGGCGCCGTCTTGCGCCGGGTCGATGTGAACGCGAAACGGGCGCTGCCCGAACGGGGTCTCGACGACCTCGACGACCGCGTCGGCAACCACGGAGGCGTCGGCGTCCGGAGGCACAATGACTTCGAAGGCCTCCCTAACCCGGGCGCCGAGACCCGCGTACGGTCCGGTCTCATACTCATCGACCACCGTCCGGTCCGCGGGTGAGCAGGCATCGGCGAAGTGGTTGGTCCCGCTGGTGAACGCGCCGGGAACGATGATGGAAGTCTCTATGCCCCATCGGGTTAACTCGCATGCATAGGCCACCGCGAGCGAGTCCATCGCGGCCTTCGCCGCGAAATACGGTGCCAAATAAGGTGGCGTCCCCCCGGCGCAACTGCTGCTGGACACCCACACCAAGAGGCCGCGGTGCTGTCGCCGCATGTGTGGCAGCACTGCCCGGTTGACCCGCTGCGTGCCAACCACGTCGACGTCGTACAGCTCGGCCAACTGATGTGGGGTGAACGCCTCGGCCGGACCGAAAGCCATACGACCGGCGTTGTGCACCACCACGTCGATGCGGCCGTTGGCGACGAAAATCCTTTCGATCGCGGCGTCCACCGAAGAGTGCGACTGCACGTCCATTTCAACTGTCCGCAGCTCAACGCCATTGTCCTTCGCGAAGTAGCCGATCGCTTCGACCTGAGATGCGTTGCGGCCGTTGGTGTCACGCATCGACGCGTAGACCGTGTGGCCCGCCAACGCGAGCGCCTCGGAGCTCAGCCGACCGAAGCCACTCGCTGCGCCGGTCACCACAATCACTTCCTCACCCATCAAAGAAGCTCCGTCTCACTCACGTGTGCGGCTATGCGTCGAGCTTGGCACCGGTGAGCCGGCAGTCGCATCCGCCGGTGGCTAGTCGATCGGTGAACGCCGCGCCAACCTCGCCACGTTCTTCTCCGGCTAACTCAAGACATATTCGAGCTGGCTGCGAGAGGTGATGTCGAGCTTGGCGAAGACCTTACGCAAGTGGTACTGGACAGTTTTGGCGCTGATAAACAACCGGTCGCCGATCTCGGGGTTGGACAGCCCATCGCGGGCCAGGCGGGCTATCTGGGTCTCTTGGGCGGTCAGTTCAACGGTGCTCGTAATGGCTGTGCGTTTGCGGGCGGTTGTACCGATGGCTACCAGTTCGCGCTGCGCTCGCTCCGCGAACGCAGCCATACCCATGGTCTCCAGCATGTGGAGAGCAGTGTGGAGCTGCTCGCGCGCGTCGACGCGTCGGCGTTCCCGGACTAACCACTCGCCGTAGACCAGGTGTGCGCGGGCGAGCTCGGTGCGGACGCGGCTGCTGCTGAAATGCGTGATCGCCGACTGGTAGAGGCGCTCGGCGTTCTCCCCCTCCGAGATCAGTGCGCGCGAGCGCTTTTCCACCCCGAGCGCCCAGTCGGTGCCGCTGGCGGCAGCCATCTCGGCCAGCCAACGGACGGCGACGGTCGCGGTCTCGGTCATCCCGCTGCGTACGGCGGCCTCTATGAGCTCTGCCACGGCCCAATTCGCTATGCCTGGGTAGCGGACATCGGGGTACTCCTGGTGGTAAAGAGCCAGCTGGGCGGCGGCCATCGCCTCCGGGTAGTCGCCAAAGCCGTTGTGCAACACGGCCCTCGTCCACTCGGCGCACGCCACCCCGATGCCTTCGCCGCGCTGGGCCACCTCCCTGTTGGTGGCCTCGATCAGGGCGAACGCCTCTGCCTTCCTTCCGCGCATCGCGGCGAGGCGCATCGCGGTGTAGGGCGCAAGGTTGCTGCCCGTCGCCTCCGTGACCGTCGATTGCTCGTCGATCAGGCTGCTCGCGGCGGTCAGGTCGCCGACCCACAACAGCATCATGGCCCGCGTGCTCAGGGCAAGCGGCAGCTCGTTCAGGGCGCCGACCTTACGGGCGAGCTGGAGGTAGCGGACCGAGAGTGCGTCCCAGCGCGCGTCATCCCACAGGTGCAGGGCCACCAGGTTGATGAGCCACATCCAGCGCAGCTCCTCCTCAGGCGACATGCGCCTGCCGAACGTTGTCAGCGCGTCCTGCAGCCTGGGCACCGCTGCGGCGTACCCGTCGACGAAGTTCGCCGCCAGGCCGTCAAGAAGGACGTCGGGCGGGCGGGGAGCGTGCGGTGGTCGCGGGGCCGCCGCTGCGGCTCGGGCCACGGCTAGCACGCCGCCGCCGCGGCTGGCCAGGCGCCCAGCGAACGCCGCGGCGTTGATGGCGTCGAGGTAGGTCTCCCTGGCTAGACCGGGCTCGATCGGCTCGAAGCGCCTGGCAGCCATCAGCAGCAGGCGGGGAGCGTCGCCACCCCGGCTGGTGGCGAACGCGATTTGAGCCCGCAGAAGGTCGACGCGCGCCCGTTGCAGCTCGTCGAGCGGGCCAGCTTTCGCCATAGCCAGCAGGGCGGCCGCCGCATCGAATGCGCCCGCCTGTACCTTCGTGTGCGCCGCGGCGAGCGCCCGTCCGGCCCGCCTCGCCCGGTCGGGCGTCAACCGTGCGGCGCGTTCGAGAAACGCGGCGGCGGCGGCCAGCCCGCCCCGCGCCAGTACCTGGTCGGCGCAGCGCTCCAGCTCCTCTGCGATGTCAGCGTCCGGGCCCGAAGCGGCCTCGGCCAGATGCCAGACGCGGCGGTCGGGATCGAGTGCTGCATTGGTGACCTCCGCAAGCGCGCCGTGGACCGCTCGGCGCTCGGCGGGTGACGCCGACCAATAGGTCGCCGAGCGCGCCAGGGGGTGCCGAAACCGCACCCGGGTGTCGATCTCGGCCAGACCCGCCTCCGCCGCCTCGGCCGCGGCCGAAGCCGAGATACCCAGCCGCTCCGCCGCAGACCAGACCAGCGCTGGATCGCCCGTGGGATCGGCTGCAGCGACCAGGAGCAGGCGTTGGGCGTCTGCGGGCAATGCGGCGTGGCTACGTCGGAAGCTCTCCTCGACGGCACCTGCGAGCGGCACCGCCGCGGGCAGCCCGAAACCGCCGGCAAGTTCTGCCGGGGTCATGCGGCGTGGCAGCTCCAGCAAGGCCAGCGGATTACCGCCCGTCTCAGTGACGATTTGCTCGCGCACCCGTCCTTCCAGTGACCCCGGCAGTGCCGAGTCAAGGAGCGCACGCGCATCTTCTTTCGGCAGACCGCGGACTTCCAGCTCCGGCAGGCCGGCCAGTTCCACTCCGGGCACTCGGGTCGCGAAGACAATGCCAACCGCTTCCGCCCCGAGGCGGCGAGCGACGAACGCAAAGGTCTGCGAGGAGGCGCGGTCCAGCCACTGCTGATCGTCGATCAGGCACAGTAGCGGCTGTTCGTCGGCCACGTCCGACAACAAGCTCAGGACGGAAAGGCCGATCAGAAACTGGTCCGGCACCGACCCGAAACTCATGCCGAATGCAGTCTCCAGGGCTTCCCGCTGCGGCGCCGGAAGGCGCCCAAGCCGATCGAGCATGGGGGCGGACAGCTGGTGCAACCCGGCGAACGCCAGCTCCATCTCCGACTGAATCCCCGCAGCGCGCACGACCTTGCAGCCCGACGCCTGCGCGGCCAGATACTCCAAGAGGGCCGTCTTGCCGACACCCGGCTCACCACGCACAGTGAGAGCCCGACTCTCGCCGGCGCGCACCGCGGTCACCAGTCCGTCGAGCACACCCCGTTCGGCTTGACGACCAATCAGGCTCAGCTCAGTGCCCTCGCGCTGCGACACAGAACCGACGCTATCCGAGCCTCCGGCCCACCGCACGCAAGGTTGTTACCTCCGCAGCGGGCAACGTCGGCGAGTCAGAGGACGCGAGCGAGCTGGCTGCGTGAACTGATATCCAGCTTCGTAAACACTTTTCGCAGGTGGTATTGGACGGTTCGAGCGCTGATGAATAGCCGCGCCCCTATCTCGGGGTTCGACAGCCCGTCACGGGCCAAGCGCGCGATCTGGGCTTCCTGCGCGGTAAGTTGTCCTCCCTCGGCGGAAGCGGTCGTGCGTTTGCGCGCGGTCTCCCCGGTGGCCTGCAGCTCGCGCCTTGCCCGCTCGGCGAAAGCCTCCATTCCCATAGCGTCGAGCATCGCGTGCGCCATTCGCAGCTGCGCCCGAGCGTCGGTGCGACGACGCTCGCGACGCAACCATTCGCCGTACAGCAGGTGAGCGCGGGCCAGTTCCGCACGAATGCGGGTGCGCGCGAGCCGCGCGATCGCCTCGCGGTACAGGCGCTCGGCATCGGCGCCGTCTGACAGCAGTGCGCGCGAACGTACTTGAACACCCAGTGCCCAATCGGTGCCAGCGGCATTCGTCAACTCCGTAAGACGAGCAAGCGTGTCCGTCGCGGTGTCGGTCCTGCCACAGCGCGCTGCCGCCTCGACGAGTTCGACCAGGCACCACCCCGACGTGCCCAGGTCCATTTGATGTTCGACAGCGTGTTGCGCGGCGGCCATCGCCACGCTGTAGTTTCCAATGCCGTTGTTGAGCAACGCTTCCGCGTGCTCGCCTACGCTTAGCCCGATACCCTCGCCGCGGCGCATCACGTCTTTCGTCGTCGATTCGACGAGCGCAGAAACCTCAGCCTGGTCGCCACGAAACGCGGCCTGCAGCAGGGCGCCGTAAGGCGCGAGCCCGGCGCCTGTCGCCTCGGTCACTACCTGCACTTCCTGCACGAGTGCCTCAGCGGCCCTTAGTTCACCGGCGAATAGGTGCATAACTGCGCGCGTGCTCAAGGCGAGCGACAGTTCCGTCAATACGCCGGTGGTACGGGCAACCTCGACGTGCCTCTCCGAGAGCACATCCCAGCTCTTGTCATCCCAGAGATCCAGCGCGGCGATGCCCGCCAGCCACAAAAACCGCAGCGCCTCGCCCGACGACCCAACCGCCGCGCTCACCGCGCGGCGCAAGGTCTGCACCGCCACCGCATACCGGTCGGCGAACCGCGCGACATAGCCGTCGAGCAACAGGTCGGACAGGAGCGGTGTTGGCGGACGTGGCGATGCCGCGGCGGCGCGGGCCACGTCCGCGACCCCGCAACCGGCCGCCAATCGACCGGAGAACATCGCCGCCGACATTGCCTCCAGATATGTTGCGCGCGAAAGCGCTACGTCGACGGGCTCGAGCTGTTTGGCGGCCTTGAGCAGCAGCGGCGGCGCGTCACTACCGCGGTTGGTGACGAACGCCAGCTGAGCGCGGACCAGGTCGACGCGTGCACGCTGGAGGTCGTTCAACGGCCCGGCCTCGGCTCGAGCTATCAGGTCCAGCGCAGCATCGAATGCACCGGCTTCGACCTTGGCCGCCGCAGCGTCAAGAGCGCGCTGCGCGCGCTTGCCCGGGTCGAGGGTTAAAACCGTGGCGCGCTCAAGAAAGGCTGCGGCGGCGGCCACCCCACCACGCGCGCGCGCGCGATCGGCCGAACGCAGCAGCTCGATGGCGATGTCCTCGTCCGGCTTAGCCGTGGCGTTGGCCAGATGCCAGGCACATCGGTCCGGATCCAACGTCGAATCTGTGACACCCGCGAGGGCCCGGTGGACCCGTTGCCGTTGCAACAGCGAACCCGAGTGGTAAGCCGCCGAGCGGGCGAGCGGGTGCCGGAACCACAGCCGAGTGCCGAGCTCCACCAGGCCGGCATCGACCGCCGGTGCGGCAGCGTCGGCGCCGACCCCCAGTTGCGCTGCGGCTGACCAAATCAGGGCCGGATCTCCCGTCGGCTCCGAGGCCACTACGAGTAACAGCTCGCGGGTCGGACCTGGCATGGCGCTGATGCGCCGCCGGAAGCTCTCCTCGACGGTTCCGGAAAGCCTTGCGGCGCTTGGCAGTCCGAATCCGCCCGCCAGCTCTTGGGCACTCAGTCCGCGCGGCAGCTCAACCAATGCGAGTGGATTGCCGTGCGTCTCGGCGACGATCTGATCGCGTACCTGCGCGTCCAGCGGCCCGGTCAGCACCGTGTCCAAGAGCGCACGGGCTTCAGCATCCGGCAGGCCACCCACCTGGAGGCGTGGCAACCCCGCGAGGTCGCGACCCGGCACTCGCGCGGCGAAGACCAGCCCGACGGATTCGGCGACCAGGCGCCGTGCCACGAACGCAAGCACCTGCGCGGACGCACGGTCGAGCCACTGTTCGTCATCGATCAGGCAGACCAGCGGCCGCTCGTCCGCCGCCTCGGAAAGCATGCTCAGGAAGGCCATTCCAACCAGAAACCGGTCCGGTGGCGGCCCGGCGATCATGCCGAAAGCCGTCTGCAGAGCCTCGCGCTGCGGCCCGGGAAGCTCCTCGAGGTGGTCGACCATCGGGCCGCACAGTTGGTGTAGCGCGGCGAAGGCAAGCTCCATCTCGGATTGGACACCGGCCGCACGTATCAGGCGGCAGTGGAATGCCCGCCCCGCCAGGTAATCCAGGAGCGCGGACTTCCCGACGCCCGCCGCGCCGTGAATCAGCAGCGCGCGGCTTTCCCCGGCGGATATCGCTTCAACAAGCTGATCGAGAACCGCGGTTTCGGCTTGCCGGCCGATAAGCTCCACGGCCCCCCGCCTACTTGGCAACCTCGATCGGAATAGGCACGACTCGACGCTATACCAGCACGATGCCTACCCGTAGGCGGTACGCACGTCGGATACCGCGATCAGTGTGACGATCTTCGGTGACAGCGACGAAATCTCGGCCTGTAACCGCCTAAGCTGGCCGCCCGTCACCCCGAGAACGCGGGCACGGTGATACCGACCGCGGCGTTTTCGTCCGGCGTCGCCAGCCGGTAGCCGTAACGCCCCGCAACCTCGACGAAGCGCGCTACCTCGCAGGCGGTCGGTGGCGCGGAGCCCACCGGCCGGCCGACCTCGCGAAAAAACCGGCCCATGCGCGCCGTCGTGATGATCAGGTCGACGGCCGGCTCTTGTGAGACGTTGCGGTGTGCGTGCGGGACGTCGCCCGGCACCCGAACGTAATCCCCGGCGGGAGCATCGCGCCATTGAAGGTCGCCGCCAACCTCGACAAGCACCTGTTGGCTGCCCGCCAGGATGTAGAAATCCTCGAAGTCGTTGTGGCTGTGCAGCGGGATCACCACCCCCGGCGGGATGACCGCGCGCATGACGCAGAACTGATCTTCGTCCGGCGGAGTCATGAATTCCACGACAGGTCCGAACACTTCCAACATGTCCGCATTATTGGCTGATGTCATGCTGTTCTCACGGTCCAGGCGACGGAATGGTTCCCGCACCACTATCCGACCGCGGCTAATCCGGTCTCCGCCTTGCCTTCAGGCGACCACAGCGGCTCCGGCACCTCGACACCGAACGGCGCATCCCAGTGGTTGCGGGACGAAACCTCGTGCACGGGGCGACGATTGGCTGCCACGCCCCACTTACCCAGTGGGTAGCCGAGGGTCAGCATGGCCGACATCTTCCAGCCCTCCTCGACGGGCACGCCCAGCATCTCGTTCACCTTGTCCCGGAAGTTGTTGAGCACCATCGTCATGACGCCGCCGACGCCCTCGGCCCGGGCGGCCAGCAGGGCGCTCCAGATCGCGGGGTAGATGTTGGCGCCGCCGAGATCGTCGATCGCGAACACGAAGAGCAACAGGGGAACCTCGTCGAAGTGGTCGGCCAGGTAGTTGCCGGAGCCCTTGATCCGGCGCATCGTCTCGGCGTGGGCGGCGAGGTCCGCGCCGGGCCCCGGCACCACCATCGGTCCCTGCCCCGTGCTGAACTTCTCGTATTCGAGGGCGCGGGCCTGCCGGAACAGTTCGCCGAACTCGTGGATGAGTTTCGGATCGTCGACGGCGACAAAGTGCCAGCGTTGAGTGTTGCCACCGTTGGGTGCCCGGACGGCCGCATCGAGGATGCGGGCCTGCACGTCCAGCGGGACCGGGTCCGGCCGCAACCGCCGCATCATCCTGGTGGTGTACAGCGCCTCGTGGATCTCCATTTGTCCGCTCCCTTCCATGGGTCGGTTATTCGGGCCAGTTGCTGTTGAGAACGAAGTCGACCATGTTCCCCCGCTTGAACGCAGGGTCGAAGTGCGCCAGCACGTCGGCGTTCATCGTGCCGAAAGTCGTGTCGGGGCGGTGCTTCATGCCGTCGTTGAAGGCCGCCAGGATGCGGTTCTTGAAGTCCGGACGGGGATGGGCGGCGGTCACCGCGTCGACCGCGTCCGGGTCCAGGGCCTCGAGCCCCACGCCGACCACGTCGGTCTTGACACCGGCTGCCAGCAAGGCGGTTTCGGGGTCGAGGCGCGCGGGAACCTCGGGCGTCGAGTGCAGGGCGATGCCGAGCCACACCTTGTCGGCGTCGGCCTGTCCGACGCCGCGCTCGAGCAGGAAGTCGCGCGCCGTGTCGGCGCCGTCGATCTCGAAGCGCTGCGTCGACGCCCCGTAGCGCGCGGTGAGGCCGAGGTCGTGGAACATCGCGCCCACGTACAGCAGCTCCGGGTCCGGAGCCAAGCCGAGCCGGAGCCCGTGCAGCGAGCCGAACAGGAACACCCGCCGGGAATGGTGGAAGAGCACGTCGTCTTCGGCGCCGCGGATGAAGTCGGTTGCGTCCCGGACCACTGCCGTGTCGGGGATGACGATGCCGGCGACCGTCTCGATGGACTGGATTGCCATGATCGCTTCTCCTTCGTGGACTAGCTCCATCCTCCGGTGCCGCGCGGCCATTCACCGGTGCCGTTCGGGCCGTCTTTCCCACAGAATCCGACACGCGTCCACGGTGTCCTTACCTCGTTGCGGATATGCGCTTGCGTGGTCTGGCGATCGTCTGCAGCATCGTCGACGGATGGAACAACTCGGCGCGTTCGCTGACCATGTTCATCATCCGCAGGAACTTCTGGACGATCACCGGCTCGGTCTCCGCGGCGGACAGCACGTGGTCCAAGTAGGCGTTGCGGAGCCGCATGGACACCGTTCGATTCCCGGCTATTTGCGGCAACGCCAGGTCAGAAGCCACGGCGGCCCGCCACGCCACGCCGATCTCTTTGGCGGCCTGCCCAAAGAACCGCCGCGGCAGGCCTTGTTCGCCTCCCTCGAGACAGTCACGCAGGATCAGCGCCTCGATGGCGGCCACCGACATTCCCTGCCCGTACAGGGGATTGAAGTTGCACATGGCGTCGCCCATCACGATCAGCCCGTCGGGCATGCGCTCCAGCTTGTCGTAGCGCCGCCACCGGTTGGAGGGGAACTTGTACTGCGCGACATCGGTGAGTGGTTCGGCGGACCGCGCGGCGGCCAGGGCATGCGGGGGCGCGACGTCGGTCAGGCTGTTGAGCAGAGCCGCGCGGTCGGTGGGCACCGGCCGCCCGGCCATCGTTTGCACGGCGAGCACGTAGGTGTCGTCTTCTCCCCCGAACATCGCGAATGCGACGGGACGCCCGGGCTCGGCCGCGTTGATGATGAAGTTCTCCCGCAACGTGCCCGGCGCTACGTAGACGCGCATGCTGGCGTACGTGACGTGCACCGTCAATTTGTCTTCGCGTGGAGGCCGGTAGCCGAGTTGCTCGAGCAACAGCGGTGTCCTCGAGCCACGCCCGGTGGTGTCCACGACAAGATCGGCCGTCAGGGTCCGTTCGGCACCGGAGTCGCGCGGAGCCAACACGATGCCCGTCACGCGTTCGCGCTGCGGGGACGAGGTCAGCCGCACCACGTCGTGGGCATCGAGGAACTTCACGTTGGGAATGCCACGCACGCGGCGACGCAAATTCCACTCGAGAAATGGCCGGTGCGCATGGTGAATGACGATGGACTCCGGGTCGGGGACCTTGCCGGAACGAATCAGCGGATGCCCAGAGAAGGTCAACCAGAGCCGTGACAGGTCGCCGTCGTTCCAGACGCGCGCCCCGCCGGCGACCAGCTCGTCGAGGAATCCGGGGAACAGCCGGTCCATGATCCCTGCCGCCCGGGTCGGCAGGGTGTGGGGTTGGGCGCCCTGCGGCACTCCGCGGCGGGTCTGCGGCCCGTCCGGCAGGACGTCGCGTTCGACCACGGTCACGGTGTCGTAGAAGTCGGCAAGCACCCGCGCGGCCAGCAGCCCGCCGATGCTGGCCCCGAGAACTATTGCGCTGCCTTTGGATTCGGACGCGGTTGTCGACAAGCTGTCTCCTTGTGCCCAGTGTTGAGAGATCGGTGGCGTAGCGATGCGCCCGCGCAGGCGGGCGCATCGGAATCAAATAGAGTGACGCCTATTCGGGCCAGGTGTTGCCCAGGATGATGTCGACGAAGTTGTCGCGGGCGAACGCCGGGTCGAAGTGCGCCAACACGTCGGCGTTGACTGTGCCGAACGTGCTGTGCGGGCGGTGCTTCATGCCGTCGTTGAAGGCGGCCAGGATGCGGTTCTTGAAGTCCGGCCGGGGATGGGCGGCGGTAACGGCGGCGAGGGCCTCGGGCGACAGGTCGTCGCGGCCGATGCCCAGGACGTCGGTTTCGACACCCGCTGTGACCAAGGCGATTTCGGGTTCGAGGAACTCGGGGATGCCGGGCGTCGTGTGCAGGGCGATGCCCAGCCACACCTTGCGGGCGTCGGCCTCGTCGACGCCGTGCCGCAGCAGGAAATCGCGGGCCGCGTTGGCGCTGTCCACCTCGAAGCGCAGGGCGGATGTGCGGTAGCGCTCGGTGAGGCCGATGTCGTGAAACATGGCGCCGGCGTAGAGCAGTTCCAGGTCCGGTTGCAGGCCGCGGCGGCGGCCCTGCAGCGCACCGAACAGGAACACCCGGCGGGAATGGTCGAAGAGCAGATCGCCTTCGGCGTCGCGAATGTACTCGGTGATCTCGCGCACCAGCGGGGTGTCCGGTACGACGACGTCGGCGATGGTTGCTATCGGCTGAGTAATCATGATCATCTCCTGGGTTAAGCGACCTGCAGCCAGTCTGCGGGCGCGCGGCCACGTCGACCCATGGCGATTGCGCCGTCTTTACCCCAGATTGCGACAATGGAACCGTCGCGGAAGTCGATGCCGCGCCCCCGAGTGGTGGTCATCGTCAAGCGGCGAGGATTGCGTTAGCCACCTCGTCGGGGTGAGTGAGCAATCCGTTGTGCGTCCCGGGAACCATGACTGGCCGGACCCCGATCCGGGCGGCGGATTCGGCAGCCGGTCGGGGCATGGCCACATCGTCCTCGCCGGCGATGTAGGCCATCGGAATACCGAGATCGCCCGCGTCGAAGTCCAGAGCGCCGAGGAAGTAGCCACCGGGCTGAGGCGTCAGCAGGTCGGCCACTAACAGCTGCACGTCGCGAGAGACGCCCTGCATCAGTTCCTGCTCAAGGTATTCCAGGGTGGCCGGCACGGCGCCAACCGGCGATTCTGTCATCCACCGCAGCGCGGCGAAGCGCTTGTCGGCCGGATTCTCGTCGATCATGGACCTGAAGCGCACCGGCACATGCGCGTTGTAGTACACGAGCTTCTCCACTCGGCGCCCAAGCAGCCGCGCGGCGCCTGTCGCGGGAAATCCGCCCCAGCTGTGCGCGACCAGGATGACGTTGCCGGGCGCCAGCCGTCGCACCTGGTGGGCGATGTACTCGATCGCATCTCGGAGCTCGTAACCCCATGGGTTATCACCGTCATTCATCCCGGGCAGAGTCAACGTGATCACCCGGTGACGCGCCGCGCGAAGCCGCTCCGCGACCGGCCGCCACGACCAGGCTCCGTGCCAGGCACCCGGAATCAGAACGTACGTCGACACGTGTTCTCACCGCGTCCGTAGGTGCCGTGCTCGTGTCGGGTGGCGCGCACGCTCGCGGCCAGATCCCAGGTGTCGTTCTCGCTTTTTTGCATTGTGTCCTTATCTTGTTGAGTGCAAACGCTTTCGGATCCGCGACCATCCCGCAGCGTCGTCACCAGGCGGGACAGTTCGCGGCATAGCCTGCCGAGTCTGGGGTGCCTCTATTCGGGTCATGAGTTGTTGAGGATGATCTCCACGAAGTTGTCACGCCGGAACGTTGGGTCGAAGTGTCGCAGCACATCCGCATGCACCGTCCCAAAGGTGCTGTGCTCATGATCAACCTGCTGAGTTGGGCGATACTGGCCGTCTGCACCGCAGAACGCAGCGAGATCGTCAATCGTTAACCGGCCACCGCAAGCCGGCGCGACATCTTTCCCACAGGTTGCGACAATGGGCCCGTGGCTGAAGCTGGTGCGCGGTCGCGGGTTGTGGTCATCGTCGTCTTCGATGACGTGACGATGCTGGACGTCGCGGGGGCGGGCGAGGTCTTCGCCGAGGCCAACCGATTCGGCGCCGACTATCAGCTGAAGATCGCGTCGGTGGACGGCCGCGACGTCATCACCTCGATCGGCACCCGGTTGGGCGTGACGGACGCGCTTTCGTCGATCGAGTCGGCCGACATCATCATGGTCGCCGGGAGCGACAACCTGCCGCGGCGGGCGATCGATCCCGCGCTCGTCGATGCGGTCAAGTCGGCCGCGGACCGGACCCGGCGCCTGGCGTCGATCTGCACGGGGTCGTTCATCCTGGCGCAGGCCGGCCTGCTCGATGGCCGGCGCGCCACCACGCACTGGCATGACGCCCGGTTGTTCGCCCGGGCCTTTCCTGACGTCGCCGTCGAACCGGACGCGTTGTTCGTCCGCGACGGCGACGTCTTCACGTCGGCCGGGGTGTCGTCGGGCATCGACCTGGCGCTGGCGCTCGTCGAAATGGATCACGGCACCGAGCTGGTCCGCGACGTGGCCCGGTGGCTGGTCGTCTATCTCAAGCGCGCGGGTGGTCAATCGCAATTCTCGACTCTGGTCGAGGCAGAGCCCCCGCCGCAGTCGCCGCTGCGCAAGGTCACCGAGGCGATCGCGGCCGACCCGGCGTCCGACCACAGCGTCAAAACGCTTGCCGCGCAAGCCTCCCTGAGCACGCGGCAGCTGACCCGACTCTTCCAGTCCGAACTCGGCACGACGCCGGCCCGCTATGTCGAGATGGTGCGCATCGACGCCGCCCGCGCCGCGCTCGACGCCGGCCGCGGCGTCGCCGACACGGCCCGCATCGCCGGGTTCGGCAGCGCCGAAACCCTGCGGCGCGTGTTCGTCGACCACCTCGGCGTCTCGCCGAAGGCCTACCGGGACAGATTCCGGACCGCGTCCCGCGGCTAAGTGACGGGAGCATACTGTTCCGCCATGCACATCGACGTGATGGCGATCCCGCAACCGTTGGACCGGGTCGGCGACCTGGCCCGTCGCACGCAGGCCGCCGGATTCTCCGGCCTGCTGCTGACTGAGACCGGGCGCACGCCCTACCTCAACGCCGCCGTCGCCTCGCAGGCCGCGCCTGGCCTGGAGCTGTCGACCGGTGTCGCGGTGGCCTTCCCGCGGAGCCCCTTCATCACCGCGGCCACGGCGTGGGAACTCCAGGAGGCGACCGGCGGGAAGTTCCGGCTCGGCCTCGGCACGCAGGTTCGCACGCACGTCGTGCGGCGCTACGGCGTGGCGTTCGAGCGCCCGGGCCCGCGGCTGCGCGATTACGTGCTCGCGGTGAAGGCGTGCTTCGCCGCGTTCCGGACGGGCAAGCTCGACCACCACGGCGAGTTCTACGATCTCGACTTCATCAGCCCGCAGTGGAGCGCCGGGCCCATCGACGCGCCGGACCCGAAAGTCGATGTGGCGGCGGTGAATCCGTGGATGTTGCGGATGGCGGGCGAGGTGGCCGACGGCGTGCACGTCCACCCGCTCGGCGAGCCGGGGTATCTCGCCCGTCACGTCGTGCCCAACATCGCGGACGGGGCGGCGAAGGCGGGGCGCTCGGCGTCGGACATCGCGTTGATCGTGCCGGTGATGACGATCGTCGGCGACACCGACGAAGAGCGCGACCACGAGCGGGAGTCGGTGCGCGCCAGCATGTCCTTCTACGGCAGCACCCCCAACTACGCGTTCATCTGGGACGAGGCCGGGTTCGAGGGGACGACGGCGCGCATCCGCGAGAGGCAGAAGGCCGGGGACTTCGCCGGGATGGCGGCCCAGATCAGCGACGAGCACATCGCCGCCTTCGCCACCGAGTCGACGTGGGACGGGCTGGTCGACGCGCTGACCAAGAAGTACGGCGGGATCGCGACGCGGTTGGTCCTTTACAACGCGCAGGGCGACCGCGAGCGCTTCGAGCGCTACGGCGAGGTGGCCCGGCGTATCCAGGGACGGTAAGGGTTAGCATCGCGCCCCGCCTACCGGCGACGCACGACATTGGATCTCTTGTCCTCGCTGACGCCGGGAAGTGGGATGGCGGTGAAAACACCGTCGGGGTCGTAGTGTTTCTTGGCGGCGACGAGTCGGATGGCATTCTCGCCGTACGCATTTGCGATCTGCTCGTGGTCGTCCGGCCCGAGCAGGTTGGCGTAGCCGCCGGGCAGCGCGTGCGGGGCAAGCGCGGCCGAGGCCGCGTCGGCCCAGGCGCTAGGTCGGGCGCTGTCCTCGCCCTCCCAACCGGCGACGATCTCGACGACGAAATGTGGGCGTCGGTTCGCGAAAGCGGTGTCGTCCGGGGCGATGACGGTCGAAGCACCGTGACAGTGGTGAATGGAGATGCCGCTAGGGGTGGTCAGTGTCCGGCCGATCTCGAGGAGCGTATCGATGACCTCTGGCGTGTAACCCGCGATCGTGCGGGTGCGAATCGCCCAGCAGTGTCCACGGACGTCCCACGCGGCGAACAGACTCGGCCATTCGCGGTACGACATGGACGCGACTTGGGCGCTCAGCGGCGTTCCAAGCTTAGTGAGCGCATCGACGGCGGTTTGGCCGGAAAGAAGATCGCCGCTCCAGGCCGGGGCTAGAAAAACCGCCGGAGTGCGGTCCGGGCCGGACATCACTCCGCTTTGCACGGTCAGCTCGTCCGGTGCCGTCGACAACACCTCACCAAGCCCACGCCACACCGTCGCCGCCTGCGACCACGGAAACAGGATCATTCCGCCGATCAACCGGTCGAGCGGATGCAATTGGACGCGCATGGAAGTGACCACGCCGAAGTTGCCGCCACCGCCGCGCAGTGCCCAGAAAAGCTCCGGCTCGTGAGTCGCGTCGGCCGTCACGATCCGACCATCCGCCAGGACGACCTCGGCGCCGAGCAGGTTGTCTGACGCCAGGCCGAACCGCCCGTTGAGCGGTCCATAACCCCCGCCGAGCGTCAGGCCGGCGATGCCGACACCACCGCAGCTGCCAGTGGCGGCGACCAGCCCGTACGGCGCGACCGCGTCGATCAGGTCGGCCGCGATGACACCCCCGCCCACTGTTGCGACCCGGGCCCTGGTATCGACTGTGACACTTCGCATCCCGGACATGTCGATAACCAGGCCGCCGTGGCAGACCGCGCGACCCGCCCAATCGTGGCCGCCGCCGAGCACCGAGAGCCGCATCCCGCGCTCCCGCGCCACACGGATGGTTTGCGCTACGTCGCCCGGTGACTCGACCCGTACGATCAATGCCGGACGATGTTGCACCGCCCCGTTCCAGATCAACGGCGCACCGTTGGCGGCCGCGCCGATCGCATCGGTCTCACTCATTTGGCTCCTACGGTTGGACTACGACGTCGAGCAAGAAGGTCTGTCCCGACGCGACAGCGTCGAGCGCACGGTCTACTGCCCCGGCCAGCTCGTCGCGCTTCTGCACGCGTTCACCCCTACCGCCGTAGGCTTCGGCCTGCTTCACGTAGTCGGGTGTTGGCTCAATGACGTTGCCGACGAAGTTCTCTTCGCGGACCGCAGCGCCACCGGGGTAGTACTTGAGGAGATTCCGGGTTTGGGATGCGTATTGCCGGTTGTTGCACAGCACGATGAACAGCGGGACGCCGTATTCCTGTGCGAATCCGAGGGCAGCCGGAACGGGATTGTAGTGCCAGGCGCCGTCGCCGACGATGCAGACGACCGACCGACCCGGCCGCGCGAGTTTGACGCCGAGTGCGGTGCCCAGCCCGGTGCCCAGTGCCCCCGCCCACCCGCGATACTGCTGGAAAGGCTTGCGGGCGTATAGGAATTGAATCATCTGCGGCACTTGAGACGTGATCTCATCGACACAGATCGCGTCGTCGGGCAGCGTCTCGTGCAACGCGTCGAACAAACTGGCCGCGGGAACGAAATCGGTTGCTTGCGAAGCCAACTGGCGAGCGTCTTCGATGCCTTTGGCGCGGACGCTTTGCGTATAGCCGGCCCACCGCTCGCCGGACTTGGCCGGCGCAGCCGAGCGCGTTCGCAGATTGGAGGCGAGGGCGGCCAAGTTGTGCGGGAGGTCCCCCGCGACCGCCTCTGTGGTGGGGTAGCCCCAATAGGCGGCTCGCGGGCGCAGCGGGTCTTCCTCGAGGTGGATGACGGCGCACCCTGGGCGTAACACCGTATTTGGCGGATGCCATGGTCCGTTGCAGCCGGCCACGAGTACGGCGTCGGCTTCGCCCAGCACCGCTTCCACCGGCCCCGCCCCGTACAGCGGATGCGACCGCGGGAAGTTGTGATAGGCGGGATTCCAGAATTCGAATACGGGCGCCGACAGCGCCTCGGCAATTTCTACCAGGGCGTTGCGGTCCGCGCCAGTGCGCCCGCCGTGTTCGGTGATGATGATGGGATTGGTTGCGCCCATGAGAATTTCGGCCACTCGCTCGATATGCTCTGGTGTCGCGACCACCGGTGCGGGGGAAACCCACGCGGGGACGCCGGCGTGACCGTCGGCCATCAACAACTGAAACGGAACCTCCAGCAATGTCGGTCCCGTTGGGACGGACTCGGCGATGAAGCGGACCCGCCGGAGTTCATGAACAAGATCGGAAGGCGTGCGTGCGCGCTTCGCCCACTTGACTACGGCTTCGCCATGCCGCGCCGGGCCAGCATGGTCGGTCAGCAGTGAGGGCCATTCGGCACCGGGATCGCCGTCGGGGTCATCACCGTAGCTGAGCGTGTCGGGTGACAGCACCATCATGGGCGTGCGCTCCTGCAGCGCGGTGCTCAGGGCCATCGACGCGTTTTGAACTCCCAGCGATGTCGGCAGGAAGACGACCTGGCTTCGGCCGGTGGCCTTGTAATAGCCCGATGCCAGGCTCACCGCCAGCGACTCATGACGACAACGGAAGTAGCGCGGCGTCATGTCAACGGCCCGCCGGGCGAGCGCTTCCCACACCGGCGCCATCACGGCGATGGGAGAGGCGAAAATGCAGTCCACGCCCTGAGATTCCAACTGCGCCAGCAATACTTCCGCGCCGTTCTTGGCCGCATCTCCCGTCACACTTGCGACGTTAAGAAGCGACGGGCGCCCCGGCCAGCCCGTGCCCACTCAGTGGGTTTTGCCGCCGGTCACCCGTTCACGGCGTGCGAAGGAGACTGACGATCCGGGTTCCGGTGGCCCTGGTGGCAGCCAGCAGTCCGAGCGGAGGGCGCCGTTGGGCGATGACCGTCGACACGGCAGCCGCCCCATCGCCCCCGAGAGGAATCGCTATGGCAACGCAGCTGAGATTCGCCTGTACGTCGCCGGCATCCACTATTGGTGCGGTGCGGCCTATTTCGGCGTAGGCGCGGGCGGCCGCCGTGCCCGACGGCACCTTGGCTCCGGGCTCGGCCGTGAACACCCCTGGGACGCGGGCGTCCACCGCGTCCAGGAACACCGGTTCACCGCCGATCACCGCAGACAACTGAACCGCAGCCCCCGTGGCGGTTGCGAGTTCGGCGATCGGTCGACGGGCGGCCACCCGCAGTTGACGCTCCGGGCTCACCCGCGAACCCAGGCCCAACAGGCTTGCGCCGAGTCGATAGCGGGTCCCTTCACGCCTGACCGCCCCGACTGCGATCAACTGCTGCAGCAGCCGACGGACCGTCTCCCGCGGGATCCCGCTCGCATTCGCCAAGTCAAGCACCCGCACCGGTTCCAACGCACCCACGTGTTCGAGCAGTTCGAATGCGCTCTCGATGACGCCCCGACTCTCGTGGCGAAACGAACCGCCCGTCGCGCCCGCATGCCTTTCCGAGGACATGCCCACCGTCGACTCCTTTAGCCTCCCGTTGCCGGCACCGATATCACGCCGTGCAAATGCCAACGCGCGAACCCGTGCAATCTATGCCGGCCCCGCATTTACTTGGTGGCGTTGTACTTGTTGATCGCGTCGTCCAGCCGTTGCAGCGCCGCGCCGTAGCCGGCGAAATCACCCTTCTTCTGGGCGTCTTTCGCCGCGCCGAGCGCGGCCTGGATCTCCTGCAGGGCAGCGGCTTTGGCCGGCGACAGCGTCGTCGAGCCGTCCGGCGACGGCGGCACCACCGCGGTGGGCGGCGGCGGCCCCGGGGGAGCGGCGGGGGCCGGGGGGC
>NZ_LZKK01000192.1 GCF_001672815.1 Mycobacterium sp. E796 | reverse complement strand
GTCGTTCGACACCGATGACATGACCTCCACGAGTGAAATCGCGGTCCAGTTTTGGAACCGTCCCCTCACCGGTCGCGCGGTTGTGACTATGTCCAATTTGTGTATTCGGCAGATGCGCTCGGTTCTCGCGCGCGATACCGGCGGTAACGCCCTCGAACCGAGCGGGTGGCGCAGGCGGCACCGGCGGCGTGGCCGGCCAACCCGTCTGAACGGCTGCACCGGCGGAGGCGGCTAAGTGGTCTGGCCGGTAACAAAACGGGGTCAAGCCCAATCTCATTGCTGTACCTTGCATTCATGCGTTTCGCCGTCGCGATCGTGTCATCTCCCTCCCATCACGACATTGGCGGCGAAGCTTTGAACGAGGTCGCCGAGGCACTGCACCATGCGCTTTTGGCGCATGGCCATGACTCGGTGCTGACCAACCGCTTCCACCTCGACGATCGCCGCACCATCGTCCTGGGCGCAAACCTTCCCGTTCAGTACGGCTTGGAGCCGCCAAAAAGCCCAATCTTCTACAACCTCGAGCAAGGGGGTCCCTGCCGTGACCGCCTTGTAACCACGCCAGTCCCGTGTGTCCACACCTGCAACAGCCCAGGTCAGACCCCCCTACTTCACGACTTTGCCGACACATGCGTTCCGCAATACGGAAAAGTAATGCTATTTTGCGAAGTAGCAGCAAATATAACCATGCCATTGAAGGGATAGAATAAGGGAGATAATCGTGAACCATCCCTCATTGCATCGTGTAGCCAAACGCGTTAATCACACAATCAATCCACCACGAGTAGTAGTTCCTACAAGTATCTCCTATAGCGCTTGGATTCGAAAAGTTGAGCCGACTAAATGGGAGACTCTACCCGAGTCTGCGAAAAGACCGCTGATCAGTATAGTGGTGCCGACTTTCAATACACCTGAGAAATATATCGCACCACTCATCGAATCATTAGTTGAGCAGACATATTCAAACTGGGAACTGATCCTTGCTGACGGTTCAACAGATAACGAGCGGAAAAAAGCTATAGAAAAATATGCAAAAGAAGACAAACGGATCATCTATAAGGCGGTTAATACAAATCTAGGTATTTCAGGTAATACAAATGTTGGCATAGAAGCGACAAACGGTATCTTTGTAGGACTCCTTGATCATGATGATGCGCTATCGCCGCATGCAATCGAGGAAGTCGTCATTGCATATAATAAGAGGCCTCAGACGGACATTATCTATAGTGACGAAGATAAGTTATCGGATGACGGAAAGTACCGCTTACAGCCATTTTTTAAGCCGGATTGGTCGCCGGATCTATTACTCGGCGTCAATTACATCACCCATTTCCTAGTAGTGAAAAAAACTCTTATAAACAAAGTAGGTGGACTGCGATCGGAATTTGATGGTGCACAAGACTACGACTTTCTCCTTCGCCTCACCGAGCAGACGGATGACATCTTTCATATACCGAAAATGCTGTACCATTGGCGTCAGGCGGTAGGTTCGACGGCAATAGCAGTCGGCGAGAAAAAGCATGCAGATACAGCGGGTCAGCGAGCACTTGCGGAAGCGGTTACGCGAAGAAATATCGCGGCCGAGGTGATTGGAATTCCGGAACGGCCCACCAGTTACCGGCTGAAATATAAGCTACCAAAAAAACAGCCAAAAGTTTCAATCATCATTCCATTTAACGATAAGCCAGATTTGTTAGCGCGTTGTGTCGACAGTATCATAGAGAAAACAAGCTACAAGAACTACGAGTTAATTTTGCTGTCGAACAATAGCGTTGAGGCGTTAACACATAAACTGCTAGATAAATACAGAAGAAATAAGCACTGCAAGGTATTTATTTGGGATCATCCGTTTAATTATTCTAAGATAAATAACTTTGGTGTCTCCGAGGCATCGGGTGAGTATATAGTGCTCTTAAGTAACGATACCGAAATTATTACCCACGAATGGCTGGATGAACTTATCGGCGTCGCGATGCAGCCAGGCGTCGGCGCTGTCGGCCCGACACTCTATTATCCTGACAAGAAAAACGGCATCCAACATGCCGGGATTGTTTTAGGTATGGGCGCTGCTGGGCATGTCTTCCGTCACAGGCAGTTCGATGAATGGACGGATTTCGGCCTGCCGCAGTGGCCCCGTAATTACCTTGCCGTCACTGGTGCTTGTCTTGCTGTAAAGAAGAGTAGATATGATCAAGTCGGCGGCTTGGACGAATTATTCCAGATGGCGGGTAGTGATATTGCGCTTTGCTTGCGCCTCCACGAAGCAGGCTATAAGAATATATATTGGCCATTCGCCTCTCTCTATAATTTTGAAAGCATATCGTACAATTCTATACAGGGTGACTATGACCGGTCGTTGAAATACTACAAACCCTACCACGAGTCGGGGGATCCATACTTCAATAAGAATCTTGATTTAATGAATGAAGATTTAATGAATCTACACGTGGCGTCACAGTGTTTGCCCAGTGAGTTGGGTGAATCAGAAAGCGTGCCGATCACAGATATGCTCGCTCGATTCTTCGATCCGGACTGGTATTCGGTCATCTCCAATCGGCACTTCGGTGCCAGCACGAGGACAGACCATTATCTGAAAGAGGGGATAGACCATTATGTGACAGAGGGGTGGAGGCTCTATCTGAGCCCATCGCCTTACTTCGACGCGAAGTTCTACTTGGCACAAATCGATGGGTTCGAGTGCTGCGAAGTTGACGCGTTAACGTGTTTCCTAGAGCACGGAGAGGCTCGCGGCGACAAGCCGCATCCGCTTATCGACCCCAAATGGATCAGGCGCCAGCTAGACCAAGACTCGTTGCTGGACGTGGACGCTGACTATTGTGGGAGCGTTGTCCTCTGGTACATAGAGACGGGCTGGAAGACCGGAATTCGCCCGCACCCGCTTTTTTGGTCGGATTGGTATCGGACGCGTTACTCAGTCAACACAGAACCGTTAGTCCATTATATCAGTACCGGTCACTGTGAGGGAAATTACCCCAACCCGCTGTTTGATACACAATTTTACGCGCTCAGCATGGAAGGCCGCCTTGGCGGACTGGACCCTCTTTCTCACTATGTCCTGTTTGGCTATCGGGAGCTGGCGTCGCCCCACCGCCTCGTAGATCTTCCGTTCGTTGCCGAGCGACTGGGGCTCGTGGCGCCGGTGTCCAACGACCTGCTCGCAGATTATCTCGCTGGACAAAGTGAAGTTGAACCGAGTTTTTATATTGATCCGCAGTATTACTGGAACCGAGCGGGAGAGCCGACACGATTTGCAATCGTGAACGGTAAAAAGCTGGCACTTGTCGATTTCGCGGAACGGAACGGAGCAATTTCACCACATCCGCATTTCTCCAGTTCCTGGTATCTGAAACAGCGAGGCGATGTGCGAGCCGCCGGCCTAAACCCGCTGAGTCATTACTTGGCCAGCGGCTGGCGTGAAAGAACATCCCCTCATCCGCTGTTCGAAACGAATTACTATCTCTCGGCCTATCCTGACGTGCTCGAGAGCGGTAAGGAGCCACTCCGCCATTTCCTCACCAGCGGCTGGCGTGAGGGGCGCAAAGCACGCGCCCCACAACCTCCAAACACGTCCGTTCGTCGCTACCGCGGAATGGAGGGGGTTTATATTGGCCAAGACGCCCACAACATCGTGTCCCACGGCCGCGCTCCTGACACCAGCCGTTTTTCGGTCGGCGTTTTCGCGCATGTGTTTTACGAGGAGCTGGCAACGGATTTTGCCGAACTCGCCAATCGCATTAGACCCCCCTGTCAGGTATTCATCACCACCGATCAGTACGCAAAAGCGCGAATTATTCGGCAAGCGTTTCTTCGCAACTGCGTTCACGATTTTGAAATACGCGTTACCCCAAACCGTGGCCGCGACATCGCACCGATGCTGATCGGGTACAAGGATCGTCTGAAATCGGTCGACATCGGCTTACACCTTCATACAAAGCGTTCGAAACATTATGTGCATGGCCGCGATGACTGGCGGGATTATCTCATGAGGGGCAATGCAGGTACAAAGATGATCGTCGACAACACTTTGGCCCTTTTTGCAAATACCGAAATCGGTGCCGTAGCTCCCAAAGATTTCCAGCCCATCTCGCCGCAAATCAATTGGGGGAAGGATTTCGCGATGGTGAGCGGCTTGCTTTCACTCGTAGGTGAAACCATCCACCAGGATTCGCTACTAGAATTCGCAAGCGGTTCGATGTTCTGGTTCAGGACCGCGGCTTTGGCTGATCTTGTGGACCTCGGATTGGACCTCGCCCATTTCGATCCGGAGGAAGCCCAGATAGATGGCACGCTCGCACACGCGATCGAACGAGCGTTTTTCTATTTTGTTGAATATGCCGGCTACGGCTGGATAAGGACCCAGTTGGCGGCACCCGGCGCTGCACAGCAGGTGAATCTGGAAGATCTTCCTGTCGTGCGCATCAACCCGCCGCAGCAGATTTTAAGGGGAATATCTGCTCATTTCCCCGAATGCAGTCCATTTGCGCCGCGCCGTGCCCAATCAGAAAAACCACGTCTCAATCTAGTGCTTCCAACGGTTGAACCCGACCGTGCCTATGGTGGCGTGGCTACCGCGCTCGAAATGTATAAAGCCCTTTTGCAAGCCTTTGACGGCCGTGTGGATGGCCGCATGATCTGCACTGATAACTCTCTCAGCGATAATTTCGTTCCCCTAGCAGACCACATCGTCGTGGCTCCGACGGGCGGCGAATTCGAGGATGCAAACGTCGTCCTGGATGGAAAATTCAGGGTCACGGGTACTTACTACCTCGACGTTAGGCGACATGACTTCTTCCTAGTAAGCGCCTGGTGGAATGCAGCAGCAGCGCTTGAAATCATCGACTGGCAACGCCGGTGCTTCCCGGAGACAAGAAGCAAATTGCTTTATATGGTGCAGGATTTCGAACCAGGCTTTTATCCTTGGTCGACCAGATATGTACTTGCGCAGGCGACTTATCTCCAGCCAGAAGTGACGATACCAATTTTCAACACGCCCATTCTTGCCGACTCCTTCCGTTCGAGAGGGTTTTTTCACGCGACAACGCAATTCGTGCTTCAGCCCGGCATTAATCGCGGAGTTACTGGGGCGATAAGCCGTGGAACAGCGAAGGAACGGATCGTCCTTCTCTACCTACGCCCGGAGGTAGTTCGCAACTGCTACGAGTTCATCGACGCGCTGGTTTACCAGGTAACTTCCTGTGATGAAAAGTACTGGTCGAACTGGCGGTTCGTGGCCGTTGGTGAAGATCTAGCTGCATCTCCATTCAAATGCAGCGATAGTATAGAGGTGCTCGGAAAGCTTTCTCTATCGGAATATGGGCAGCTCTTGTCGCGCAGTGCGATAGGCGTTTCCTTGATGATTTCCCCGCACCCAAGCTATCCGCCGCTGGAGATGGCCGAAGCCGGTATGCGCGTGATCACGAACTCTTATGAAAACAAAAACTTGTCGGCACTGCACGAGAACATCACGAGCTTCGATCGATTCGACATGGATGAGGTCGCGGTTCTCCTCACGAATATCGCACAACGATGGGAGACAGACCCGCAAGCCGGATGGCGCTCGAAACCCAAAGTTGACTGGTTTTTCGGCTCTCAGACAAACCTGCCAAAGGTCGCGGCGGAACTCGCAGATCTGTTGGAAGCGGATTGGCGTGCGCGTGCCGCCGAAATTCCCTTTCCCGAAGAGGACCTCTTCCTCCCCGCAGATATCTCAGAGCTCTACGCCTGGCGCGAAACCGATGAGCAGGCTGTGTGCGCATCCCAGCTCGGCAGGCCCGCCGAGGCGTTTGCGCTGTGCCGGCGTCTGCTGGGCCGCCCCGACTTGCCTGAGCCTGATCGGCAACGGATTGCCGCCAACCGCGATGTTTCGGTGCCGGCCATGCTCGAAGCGGCGTCGGCCTACCCCGAAGCCCTGGTGCAGTCCCTGGCCGCAGGTCCCGGTCAGGCCGAGGTGGTCGTCAGCCTGATCGCCGGGCCGGACCGGGAGACCACCGAGCAGACTCTGAATTCGTTTTTGAACTGCTGCCTCGATGTGTCGCGGGTCGGGCGCTTTGTGGTGCTCGATGCCGGCCTGTCCGCCGCCGACCGCGCGAGGATGCGGAAGCGGTACGGGTTTCTCGAGTTCGCCCGTCGCCGATCCGGCGACAAGCCCGCCCCCCTGCTGGCGCAGCTGCGCGCTCAGATTGACGGACGGTTCTGGCTGCACCTGGGCGAAGGCTGGCGGTTTTTTGCCCCCGAGAACTTCATCACCCGCTTGACCGCGGTGCTCGAGGCCGAACCACAGGTGTTTCAGGTGGGCATCAACTTCGATGACGCGGTCAAACTCACCGGTGTCTGCGCAGCGGAGGAGGCGGTGCGCCGGGCACCCGACACCGGTCGCTACCTGCTCACCGAGGCGATGGCCACCGGCCCGGCGATGTTCGACACCGCACGCCTGGATCGGGCCCGCGGTGTGCAAAACAGTGACCCCGATCCGCCCACCCAACCTGGCCGACCGGCTGCGGGCGCCGAGCTGCGCACCGCCAGCCTCGACGAAGTGCTCTGCATCTCAGATCTGTACCTCTAGATCTACCGGATCTTCGCCCCAGCCTGCGGAAACGTGTCAGCGGTTGGCCGTTGAGTTGGGGGCTCCGACTGGGACGTCATCGGTGGCATGCGCAACGTCGCCATACTCCTCGCAGAGGCTGAACAGCCCCTTATAGTGCTGAACTGCCAATTAGGTGAGGTGTGGTTGAGAGGGCGCACAAGTTCGTTTGGATACAGTGAGGTTTTCAAACCGCCGGGACGACGACGGTTAATTACGGCACCGACGCCGCAACCACCATCACCGCACTACAGGCGCTCGGCGAAGTCCCGAACGGAAATGCATTAAATCGGTACGATGCGCAATGAATTGATTTACAGCGTTGGAGTCGCTAGCGGCGGGTTTTTGTCCGGCGGAGTCGAGCACGACACCGGAAACGATTCGGAATGTCGGATAACATTTTCGGCCCGACCAACCAAATTCGGCGTGTTATTTCACCGGGCGTTCCGCACGGATGGGCAATTACTGCCGACTGGGATACCGCAACGCTATTGGCACGCGAGGGTATGAGCCTGATGTTAAGTTACATGGGCGCCGTCGAGTTTTCGACCAACACCTATTTTATGCAGGCTGAAATTCGCGCCACCGTCGGATCATCCGCCGGCAAGCATTCGCCATCGCCACCATCGCAGCGGCTCATATTGCGCGGCCCACAAATCCACACCGTATCGCGGGATCGGCGGACTCGACGACGACGGTGTGATGGCACGCCGCGCTCACGGGGCAGGAACCGGCGCAGAAACGCCAGACGCTCCCTGCCCCACAGCCGTGATCTCGACAAAGTTCTCCATCCCAGCCAGCGTGCGTACAGCACCAGGAGCAGGATCTCCCCGCAGCGGATAGAGCACCCGGCCAGCTCTGGCGCGGGTCCTTCATTGCGGAATAATGATGCAGAAGGCTCTTGGAGCCTGACGCTTGCGGCATGGGTGGCCTCGCTCTGCAACGAAAAGACCTAAGAATCACATTCCGCCCGCCTTGGGATTCCCCTCTCCTCCGAGCTCGTCAATGTTGACCTGGGTGATCGCCCTGGCCCGGCACGCCCCGCTCGATTGACAATGCTGCTAAACTAATCCCAATTTCATCAGAAAGATATGGCGAAGTATGATTGTGGATCGCAGACTAGAATCGCTTGACCCTATTTATGGTTGGTCGGTAGGCACCGCGGTTGGGGACGATTATCCTCTTATTTCAAGAGCCATAAGAGCGTACATGAAATCGACCGCAGCGCCAGGCGACCTCGGCAATTCCGTATGGGGAACGTTCAATCAATGGAAATCGGACGTCGAGCAAGTTTTTTCTGCAGGCGACCTGGATCAAGCCGCAGCTATCCTGAGAAACCCCGGCGCGACTAATTTGTATCACGGCTTCGACAGTTCCTTTGTCGAAACGGATTCCCACGAATCCGATCCCAGTCACAATGTGATCCCCGCGATCGACGCGTTGGCCCGTTTTGCCGAGGCGATCGGGGCGATCCCGCTGGATAACCCGGAAGCCTATTCAATCCGCGATGTCGTCGTACTCAAAGCCGAGGATTTGCTCGAGAAAATCGAACGCGTTTCCGGATGGCGGTTCTCGGTCCCGAACCCCTTCCCTCATGAACATGGAATCCAAACGTCGCGCGGGGTGATTTCCTACCGTACGAGCCAGGCACTATATCAGGCGTGGAGAATTAAGCAACTCACTAGGGAGATATCAAATCCCCGGGTGGCCGAGATCGGAGCCGGGTTAGGCAGAACCGCCTACTATGCCCGCGAACTTGGGATCGCAGACTATACCATTGTTGACCTTCCACTTACTTCGGTTTCGCAAGCCTACTGGCTTGGACGAGTGGTTGGCCAAGATGCGATTTCGCTATGTGACGAGGCTTTCGTAGACGCGGATAGGCGAATTAAGATCATCCCGCCACAGGCGTTTCTCGAATCGGATCGACAATTTGATCTGATCATAAATATCGACTCGATTACGGAGATGGACATTTCCATTGCGTCCGCATACATCGAGAAGATATTCGAGTGTGCTAGTACATTCTTTTCGATCAACCATGAAGCCAACGCCTTCCGGGTGACCGATTTGCTCACGGGGCGCTCAAATCTCCAAACATGTACCCGGAACCCATGCTGGATGAGGCGAGGATATGTCGAGGAGGTGGCGCAGATTGCGCCTTCACGCTTTGAATCCTAATGCTGACGCGATCGCCTAGGGACGGCCACGGGCAAAATTCTGATCCGGCTCGATCACCGCGCCTTCGGCCCATTCATTCCAAGCGTTGACGAATATGACGCGTTGGCCAGGCTCCCATCGTTCGCGCAACACGCGCTGATCCGGCACGCAGCGTGGGGCTGACGCGGCTACGCCGCCGGTCCAGGGAGCGCGGCGCTCATCCGGACCTGGCCGATACTTTCGACGCACCGCCAACCTTCCTCAACCATGTCGTGTCACCCCCAGCGGCGGTTGGCATGGGCAGATCGCCGAATACTACGAGACCGGGCGTGTCTTCCTCGCGAAGCCGACCGGCGCCTGGATCGATGCAGGTCAATGCGAGCCGCTGAGACCGACATGATCAACGGCGTCAAGCATGCGGGCCGAGGAGAATCCTCCTCCGACCTCGATGACGTTCTTCGACTCAAATGGGCAATCATCCCCCCGCAGCATGATGCTGCGGCCCACTTCAACAAGTCGTCCGCAGCGTCGATCGGCGTCCCCGACTTCACCGCGTCCTTGATCAACGAATCTAGCGTCTCAGCCGAAAACGTCTCCACCACTTGGCGAGTCGCCGGCGTCGCTTACCCGACGACGCTGCGGCCTCGATCCGCAAACCGCTCTTTCCGTCCGCCCAGCTGCGGTCCGACGATGGACCGCGCCGAACGTGCCCAGAGGGAATCGCACCGTTTCCTTGCGGGCAGTACCAGCGGTAACCGATAATCCCCACGATGGGGGGCCCGCCCCGTGACACAGCTCGGAACTGACCACGGACCCTGGACCTCGATCAAGACTCGACCGGAAGGGCCCTACCTCCGCAATGAACGAACAACGGACCACAGACGTCATCTCCCGCCGGTACGAGGCGTACCCCGAACCCATACAAGACCTTGAGGCATGGACCGACAGCAACTGGGAATGGTTCGACCCGGTCCACGCTCACTCGACTTTGTGGCCCGACCGCGACTATAAGCCCGATCTGGATATTTTGATCGCTGGCTGCGGTACCAACCAGGCCGCGGTTTTCGCGTACAATAACCGTTCCGCAAAGGTGGTGGCGGTCGATATCAGTCAACCGTCGCTGGACCACGCGCAATATCTGAAAGACAAGTACGCCCTGCGGAACCTGGAACTGCATCGGCTCCCGATAGAGGAGCTCTCATCGCTTAAGCGCAACTTCGACCTGATTGTGTCAACCGGCGTCTTGCACCACTTGCCAGACCCAGTGGCGGGCATGAAGGCACTTAGAGGTTGTCTACGGCGAGACGGCGCTCTGGGCGTGATGCTTTATGCGAAGTCCGGCCGAATAGGCGTCGAAATGCTGCAAGCGGCCTTCCGTGATCTGGGCATGGGCGACGACGCCGCATCGGTCCAGATGGTCAAAGAAGTGATCTCAGCGCTCCCGCTAGAACACCCCGTCCACAGGTACTTCAAGATGGCGCCGGTTTCCGCCCAGTCCGACGCCGCCCTGGCAGAGACCTTCCTGCACGGCCCAGAACGCAATTACACCGTCGATGACTGCATCGATCTTGTGACGTCGGCTGGGTTGGCATTCCAGGGATGGTTCATCAAGGCCCCGTATTACCCGCATGATTGGTTCAGACCCGGGAGTTCGCTCCATCAAGCGGTGAGCGCGTTGCCCGAGGCCAGGCTGTGGGCCTTCGTCGAGCGTCTCCACGTGATGAACGGTGCCCATTTCTTCATGGCCTGCCGTTCGGACCGGCCCAAGAAGAGTTACGAGATCAGTTTCTCTACTCCCGAGTGCCTCGAGTACGTTCCGCGGATGCGGATGCGCTGCGGCATCGAGGGGCAGGAGATCTTTCGGCCGAATTGGCGCACGACCGTCACGCCGGCTCAACTGCACTTCCTGCAGCATGTCGATGGCCGGCACACGATACGTCAGATCGCTGATCGGGTCGCCAAGAGCGGGGAGTCGCCCGGCGCGAGCAAGCGTGACCTGGAGGAGTTCGGTCGCAGCATGTTCGAGTCGCTGTGGCGGCTGGACTTCGTGGCGATGACTCTGAAGGAAGATCCGGCGGATTAGGCAGGGCGGCTGCGCTGTGTGACCACTCGGGCCGAAGCTGCTGCCACCGACTCGCGCTGTTAGCCAATATAATTTGTTCAAATAGCGCCTGACCGCCGGTCATCGCGTGCGGTCCGCCGGCAATTCCCTGCTGCAGATCAATGGTGCGTCCGTGCGACCCTGAACCCCGTCGCTAGAGATACCCTACGGGGTATGGTATAACTAAGTAGCGGGTAGGCCTGCGAGCTGACGCCCGACGTGTGTTAGCGGGCTGCCAGTTGCAGGCCGTACGGCCCTATTGGCGGCGTCAATAGGGGCTCGGACTCCGCAGTAGGACTAGGCGACGAGCGAAAGGAAAAACCGATGTTGGCTGTTCTCAAGCGGTCCTGGGTGCCGCTTGTCGTCGTCGTCGCAGTCGCCCTCGGCGGCATCGCCGTCAATCGACTCCGCGGCGTTTTCGGCTCCGACGCAATATTCACCGCGACCGGCAGCAGCGCCGAACCGCTCGAGCCGTCGCACGTGAAGCGGGTGACCTACGAGATTTACGGGCCCAACGACACGACAGGAAGCGTGAGCTACCTCGACAAGAAGGCACAGCCCGAACAGGCCGATTTCAGCAGCCTGCCGTGGACTCTCACGGTTACCACCACGGTGCCGGCGGTGATCGCCAGCGTGGTGGCGCAGGGCAACGGCGACAACATCGGGTGCCGCATCACCGTCAACGGCGAGGTCAAGGACGAGAGGTCATCGGCCGGGCACCACGCACAAACCTCCTGTCTGGTGAAGGCCGCATGAACACCGATAACCCAGATATCCAAGCCCGCCCGAGGTTCATGCGCTTCGTCCGCAGGTTCGCGTGGCCCATCATCATCGGCTGGCTGCTGCTGACCGTCGCCTTGAATGTGCTCGTCCCGCCGATCGAGTCGGTCGCCCGCAAGCATGCGGTCACCATGTCGCCCCAAGACGCGCCGGCGATGATCGCCGCCAAGCGCATCGGCGAGAAATTCCACGAGTCGGACTCCGACGGCATCGCGATGATCGTCCTGGAGAGCGACAAAGACCTGGGCGACGAGGCGCACCGTTACTACGACGGATTGGTCCAAAAGTTGCAGGCCGATCCGACACACGTGCAGCACGTGCAGAACGTGTGGGGCGATCCGCTCACCGCCGCCGGCGTCCAAAGCCGCGACGGCAAAGCCGCTTACGTCCAACTCAATCTGGCCGGCAACCAGGGCAGCACGCTGGGCAACCAGTCCGTCGACGCGGTGCGGAAGATCGTCGACCAGTCGGAGCCTCCCAAGGGGCTCAAGGTCTACGTCACGGGTCCGGCACCGCTGACGACGGACATGAACGAAGCCGCCGACAAGAGCATGTTCAAGATGATGGGCGTGACGGGCGTGGTCATCATGATCATGCTCTTCATCGCCTATCGTTCGATCAGCACGGTGTTGCTGGTGCTGGTGATGGTCGGCTTCGAGATGGGCACGGCCAGGGGATTGGTCGCGTTGCTCGGCAACAACGAGCTGCTGGGGTTCTCGACGTTCGTCGTCGCCATGCTGTCGTCGTTGGCGATCGCGGCGGGGACCGATTACGCGATCTTCCTCATCGGGCGGTACCAGGAGGCCCGCCAGGCCGGGCAGGATCGAGAAACCGCTTGGTACACGATGTTCCGTGGCACCTCGCACATCATCCTGGGCTCGGGGCTGACCATCGCCGGAGCCACCTTCTGCCTCCACCTGGCGCGGCTGTCGTATTTCAAGGCGCTGGGCATCCCGTCGGCCCTGGGGCTGCTCGTCGTCGTCGCGGGGGCGATGACCGCGGCGCCGGCCGTCGTCGCCGTGGCCAGCCGGTTCGGTTTGCTCGACCCGAGACGGATGATCAAGACGCGCGGGTGGCGGCGCATCGGCACCGCGACGGTGCGCTGGCCCGGTGCCGTGTTCGCGGCGTCGCTTGCCATCGCCATCGTCGGCATCCTGGTCATGCCCAGCATGAAGATCAGCTACAACGACCGCTACTACATACCCGCCAATCTGCCGTCGAATATCGGGTATGCGGCCGCGGAGCGCCATTTCAGCGCCGCGACAATGAATCCCGACATCCTGATGATCGAGAGCGATCACGACATGCGCAACAGCGGCGACATGATCATCCTCGACCGGATCGCCAAAGATGTCTTCCGCTCACCGGGAATCGCGATGGTGCAAAGCATCACCCGGCCGCTCGGCGGGCCGATCGAGCACACGTCGATCCCGTTTCAGATCAGCGCGCAATCGATTCCGATCCAGCAGAACCTTCAATTCATGAAGGAGCGCACGGCCGACATGCTCAAGATGAGCGACGATCTCGGCGCGATGATCGGCTCAATGGAGCGCATGCAGACCTTGCTGGGACAGATGAGCGGCACCACTCATCACATGGTCGGCGACATGGGCGACATGCAATCCACGCTGGACGAGATGCGGGACCATCTCGCAGACTTCGACGACTTCGCGCGACCGTTCCGCAGCTACCTGTACTGGGAACCACACTGTTTCAACATCCCGGCCTGCTGGGCTTCGAGGTCGGTGTTCGAGGCGATCGACGGCGTGGACAAGTTCAGCTCGAACATGCGCACGCTGATCAACGACGTGAACAACGTCGACGCGATACTGCCTCAGATGCAGGCCCAATTCCCGCCGATGATCGCGGTCGCGAAGTCCATGCAGGGAACGTTGCTCACCATGCACAGCAGCTTCTCGGGCCTGGTCACGCAATTGACCCAGATGACCGATACGGCGAGCGCAATGGGTCAGGCCTTCGACGCGTCCAGGAGTGGCGACTACTTCTACCTGCCCCCGGAAGCCTTCCAGAACCCCGACTTCCAGCGCGGCCTGAAGCTCTTCCTGTCGCCGGACGGTAAGGCCGCGCGCTTCATCATCACCCACGACGCGGACCCGGCAACCCCGGCGGGAATTTCGGCCGTCAAGCCCGAACTCGACGCCGCGCACCAAGCCGTGAAGGGAACGACGCTCACCGGTGCGAAGTTCTACCTCGCCGGGACGGCGGCGATATACCGCGACATCCAGGCCGGCTCCCAATACGACCTGCTGATCGTCGGAATCGCTGCCCTGACACTGATTTTCGCGGTCATGGTGATCATCACCCGGGCGCTGGTCGCGTCCCTGGTGATCGTCGGGACGGTACTGTTGTCGCTGGGTGCCGCCTTCGGGCTGTCGGTGCTGGTGTGGCAGCACCTCTTCGGTCTGGAACTTAACTGGATCGCACCGGTGTTCGGCTTGATCATTCTGCTGGCCGTTGGATCCGACTACAACCTGCTGTTAGTTTCGCGGTTCCAGGAGGAGATCGGCGCCGGGCTGAGGACCGGCATCATTCGCTCGATGGGGGGGACCGGTGGTGTCGTCACGGCGGCGGGATTGGTGTTCGCGTTCACCATGATGTCGATGGCGGCCAGCGATCTGCGCTCAATCGGGCAGGCCGGCACCACTATTGGCCTCGGACTGCTATTCGACACTCTCGTCGTGCGTTCCTTGATGACGCCGTCGATCGCCGCGCTCCTTGGGCGCTGGTTCTGGTGGCCGCAACGCGTGCGACCGCGCCCGGCGAGCTACATGCTTCGACCCTTTGGGCCGCGCCGCCTGGTTCGTTCACTCCTTCTGGGTGAGGAATCGGAGGCGACCACCAAGCCACCGAGGCACGACGCCGACGCGGTCGGCCCAGGCGCGGATTCAGGCGGGGTATCGCCGAGGGGTAAACACCCGGTCTCCGAAATCGTCTGAGTGCCATTGGGTTTGCGACGACCCGACGATCAGCAGGCAGCGCATGTCAACGTCGGCGGGGTCGAGATCGGCGAGCCGCACCACGCGGACGTCTTCGTCGGGCCCGGACACATTACGGCCGATGACCACGGGCGTGCCGGGTTCGCGGTGGGCCATCAGCAGGTCGCGCATGGCGCCGACCTGCCAGGTCCGCGACTTGGATGCCGGGTTGTAGATGGCCAGCACCAGATCGGCGGCTGCCGCGGCGGCCAGCCGCTCGGATATCACGGCCCACGGTTTGAGCCGGTCCGACAACGAGATCACCGCGTAGTCGTGGCCCAACGGAGCGCCGACCCGGCTGGCGACGGCCTGCGCCGCCGTCATCGCCGGGATGACCCGGATCCGCACTCCCGGCCACTGTTTGGCTTCCTCCAGCACCGCGGTCGCCATCGCGAACACGCCCGGGTCGCCCGACGACACCACGGCGACGGCGTGCCCCTGCTCGGCCAGCGCGCAGGCCAGCCGCGCCCGCGCCGGTTCGTCGGTGTTGTCGCTGGGGTGGCGCCGCTGGCCGTCGCGGACTGGCACGCGATCCAGATAGCCGGCATAGCCGATCAGATCGGTCGCGGCGGCCAGTTCCCGGCGGCTCTGCGGCGTCATCCAGTCGAGGTCACCGGGCCCCAGGCCCACGACCGCGACCGTGCCCGAAAGCGATTCGCGCCGGCGGCCGCCGGGCAGCATGGCCAGCGAAAAGTAGGGCACGCCGGCCTCGTCGACGTCCGCCGCGGGCAGGATGCGCTGTCCCGACGTGCTGGCCCGCTCGACGTAGAACGTATCGTCAAGCTGTCCGGACGCCGAAAGTGCCTCCCGCACAGCATGATACGAACGACCCAGCTTGAGCACGACAGCTGCGTCGGCGTCCGCGAGGCGCCGGGTCAGCTCGGCCACCGGCAGGGTGCCGGGCAGCACCGACAGCACCTCGTCGCCGGCCACCAGCGGGGTCGCGATGGCCGCCGAGGCGGCGCTCACCGACGTCACACCAGGGACGATGACGGCGTCGAACCGCTGCGTCAGCCTGGTGTGTAAATGCATGTAGGAGCTGTAGAACAGCGGGTCGCCCTCGGCGAGCAGCGCCACGTCGCGACCGGCGTCCAGGTGCGCGGCGATGCGCCGCGTCGAGTCCGCATAAAAGTCTTCTATCGCGCCGGCGTAGCCGCCGGGATGGTCGGTCGCCTCGGTGGTCACCGGGTAGATCAGGTGCTCCTCGATCTGCCCGGGCCGCAGATACGGCTCGGCGATTCCGCGGGCGATGCTGCGGCCGTGCCGGGCACTGTGATAGGCCACCACGTCGGCCTCGCCGATCACCCGGGCGGCCTTCACCGTCACCAACTCCGGATCGCCGGGCCCCAACCCGACCCCCCACAGGGTGCCGCGCGCGCTCATTCGATGTCGCTCGCGATCGCGTTGACGGCGGCCGCGGCCATCGCGCTGCCCCCGCGACGTCCCCGCACTACCAGGTACGACATGCCCCGCGGACGCTCGATGAGCTCCTGCTTGGACTGCGCGGATCCGACGAATCCGACCGGCCCGCCGAGCACCGCGGCCGGCGGGGAGGCGCCCTCGTCGATCAGCTCCAGCAGCCGGAACAGGGCGGTGGGGGCGTTACCGATGGCGAGCACCGCGCCGGCGAGGCGCCCCGCCCACAGCTCGACGGCGGCCGCCGAACGGGTGGTCTGCCGGCGCGCGGCCAGCTCGGGGGCGCGCGGATCGGCCACCAGCGACACGACCTCGTTGCCGGCGGGCAGCCGCGCGGCGGTGATCCCGGCTGCCACCATCGACGAATCGCACAACACCGGCGCGCCGCCGCGCAGCGCTTCGCCGGCCCGCGCGACCACGTCGTCGGTGTAGGCGACGTGGTCGGCGACATCGACCTGGCCGCAGGTGTGGATCAACCGGACCACCACCCGCGCGACGTCGTCGGGGAACCGCGTCAGGTCTGCTTCGGCGCGGATGGCCGCGAACGACTGGCGATAGATCTCGGCCGCGTCGCGGATGTAGTCGAGCACCCGCTCACCTTAGGTGCTGGTCGCGCAGCAGCCGATAGCCCTGCCCGCTCGCGACCAGAACCTGCCCGACGGGCGGGCTGCCGCACGCGCGCTCGCAGCCGACGAAGTGGCGGTGCACCGGGGAATCCGGCTCCAACGACATCGCCGCGTCGGCCCGCACGTCGGCGGCCGAGTGCCGGCAGCCGGGGCTGCCGGTGCAGGCGCTGACGCTCAGCCAGGGGGAGTGCTCGTCGAAAACCAGGCCCAGCGGCGCCAGCACGCGCAGCGCGACGTCGGCCACCTCCTCGCTGAGATCGCACACCAGCACCGATCGCCACGGCGTGACCACCAGCGGGGCCTCGATGGCGGCCAGGTATTCCGCGACTCGCGCGGGCAGCACGCCCAGCGGCACCGCGGCGCCCAGCGCCACCCGGCCGTCATCCTGGCCGATCCAGCCCACCTGGGGTTTGGTGACGGCCGGAAACGGCGCGCCGAGTTCGGCGCCGGGCCACAGCGCCTCAACGTCAGCCAATTCGCCTACGCGCCAAGCGTTCCCGCGTACCTCGATGAACCGCAGCGCGAGCGCGACCAGCGACGGCACCACGTCGGCGACGGCCAGCCGAACACCGGAGTCCCGCCCCGCCAACACAAGCGCGGCGCCGTCGTCCAGGGCATGCACGCCGACGTCGGCGCCCAGCCCGGACACGTCGGCGCGGCCGTCGTCGAGGCTGAACCAGAATCGGCCGCCCAACTCGGCGAGCCTGGGCTCGGCGCAGATCGCCGCGTCCAGCTCGCTCACCCACTCGCGCACGTCGGCACGCCCGCCCACCCGGCCGGACAGCGGCGACGCCACGATGTTGCGGACCCGCTCATGCGTCGGCGACGGCAGCAACCCGGCTTGCGCGAGCGCCTCGGCGACCGCCGCCACGTCGGTGACCGCCCGCAGCTGCACGTTGCCGCGGGCGGTCAGCTCGAGCGTTCCCGAGCCGCGCTGACCGGCGAGGCCCGCCAGCGTCGCCAGCTGCGCGGCGCTGATCCGGCCGCCGGGCAAGCGCACCCGCACCAGCGCGCCGTCGGCGGCCTGATGCACCTGCAGCGCGCCCGGGCAGGCGTCGGTTTCACGCGCGCGGACCATTCGCCTACGGTACGACTCCGCGCCTCCGTTTCGCGCAGGTTCGGCGCGGGCCTGGTGTGGGCACTCTGTTGCCCGTGAGGACGGTGGAGTACGCCCCGGGACGATTGGTCGATGTCTTCGGCGATTCGGCGCAACCCACGATCCTGCTGTGGCACGGCATGCAGACCGACGCCCGCGCCGCCGTTAGGCCACTGGCCGGCCTGCTCGCCGAACGCGGCGCCGCGGTCGTGGCGCCGGATTGGAACTCACACGCCGACGACGGCGGCCGCGCGGACCTGTTGCGGTCGCTCGAGTTCACCCGGGAGCACGCGCATGGCGGCCCGTTGGTCCTGGTCGGGTGGTCCTTGGGGGGCTGCGCCGCGGCGGCCGTAACGCTGGGGGGCCTCGACGTGACCCTCGCGCACACGGTCTGCCTGGCCGGGGCCTTCATGGCCCCGGACCCGATCTCCGGTCGCGCGCCGACGGACATGGTGTCGCCCGACCGCGCGCGCTCGCCGTTCACGCTGCTGCACGGGCTCGCCGACGACGCGGTGCCGGTGTCGGCCAGCAGGGCATTCGCCGCCGACCTGCAGCAGGCCGGTTGGCCGGTGGAGCTGGTGGAGCTGGCCGCCGATCACGGGTCGATCGCCGGCGCCGACTACGACGCGGTCGCGGATCGCTATGTGCCCGCGACGGGCGGGCCGGCGCTCGAGGTGGCCGGCGAGGTCGCCGCGCGCATCGCCGCGACGCTGCGGTACGAATGACGGGTGGCTGAGCCGAAGATCCTGCTGCTGTCGACGTCCGACACGGACCTGATCAGCGCCCGGTCCAGCGGCAAAAACTATCGGTGGTCCAACCCGTCGCGTCTCTCGCACGAGGAACTCCCGGACCTGCTGGCCGACGCCGACATCGTGGTCGTCCGGATCCTCGGCGGCTATCGCGCCTGGCAGGACGGCATCGACGCGGTAATCAGCAGCGGCGTCCCGACGGTGCTCGTCAGCGGCGAGCAGGCCGCCGACGCCGAGCTGACCGGCCTGTCCACGCTGGCGGCCGGCATCGCGGTGCAGGCGCATATCTATTTGGCCCACGGCGGCGTGGAGAACCTGCGCCAGTTGCACGCCTTCCTCTCCGACACGGTGCTGATGACCGGCTTCGGATTCACCCCGCCGGTGGTGACGCCGACCTGGGGAGAGCTGCCGCGCCCGGACGCCGCCAACGGTGACGGCCCCACCATCGCGGTGCTTTACTATCGCGCGCAGCAGCTGGCCGGCAACACCGCCTATATCGAATCGCTGTGCCGGGCCATCGAAGACGCCGGCGGCCGAGCGCTGCCCGTCTACTGCGCCTCGCTGCGCACCGCCGAACCCGAACTGCTGCAACGGCTCAGCGACGCCGACGCCATGGTGGTCACCGTGCTGGCCGCCGGCGGGCTGAGGCCCGCCGAGGCGGCGGCTGGTGGTTCCGATGACAGCTGGAACGTCGAACACCTTGCCGCGCTGGACATCCCGATCCTGCAGGGCTTGTGCCTGACCAGCCCCCGCGACCAATGGCGCGACAATGACGACGGCCTGAGCCCGCTCGACGTCGCCAGCCAGGTCGCGGTGCCCGAGTTCGACGGGCGCATCATCACCGTTCCGTTCTCGTTCAAGGAGATCGACGACGACGGGCTGATCGCCTACGTCGCCGACCCGGAACGCTGCGCGCGCGTCGCGGGTCTGGCCATCCGGCACGCGCGGCTGCGGCACGTCCCACCGGCGGAAAAGCGTGTGGCCCTGGTGTTTTCGGCCTACCCGACTAAGCACGCCCGTATCGGCAACGCGGTCGGGCTCGATACCCCGGCCAGCGCGGTCGCGCTGCTGCGCGCGATGGGCGAACGCGGGTATCAGGTGGGCGAGCTGCCCGGCGTCGAGGCCAACGACGGCGACGCCCTGATCCACGCGCTGATCGAACGCGGGGGACAGGACCCCGACTGGCTCACCGAAGGGCAGCTGGCCGGCAACCCGATTCGGGTGTCCGCCAAGGACTATCGCGAGTGGTTCGCGACGCTGCCTACCGAGCTCGCCGACGCCGTGGTCGAGCACTGGGGCCCACCGCCCGGCGACCTCTTCGTCGACCGCACGGCAGACCCCGACGGCGAGATCGTCATCGCCGCCATCCAAGCGGACAACCTCGTCCTGATGGTCCAGCCGCCCCGCGGCTTCGGGGAAAATCCGGTCGCCATCTACCACGACCCGGACCTGCCGCCCAGCCACCACTACCTGGCTGCGTACCGGTGGTTGGACACCGGATTTCACGCCGACGCGATAGTCCACCTGGGCAAGCACGGCAACCTGGAGTGGCTGCCGGGCAAGACGCTCGGCATGTCGGCGGCCTGCGGATCCGACGCCGCGCTGGGCAACCTGCCGCTGATCTACCCGTTCCTCGTCAACGACCCCGGCGAGGGTACCCAGGCCAAACGGCGGGCGCACGCCGTGCTCGTCGACCACCTCATCCCGCCGATGGCGCGCGCCGAAACCTACGGCGACATAGCGCGTTTGGAGCAGCTGCTCGACGAGCACGCCAACGTCGCGGCCCTGGATCCCGGCAAGCTGCCCGCCATCCGCCAGCAGATCTGGACGCTGATCCGGGCCGCCAAGATGGACCACGACCTGGGGCTGACCGAACGGCCCGCCGACGACGCGTTCGACGACATGATCCTGCACGTCGACGGGTGGCTCTGCGAGATCAAGGATGTCCAGATTCGCGACGGACTGCACGTGCTGGGCCAAAAGCCCACGGGGGAAGCCGAACTCGACCTGGTGCTGGCCATCCTGCGGGCGCGCCAGCTGTTCGGTGGCGAGCATGCCATTCCCGGCTTGCGGCAGGCGCTGGGCCTGGCCGAGGACGGCACGGACGAGCGCGTCACGGTCGACCAAACCGAGGCCGCGGCGCGGGAATTGGTCGCGGCGTTGCAGGCCCGCGGCTGGGATCCCGCCGCCGCCGAACGCCTCACCGACGACGCCGACGTCGCGGCGGTGCTACGGTTCGCGGCCACCGAGGTCGTGCCCCGCCTGGCCGGCACGTCATCCGAAATCGACCAGGTGCTCAGGGCTTTGGATGGCCGGTTCATTCCCTCCGGCCCGTCGGGGTCGCCGCTGCGCGGCCTGGTCAACGTGCTGCCGACCGGACGCAATTTCTACTCGGTCGACCCGAAAGCGGTGCCGTCCCGGCTGGCATGGGAAGCCGGTGTGGCACTGGCGGATTCGCTGCTGGCCCGGTACCGGACCGACCACGGGCAATGGCCGCAATCGGTCGGGCTGTCGGTGTGGGGCACCTCGGCGATGCGCACCGCCGGCGACGACATCGCCGAAGTCCTTGCGCTGCTTGGCGTTCGACCGGTCTGGGACGACGCGTCGCGGCGCGTCGTGGGCCTGGCCCCCATTCCGTTGACCGAGCTGGGCCGCCCCCGCATCGACGTCACGGTGCGGATTTCCGGGTTCTTCCGAGACGCCTTCCCACACGTCGTCACCATGCTCGACGACGCGGTGCGGCTGGTCGCCGACCTCGACGAGCCCGCCGCGGACAACTACGTGCGCGCCCACGCCCAGGCCGACCTCGCCCAGCACGGTGACGAACGCCGTTCCACCACAAGGATATTCGGGTCCAAGCCCGGAACCTACGGCGCCGGGCTGCTGCAGCTGATCGACAGCCGCAACTGGCGCGACGATGCCGATCTCGCGCAGGTGTACACCGCGTGGGGCGGGTTCGCCTACGGGCGCGGCCTGGACGGTCGGCCCGCAACCGACGACATGAACCGCCAGTATCGACGCATCGCGGTGGCCGCCAAGAACACCGACACCCGCGAGCACGACATCGCCGACTCCGACGACTACTTCCAGTACCACGGCGGCATGGTCGCCACGGTGCGCGCGCTGACCGGGCAGGCGCCAGCCGCCTACATCGGCGACAACACCCGGCCCGACGCGATCCGCACCCGGACGCTGTCGGAAGAGACCACCCGGGTCTTCCGGGCTCGCGTGGTCAATCCGCGCTGGATGGCGGCGATGCGCCGGCACGGCTACAAGGGCGCGTTCGAGATGGCGGCGACCGTGGACTATCTGTTCGGCTATGACGCCACCGCCGGGGTGATGGCCGACTGGATGTACGAGCAACTGACCGAGCGCTACGTGCTGGACCCCGAGAACCGCAAGTTCATGGCCGAATCCAACCCCTGGGCGCTGCACGGAATGGCCGAGCGGCTGCTGGAGGCCGCGGCCCGTGGCATGTGGGCGCAGCCGCACCCGGAAACCCTCGACGGGTTGCGCCAGGCGCTGCTGGAAACCGAGGGCGACCTGGAGGGCTGATCCTCCAGCGGTGTTCGCCGGGCCCTGCCCGGCCACCAGACGCAAAAGTGCCTAATCCTCGGGCGTGTCGGGCGCTTTTATGTCTGCTCGCGCGACGACCCTACGGGCGTTAGGTTGGCAACGTGACCCCCACTTTCGCCGACCTCGCCAAGGCGCAATACCTGCTGCTGACCACCTTCACCAAGGACGGGCGGCCCAAGCCGGTGCCGATCTGGGCGGCTTTGGACGAGCAGCGCGGCGACCGGCTGCTGGTCATCACCCAAGAAAAGTCGTGGAAGGTCAAGCGGATCCGCAACACCCCGCGGGTCACGCTGGCCACCTGCACCATGCAGGGCCGGCCGACCAGCGAGGCGGTCGAGGGCACCGCGGCGATCCTCGACAAGTCGCAGACCGCCGCCGTCTACGACGCCATCGGCAAGCGGTACGGCATCGTCGGCAAGGTCTTCAACTTCTTCAGCAAGCTGCGCGGCGGCATGGACAACAACGTCGGCCTCGAACTGAAAGTGGCGCCAAGCTAAGGCAAATGGGGACCGTCCTCATCCCGATCCCGGACCGCGACTTCGACCCGACCGAGGTTGCCGTCAGCTGGCGGGTCCTCACCGACAACGGACACCGGGTGGTATTCGCCACCGAAAGCGGCGCGCCCGGCGTCGCCGACGACATCATGGTCACCGGCCGCGGGTTAGACATCTGGTCCGCGCTGCCGGTGCTGGGCAGCCTCCCGGTCGTCGGGCTGATGCTGCGCGCCAACAAGGACGGCCGCGAGGCGTACCGGGACATGCTGCGCTCGGCGGAATTCCAGCGCCCGGTCAGCTGGTCACAAGCCGGCCTCGACGGCATCGACGCGCTGCTGCTGCCCGGCGGCCATCGCGCCCGGGGAATGCGCAGTTACATCGACAGCGACATCCTGCAGCGGCTCGTCGTGGACGCCTTCGCGCGAGGGCTGATCGTCGCCGCGATTTGTCACGGCGTGCTTCTGGCCGCCCGTAGCATCGATCCCGCCACCGGGCGCTCGGTGCTCTACGGGCGCAAGACCACGGCGCTGACGTGGGCGATGGAAGGCCTGGCCTGGCGGCTCACGCGGCTGACCCGAGTCTGGGATCGCGATTACTACCGAACCTACACCGAGGGCCCCGGTCAGCCCGTCGGGTACATGTCCGTCCAGTCGGAAGTCACTCGCGCGCTTAAGGATCCGTCGGATTTCCAAGACGTCGGCGGCGGCACGCCGCACCGGTGGCTGAAGTCGTCGGGCATGGTGCGTGACACCGCGACCGATTCGCGGCCCGCCTTCGTCGTCGACGACGGCAGCTACGTGTCGGCGCGCTGGCCCGGCGACACGCACACGTTCGCGACCGTCGTGTCGCAGAAGTTGAAGTGATCCAACGTGTCTCAGCCCGCTTTGAGATGCTCACCGAAGAAGGCGAAGACGCGGCTCCACGCGTCGTCGGTGGATGCCTGGTCGTAGCCGAAACCCGCGATGCGAAGCAGCGGCTGGGCGGGCAGCGTGTTCGCGAAGCTGTGCCCGACGCCCGGATACTCCTTGATGTCGGTCGTTATCTGCTTCGCGGCGGTCACCTCGCGGAACTTGTCGGCGGCGCCCCTGCCCAGCGGGTCACGGGCGCCGAAGCTCGCGACGATCGGGCACGCCCCCTCCAGGGTCTTGCCGAGGTCGCGGCGCAGGGGAGTGCCGTAGAACGGTGCGGAGGCGTCAAAACCCTTGGGCGACATAACGATCGCGAACTGCCCGCCCATGCAGAAGCCCGCGATGCCGACGGACCCCGAACACTCGGGCATCGCCTTGAGATGGTCGCGGGCCGCCAGGATGTCGTCGACGGCTCGACCCCGCTTCGTCTGCAGCTCCCGCATGACCCTGGTGATGCAGCGGACGCGGCCGCCGCGGGCGTACAGGTTCGGCGTCAGGGCCACGTAGCCGGCCTGCGCGATGCGCTCGTTGGTCGCCTGCATGTCCCGGCCGTAACCGAAGGCATCGTGGATCACCACCACCCCCGGCCACGGGCCCTCGCCCGGGGGAAGGTTCAATAAAGCATCAATCGATCCGTCCGGGGTGTTGATCTGAATCGTTGCCATAGCGTCATCTAACTGCAGCCGTGTCGGGCGCCACCAGGGGAACTCCCGGGTGGGCCGCGCACGTTGGCCTCACATGATGTCGCGGCTGTTTCTGATCTACGCCGTCGTCGAGCTCGCGGCGGTCATCGCGCTGGTCTCGTCGGTCGGGTGGGGCTGGACGCTGCTGGCGCTGCTGGGCACGTTCATGCTCGGGTGGGTCGTGCTGGCCCCGATGGCGGGATCACAGCTCATCCGCCAAATCGGGCAATTGCGGTCCGGGCTGACCGAGCCGCGCACTGCGGCGAGCGACGGGGCGCTGGTCACGCTGGCCATCGCCCTGGTGCTGGTCCCCGGGCTGGTCACCACGGCCTTGGGATTCTTGTTGCTGGTCCCGCCGATACGGAGGGTCGCCGCGCCGGGGTTGAACGCGCTCGGGATGCGTGGGCTGCGGCGGCGGGTGCCGCTGATCACCGACGCGACGGTTTTCGGAGCCGAGGCCCGCGATACCCGGCCCGACTACATCGACGGCGAGGTCGTGGACGTGCGGGACTTCCGCGCGCCGGCCCTGCCCAGCGAGATGCGCGGTGGATATCCCGGAAACCCCGCGTGGGATTAATTTGCCCGGCCCCTCAGTAGGCACAGCCACACGTAGTTTTGGCCTGTGACCGACGACGACATCACGCTGCTGGTCAACGGGCGGGTGCACAGCCCGAGTCACCCGGACGCCACCGCCATGGCGGTCCGCGGCGATGTCATCGCCTGGCTGGGCAGCGACGACGTCGGCCGCAGCCAGTTCCCGGGCGCCGACATCGAGGACCTGGACGGCGGCTTCGTGGCGCCGGCGTTCGTGGACAGCCATATCCACCTCACCGCGACGGGCCTGACGCTCAGCGGCCTGAACCTGCAACCCGCCGAGTCGCGCGCCCAGTGCCTGCAGCTGGTCGCCGACTACGCGGCCGCCCACCCGGGCCGGCCGGTGTGGGGGCACGGCTGGGACGAATCGTCGTGGCCGGAGAACGCGCCGCCGAGCACCGCCGATCTGGACGCCGTCCTCGGTGACCGGCCCGCCTACCTGACCCGCATCGACGTCCACTCCGCACTGGCCTCCACGGCGCTG
The DNA here is from genome assembly GCF_001672815.1 of Mycobacterium sp. E796. Classification (GTDB taxonomy): domain Bacteria; phylum Actinomycetota; class Actinomycetes; order Mycobacteriales; family Mycobacteriaceae; genus Mycobacterium. The sequence continues at coordinate 448 of NZ_LZKK01000192.1, read as the reverse complement.
CGGCGTCACGTCGCGGATCTCCCCGCGGCGGCTGGCTTCGACCCGCAGCGCCCGCTGGTGGGTGACGCGCACCATCTGGTCCGCGCCGTCGCCCGCGACCTGCTGACGCCCCAGCAGCTGACCGAGGCCCGCACGGCCGCGCTGCGGGCCGTCGCCGCGGCCGGCATCGTCGCGGTGCACGAATGCGCGGGTCCCGAGATCGGCGGCGTCGACGACTGGCTGGGGCTGCGCGACCTCGACGGCGGCGTCGAGATCGTCGGCTACTGGGGCCAGGCGGTGACCACGGCGGCCGAGGCGCGGGCGCTGACCGACGAGACCGGCGCCCGCGGCCTGGCCGGCGACCTGTTCGTCGACGGCGCACTGGGGTCGCGCACCGCCTGGCTGCACGAGCCCTACACCGACGCCCCGGACCGCCACGGCACCTGCTACCTGGACCCCGAGGCCATCG
>NZ_LZKK01000191.1 GCF_001672815.1 Mycobacterium sp. E796 | reverse complement strand
GGCGACCTCGGCCACACGTTTCGCAGGCTCAACGGGAGCTTCCTCGCCGGCCTGCCCGCGCTGGTGGTGGCGGCGCTGGCCAAGATCTACCCCGACCTGGACCGGATCATCAAGGAGCACACCAACGAGGAGGGACGCGCCCTGCTCGACTCGCTGCACAACATGACGACCGTGGAGGCCGTCCTGCGGATGGCAGGCAAAAACATGGGCGACTACCTCGACGAGCCGCTCGAAGACATCCTGTCCACCCCCGAGGTCAGTTTTGTCTTCGACAACATCAAGCTGGGCGCCGCGGTGCCGACGCCGCCGGTGCTGATCGTGCAGGCGGTGCACGACTACCTGATCGACGTGCACGACATCGACGCGCTCGCCGACGCCTATTCAGCCGGCGGCGCCCGGGTCACCTACCACCGGGACGCGTTCAACGAACACATCTGCCTGCACCCGCTGTCCGCGCCGATGACGCTTCGCTGGCTCACCGACCGGTTCGCCGGCCGGCCGCTGACCGAGCACCTGATCCGGACGACGTGGCCGACGATGTTCAACCCGATGACCTACGTCGGGATGGCGCGGCTGGTCAAGATCGCGGCCAAGGTCATCACCGGCCGCAAGGTCCCGCACCGTCCCCTGTAGGGTCCCTGGACGCCCAGATCGGCAACCGCATGTTGAGTGTGTGTCTTGGGCTTTGCGCGTGAATCTGCGGCGGAAGAATCGCCCAGATCTCGCCGTGGGTTCACACCGAAAGCCGTGGGTTCACACTCGACGCGGCCACTTGGCCGGCTTGCGACGCCTACGAGACAGCGGCCTCCGGGGCCTCGGGCTCCATCGGCAACGCGCCGGAAGGCCGACCGGCCACCGGAGGACCACCCAGGTCGTCGCGGGCGTCGGCCGCCGCCAGCAGCGCGCACACCAGCGCGGCGATCCCCGCGGGCCACGCCAGCGTCACCGCCACCTGTAACAGGTGGAGGGCGAAGAACACCGGCGGCGCCTGGGTGACATAGGCGACGGGCGGGGTGCCCGAGACCGCGACCGCGTCGAAGTTCAGCGCGCCGTAGCGCAGCCGAACCAGCAGCGCACCCGTCCCCGCGGCCACCGCGGCCGCGACGACCATGCCGAGCGACAGCCCCAGGACCATCGCGGGCCCACGGTGCTCGCGCCGCTGCCACACCAGCACCGCGCCCACCACCGCCAGCGCCGTCAACAGGCCCAGCAGCATGGCCGGCGCGATGAAGAAGTGCTCGGATTCGGTGCCCAGATAGTCGTGGACCCGCTCGCCGGCCCGCGTGATCGCCACCACCGCGCGAATCGGTGGCGCGATCCAGGCCCACAGCCCGCCGATCGCGACGCCGGTCACAGCCACCCCCAGCGCCGCGACGAGGACCGCGCGCGCCCGCGCCTTGCGGGGAACGCCGGCGGGCTCGAACGGCGCGGGCTCGGCGTGCTCGGTCACCGCTGTGCCTCCATGTCCGCCGAGTCCACCTCGCCGTGCCGCGAGCACCGCGCCCGCCAGCCGTCGGGCCGAACCTGAACCACCATCCGGCGTCCGCACTGGGCGCAGAACCGGGGCGGCTCGAGGCCCAGCTGGGCGGCCGTCGGCACGACCGTGCCCCCCGGCTCCCCGGTGTAGACGTTGTAGACGCCGGCGCTGACCGGGGCGCCCATTTCCCGAACCACGGTCTCCAGTCTCTTACAGGCTGGCGTTGAGCGCCTTGATCGGCATCTGCAAATCCTGCAGCAGTTCCAGGTCCGCCTCGGCGGGGCGCCCGAGCGTGGTCAGGTAGTTCCCGACGATGACCGCGTTGATGCCGCCCAGGATGCCCTGCTTGGCGCCGAGGTCACCCAGCGTGATCTCGCGCCCGCCGGCAAAGCGCAGCATCGTGCGTGGCAACGCCAGCCGGAAGGCGGCGACCGACTTCAACGCCTCGCTGACCGGCAGCACCTCCAGGTCGCCGAACGGGGTGCCCGGCCGCGGGTTGAGGAAGTTCAGCGGCACCTCGTCGGGCCCGAGCTCGGCCAGGTCGGCCGCGAACTCCGCGCGCTGCTCCAGGGTTTCGCCCATGCCGAGGATCCCGCCGCAGCACACCTCCATGCCGGCGTCGCGCACCATCGACAGCGTCTCCCAGCGCTCTTCCCAGGTGTGGGTCGTCACGACGTTGGGGAAGTACGAGCGGGCGGTCTCCAGGTTGTGGTTGTAGCGGTGCACGCCCATCGCCGAGAGCTGCTCCACCTGCTCGGCGCTCAGCATCCCCAAGGAGCAGGCGATGTTGATCTCGACCTCGTCGCGGATCGCCTCGATGCCGGCCGCGACCTGCGCCATCAACCGCTCGTCGGGCCCGCGCACCGCGGCCACGATGCAGAACTCGGTGGCGCCCGACTTGGCCGTCTGCTTGGCCGCCTCGACCAGGCTGGGGATGTCCAGGCGTGCGCTGCGCACCGGCGACGAAAACAGCCCCGACTGGGAGCAGAAGTGGCAGTCCTCCGGGCAGCCGCCGGTCTTGAGGCTGATGATGCCCTCGACCTCGACCTCGGGGCCGCACCAGCGCATCCGCACCTCGTGGGCCAGCGCCAGCAGCTCCTCGAGCCGGTCGTCGGGTAGCTGCAGCACCCGCAGCACCTGGTCGCGGGTCAGGCCCTCGCCGCCGTCGAGCACCTGCCGGCGGGCCACCGCGAGGATGTCGTCGTTCGAGTCGTCGGCGTCGGTCGTCGGCCGAGTTGCCGCTTGAGTCACCAGGTACTCCCCTGCATCTTTTTGCGTGCGCGCGCACCCGCACCTGCCATTCGTGATGGCAGCCTGAACAAAATCGGTTCAAAGTAGGGTAACGGCCTCCGAGGGAGGGGACAGACGGGGTCCGCCGGGGTATGTCTGATCAATGACTGTTTGGGAGGCCCAGGCGCACGTCGAGTACCTGGCCCACCACATGCTGCTGCTGGCGATCCCCGCCTTCCTGCCGGCGATCGTGGTGGTCGGCGTCATCCTGTATGTCGCGCTGCGAGACCGCCGCAACGGCGGCGACGCGGGGGCGAGCCAGCAAAGCGACGCAACCGACAAAAAGCGTGATTGACGGGCCCTCGATCGGGGCATTCCGGTTCCTGCGAGCTGCATCACAGCTCGCCAGGCCGGGGTGCAGGAGGTTTTGACGATGGAATCGGCGGAACTCACTTTTGTGGCCGAGGCGCCGGCGCGCGGCGCCGGCCTCAACCAGGTGATCGGACTGTCGATCGCCGCCGTGGTGATCGGCGCGGCCATGCTGTGGATCGGTTATGCGCACCGCACCCACCGCATCGAATGGTTGACCCGCATCGCCGACAAGATGGGCGAAAAGTTCCACCGCCCCAATTGGGTGGCCCTACCGGTCCTGATCTTCACCACGTTCATCATCTGCGCCCTGTTCGGGTTCATCTGGGACGTCAGCTGGCACATCGGCAACGGCCGCGACCCCGGCCCGCTGGCGAACCCCGCGCATTACTTCATCATCATCGGCCTGTTCGGGATCTTCGTCGCGGGCATGTTGGCGATCGTGCTGCCCTTCGACCAGCCCGGCCCGGCGGCGGTGCGGATCACGCGTAACTGGTACGCCCCGGTCGGCGGGATTTTGATGGCGGGTTGCGGGCTGTACGCGATGATCGGGTTCCCGCTCGACGACATCTGGCACCGCATCTTCGGACAAGACGTAACCCTTTGGGGCCCAACGCATTTGATGATGATCGGCGGGGCCTGCTTTTCCCTTTTCGCGGTGCTGATCCTGGAACGCGAGGGCGAGGCGCAGGAGGGCGCGGAGGTCTTCCACGGCCCGTTCATCACGTTCCTGCGCTACCTGTCCTTCGGCGGCCTGTTCATCGGGCTGTCCGTCTATCAGATCGAATTCGACTTCGGCGTCCCGCAATTCCGGCTGGTCTTCCAGCCGATGCTGATCGCCGCGGCGTCCGCGCTGGCGGCGGTGGCCGCCCGCCTGACCATGGGCCGCGGCGGCGCGGTCATCGGGGCTTTGTTCGCCGTCGCGCTGCGGGGCCTGGTCGCGTTGCTGGTCGGGCCCATCCTGGGCGCGCCGATCAACTGGTTCCCGCTCTATTTGGGTCCGGCGCTGGTCGTCGAGCTGGTGGCGCTGACCCCGCTCCTCAAGCGCCCCATCGCTTTTGGTGCCGTCTCCGGCCTCGGCGTGGCGACCGTCGGGCTGTGGCTGGAGTCGCTGTGGATCGGCGCGGTGTACCACTACCCGTGGCCGACGAGGATGTGGGGCGAGGCGCTGGCGATGTCGGTGCCCGTGGCCGTGCTGACCGGGGTGTGCGGGGCGATGTTCGGGATGGTGCTCACCGGACAGCGGCTCCCGGGCCGCCGGGTCGGCATCGCCGCGGTGGTGTTGACGGTGTTGGTGATCGGCGCCGCGGTGGCAAACGGTTTGCACATCCTGGTGCCGAGCCACAACACCGCCACCGTCACGCTGACCGATCAGCCCAGCCAACCGGGGCGGCGGATGGTCTCGGCGGACGTGCAGCTGACCCCGCCGTTCGTCAGCGACCATCCGGAGTGGCTGACGATCCTGTCCTGGCAGGGCCGCATGGAGAACAACCGCGGCCTGATGATCGACCGACTGGAGAAGGTCGGTCCGGGGCACTACCGGTCGACCCAGCCGGTTCCCGTGTGGGGAGAGTGGAAGACGCTGCTGCGGGTACAGGACGGCCGCACGATGACGGCCGTGCCGATCTGGGAGCCCGCGGATGACGCCATTCCGGCACCCGAGGTTCCCGCGCTGGCGCAAAGCGTGCGGCCGTTCGTCCTGGAGGTGACGATCCTGCAGCGCGAACGCGACCAGAGCGCGCCGACCTGGTTGTTCACCGCCGGTGGCATCGTGGTGCTGATCCTGACCCTGATGGTGATCAGCGCGCTGACGTGGGGCGCCGGCCGGTTGAACAACGCCGAGAAATCGCCGGAGCCGGTCGAGGAAAAGCAGCCCGTGCCGGGCGCTCCCAGGGCGGCCTAGCTTGATGACGGTTCGCCGTGCCCTCGTCGCCGCGTGGGCGGCAGCGCTGACGTGCGGGCTCGTCGCCTGCGGCGGTTCGCAGCCCCAGTCGCCCGCCGCGGCCCCCGTCGTGGACGTCACCATCGCCAAGGGCCAGGTCACCCCGACCAACGCGACGCTGCAGGCCAAGGTGCACCAGCAAATCACCCTGCGGGTCACCAGCGACGCCCCCGACGAGTTGCACGTGCACTCGACGCCCGACCACAAGTTCCCGGTCGCGGCCGCGCCCGGCCAAACCTTCCAGTTCAGCGTGGACGTCCCGGGGAACGTCGAGGTCGAGCTGCATCACCTGGACCGCACGATCGCGACGATCCAAGTCCAGCCGTGAGCGCCGCCGGCGCGACGACGGTGCTCGCGCACGGCCTGGGCGGGTCAGGCGACCTCCCGGTGCCGTACCTGTATGCGATGGTCGGGGCGGCGTGGGCGCTGACGTTCACGTTCGCGCTGGTCGCGTTCGCGTGGCGGCGGCCGCGGTTCGATCCGGACAAGCCCGGCCGCCCGCTGCCGTCGGCGCTGACCTCGTTCGTCGATGCCCGGGTGACCCGCTGGACGGCGGCCGGGCTGGCATTGGCGTTCGCGGTGTGGGTGGTGTCGGCCGGGGTGTGGGGCCCGCGGTCGGAGTCCAACGCCCTGCTCGGGGCGTTCTACGTGCTGCTGTGGGTCGGGCTGGTGGCGGTCTCGTTGCTGTTCGGCCCGGTCTGGCGGGTGATCTCGCCGATGCGCACGGTGTATCTGCTGCTGCGGCGCGTGACGCCGGCGCGACTCGGTCGGCCGCGGTGGTCCTACCCCGAGGGCTGGGGCTATCGGCCGGCGGCGCTGGGCCTGTTCGCGTTCGTGTGGATGGAGCTGGCCAGCCCCAACTCGGCGTCGCTGCCGCTGGTCCGGGCGTGGCTGGCGACGTATGCGGCGCTGATGCTGGTCGGGGCGTGGCTGTGCGGGCAGCGGTGGCTGGCCCGGGCCGACCCGTTCGGTGTGTACAGCATGGCGGTTTCGCGGCTCTGCCCGTTTCGGCGCAACCGGGCCACCGGGAAGATCGTCGTCGGGAATCCGCTCGACCACCTGCCGTCGCTGCCCGTGCGGCCGGGGGTGGTGGTGTTGCTGGCGGTGCTGCTCGGGTCGACGGCGTTCGACAGCTTCTCGTCGTCGCCGACGTGGCGGGGGTTCGCCGACGAGATTTCGCGTAGCTTCGGCCTGGCGCCGACGCTCTCGTCATCGCTGTTGCGCACCGTGGGGCTGATTGTCTTCATTTCCGTTGTCGCGGTGACGTTTTCACTTGCCGCGCGCGCCACCGGCGGCGTCGACCGCGAGCAACGCCGCGCCCTGCCCGGGCGGATGGCGCATTCGCTGATCCCGATCGTGGTGGGCTACATCTTCGCGCACTACCTGTCCTACCTCGTCGAGCGCGGCCAGCAGGCGGTGTTCGCGCTGGCCGATCCGTTCGGCCGCGGCTGGAACCTGTTGGGGCTGGCGCATTGTCACGTCACCTACGTGCTGTCGGCGCATCCCCCGGTGCTCGCCGGCATCAAGGTGGCGTCCGTGGTGACCGGGCACATCGTGGCGGTGGTCGCCGCCCATGACAGGGCACTGCGGCTGCTACCGGCCGGCCATCAGCTCACCGGGCAGCTCACGATGATGCTGGTCATGGTCGGCTACACGTTCACCGGCCTGTATCTGCTGTTCGGCGGGTAGCTCGGCCCTGTCGTCGTGAATCCACGGCTTTCGCGCCGTGGCTTCACACGCGAAGCCCAGGATGCACACGCCCTACAGCGGGTGCTCGACCTTCTTGCCGCCGTCCCAGCGGCGCAAGCCGGTGAACCGGCAGTCGAGCTGCGACGGCCAGCCCGCGATGCGCAGCGCCCGACCGAGCTGGTGGCCGCCGACGCGGCGCGCCATCGTCACGTGCGCGGTCCATTGGCCGGGCAGGCTGTTGGTCATCGGCGCCGGCTCGAGATGCGGACCGCACAGCCGGTGCACCTCGGCGTGCAGCGCCAGCAGTTCGCTCGTCGGCACGATCACCCGCGCGAACACGAAGTTCACCCGCCCGAACAGCACCGGCGCGCCGATCGCGGCGTCCATTGGAAGTCGTCGGGCGACCGGACCCAGCAGCGCGTCGACCTGGGGGTCGATGCGTTCGGCGACGGCCAGCGTGACGTGCGGCCGGCTGGCCGGCGCCTGGCTGGGGATGCCGGCGGCGGCCAACGCTTGCCAGATGCCACGAATGGCTTCTTCGGTGTCGGGGTCGAAGACCAGCTCGATGGAATGGACCATCAGCGCACCAGCGCGCTCACCCAGTCGCGGTCGAATGCCTCGGCGCTCATGGCCGCGAAGTCGCGCATGGATGCCGCGTCGGCGGGCAGCGCGGCCCGCACCGGGGCCAGCTTCGCCAGCGCGGCCCGGTTCGACGTCTCCACCAGGCCGGGTCGGGCCGGCCAGCTCCCGATGACCAGCCCGGCGCACGGAACTCGTTGGGCGGCAAGGGCTTCCAGGGTCAGCGCGGTGTGGTTGAGGGTGCCCAGCTCGGCGCCGACCACGACCAGCGCCGCGGCGCCCAGCCCGACGGCGAGGTCGCGCAGCGTGACGGCGGGGTCGGCGAGTTCGACCAGCAGGCCGCCCGCGCCTTCGACCAGCGTCAACCGCCCGGGGCGGTCCAGGTCGCGGATGCGCCGCAGCACCCGCTCGCCGGTGGGCAGCGTCGTCCCGGCCTGCTCGGCCGCGGCGGCCGGCGCCATGGGCAGCGGGTAGCGGGCCAGCCCGACAAGTTCGGTCACCCCGGACAGCCGGCCCACCTCGGCGAGGTCGTCGTCGCCGGCGTCGGTGCCGGTCTGGACCGGCTTGCACACCGCCACGTCGAGGCCGGCCTGGCGGGCGTGGCAGGCCAGGGCCGCGGTGACGACCGTCTTGCCGACCCCGGTGCCGGTGCCGGTGACGACCAAAACGGTCAACGACGCGCCACGCCGAGCACGTCCGTCAGCACCCGGCGCGCGGTCTCGAGGTCGTCGCCGTCCAGCGACGCGCGCGCCGACAGGCGCAGCCGCGAGGTCCCGGCGGGCACGGTCGGGGGCCGGAAGCAGCCCACCTTGACGCCGGCGTCCAGGCAGGCGGTCGCGGCGGCCAGCGCGACTTCCGGATTGCCCAGGATCACCGACACCACCGCCGACGCCGGCACGTCGGGCACGCCGCACGTCTCGGCCAGGAAATGGGCGTGGCGAAGGACCGCGTTCGGTCGCCACGCCTCGGCCTGCAGCACCCGCAGCGCGGCGCGCGCGGCGCCCACCGCCGCCGGCGCCAGGCCGGTGTCGAAGATGAACGGCCGGGC
>NZ_LZKK01000190.1 GCF_001672815.1 Mycobacterium sp. E796 | reverse complement strand
GTCGGCGCGGTCGTTGACCGCGAACAGGGCGCCGTGCCGGCGGGCCGCGTCGGCCAGGATCTCGAGTGCGGCCAGCTCGGCGCGGGCCTCGAGCGGACCGAACCGCTGCTCACCCGCCGAGCCCTTGTCGCGAAGCTGGACGATGTCGACCCCGCCGGCCAGCGCGGCGTCGACCAACTCGGCCAGGTCGCCGCGCTCGCGGCGCGCGTCGGTACACAGATACAGCCTGGCCGCAGCGAGGCGGGTGGACGGTTGGTGCACACCGCGACGCTAGCGCGCTAGCGTGGAACCCGAAGAGCACGGGAGTCCTGGCGACCGGGGACTGAGAGTGGGCGCGCACGCCCTTACCGTCACACCTGATCCGGGTCATGCCGGCGAAGGGAGCAAAGGATGCAAGACTCACTGGCCGTCATCGGCGGCGGTGTCATCGGGCTGTCGGTGGCGCGCCGCGCGGCGCGGGCCGGATGGTCGGTCGTCGTGCACCACACCGGCGAACCGGGTGCATCGTGGGTGGCGGGCGGGATGCTCGCCCCGCACAGCGAGGGTTGGCCCGGCGAAGAACGGTTACTGCGGCTGGGCCTGGAGTCGCTGCGGCTGTGGCGCGAGGGCGGCTTCACCGACGGCTGGCCGCCAGGGGTGATCACCGCCCGCGAGTCGCTGGTGGTGGCCGTCGACCGCGCCGACGTCGCCGACCTGCGCACCGTCGCCGACTGGTTGTCCGAGCAGGGCCATCCGGTGGTGTGGGAGCCGGCCGCCCGCGACGTCGAACCGCTGCTGGCGCAAGGCATCCGGCACGGCTTCCGTGCGCCCACTGAGCTGGCGGTGGACAATCGCGCCGTGCTCGACGCGCTGGGCCGGGACTGCGAGAGCCTCGGGGTGCGGTGGGCCGGTCCGGTGAGCGATCTCGAGCGGGTCGAGGCGGACGCGGTGGTGATCGCCAACGGCATCGACGCGCCCGCACTGTGGCCGGGGCTGCCGGTGCGGCCGGTGAAGGGCGAGGTGCTGCGCCTGCGCTGGCGCAAGGGCTGTATGCCGTTGCTGCAGAGGGTGATTCGCGCCCGCGTGCACGGGCGGCAGGTGTACCTGGTGCCACGCGGGGACGGGGTGGTCGTCGGCGCCACCCAATACGAGCACGGCCGTGACACGGCCCCGGTGGTGTCGGGCGTGCGGGACCTGCTCGACGACGCCTGCGCGGTGCTGCCGGCGCTCGGCGAATACGAGCTCGCCGAGTGCGCGGCCGGGCTGCGCCCGATGACACCCGATAACCTTCCCCTCGTGCATCGCGTCGACGAGCGAACCCTGGTCGCGGCGGGCCACGGCCGGTCCGGGTTCCTGCTGGCGCCGTGGACCGCCGAACAGGTTGTCGCCGAACTGGTCCCGGTCGGGGCGCGGTCATGATCGTCACTGTCAACGCGAAAACGGTCGAGGTCGACGAGCAGACCACCGTGGCCGCGCTGCTCGAGTCGCTGGGGTTCCCCGCCCGCGGCATCGCGGTGGCGATGGACGACGCCGTACTCCCCCGATCCGGCTGGACGGCAACGCTTTTTGACGGTGCCCGACTTGAGGTGGTGACGGCGGTGCAAGGTGGCTAGAGCCGAATTGTCCACGGAAGCGAAACTGACGATCGCGGATCGCAGCTTCGCCTCGCGGCTCATCATGGGCACCGGGGGAGCGACGAACCTGGCGGTGCTCGAAGAGGCGCTGATCGCGTCGGGCACCGAGCTGACCACCGTGGCGATCCGCCGCGTCGACGCCGAGGGCGGGACCGGGCTGCTGGACCTGCTCAACCGGCTGGGCATCACGCCGCTGCCCAACACGGCGGGCTGCCGCGGCGCGGCCGAGGCGGTGCTCACCGCGCAGCTGGCCCGCGAGGCGCTGGACACCAACTGGGTCAAGCTCGAGGTCATCGCCGACGAACGCACGCTGCTGCCAGACGCGGTCGAATTGGTCCGCGCGGCTGAGCAATTGGTGGACGACGGGTTTGTCGTGCTGCCGTACACCAACGATGACCCGGCGCTCGCCCGCCGGCTCGAAGACGCCGGTTGCGCGGCGGTGATGCCGCTGGGCGCCCCCATCGGCACCGGCCTCGGCATCACGAACCCGCACAACATCGAGATGATCGTCGCGCGGGCCGGCGTCCCGGTGGTGCTCGACGCCGGCATCGGCACCGCTAGCGACGCCGCGCTGGCGATGGAATTGGGTTGCGACGCGGTGCTGTTGGCGACCGCGGTGACCCGCGCCGCGGACCCACCCGCGATGGCGGCCGCCATGGCCGCCGCCGTCACCGCGGGATACCTGGCGCGGCGGGCCGGGCGGATCCCCAAACGGTTCTGGGCGCAGGCGTCGTCCCCCGAGCTATGAAACGTTATGTCGCGCTGGGCAGTTCGATGGCCGCCGGCCCCGGCATCCGGCCCCGCGCCGAGGGCGCCCCGCTCTGGTCGGGCCGATCCGCCCGCAACTACCCGCACCTGGTCGCCGAACGGCTGAGCCTCAAGCTGGTCGACGTCACCTTCTCCGGCGCGACCACCGCCCACGTGCTGGCCGATCACCAGCGGGGCTGGCCACCGCAGATCACCGCGCTGGACGGCTCGGAGGCCGTGGTCACGGTGACCATCGGCGGCAACGACGTCGGCTACGTTCCGCTGTTGATGGCCGCCTCGCTGCCGCCCGCCGCGCGGCACCTGCCGCTGCTGGGCGGGCTGATATCCGAACTGCTGGACCGTGACACGCGCGACCGGGCGCTGGCCGACGTGTTCGATTCGTTGTGCGCGGTCGGGGCGGCGCTGCGGCAGCGCTCCCCGAAGGCCCGGATCGTTTTCGTCGACTACCTGACCATCCTGCCGCCCGCGGGCGTGCCGGCCCCGCCGCTGCGGCAGTCGGACGCCGACCTCGGGCGGCACGTGGCCGCGACCCTCGAACGCCGCACCGCCGACGCGGCCGCGGCGACCGGGTGTGAGATCGTCGGCGCCGCCGCGGCCAGCCGGGATCACCACGCCTGGTCGGCCGAGCCGTGGACGACCACCCCGGCGCGCTACGGCGTGTCCCTGCCCGGGCGGCCGGCCCCGCTGCACCCCAACACCGCCGGGATGCGCGCGGTCGCGGATTTACTTGCCGCGCAACTGTAGAAGCTCAGCCGTTAGTGCGCCACCACTGGTAGAGCGCGTTGACGTCGGTGTTGGACGCGCGGATATGGCTCAACACGTTCTTGGCGTCGGTGGTCCAGGTGATGACCGCGGCGTTCTTATAGGTCCCGCACGCCACCTGTCCCGCCGTCGCGCCGGTGCTGCCCGTGTGCCAGGTGCCCGGTGACTGGCCGTTGTCCCCGCACGGGCTCAGCGATACGCCGTTGATGCCGCCGGTGAACGCGGCGGCCAGGTCGCTGCCGTTGCTGTAGAGCTGGTACACGCCGGCGGCCGGGCCGTTGGGGTCGGGGCTCTGCCCGCAGTCGAGCTCGGCCAGGATCGGGCCGGACAGCGGGGCCGGCTGGCAAGTGTTGAGGCCGTAGCCCTTCGACAAATTGGCGGCCAGCGTGTTGATGTCCGCCGAGCTACCCGTGCCGGGATCCGCGGTCGCCGTGGCGGTGCCGACGATGACCGAAGCGCCCATGAGCGCCGCGGCCGACGCCGCCCGCAGCGCCTTGGTGAGAGGGGACATTCTGAACTCCTTTGTTGTGTTGGAAAACCAAGCAACCGAGCGTCTTTCGGGCCTCAGCCGTTCGCACGCCACCACTGGTAGAGCGCCGGGACGTCGTTGTTCGACCCACGGATCAGGCTCAAGATGTTCTTGGGGTCCGTGGTCCAGATGATCTCCGCGGCATTCTGGTATGTCCCGCACGCCACCGATCCCGAGTTGGCGTTGTTGCTGCCCTGGTGCCAGGTGGTGGGCGACTGGCCGGCGTCTCCGCAGGCGGTGAGCACGTCGTCCTTGATGCTGGTCTTGAACGAACCGGTCAGGTTGTCGGCGTTGTTGAACAGGATGTACCTGGCCTGAATCGGGCCGTTGGGGTCGGGGCTCTGCCCGCAGGTGAGCACGGCGAGTTCACCGGCGTCGATGTTTCCGGCCGTGCAGTTGTTGAGCCCGTAGCCTTTCGACAGATTGGCGGCCAGCGTGTTGATGTCCGCCGAGCTACCGGTATTGGTGGGGTCCGCGGCGGCCGTGGCGGCACCGGCGAACGCGCAACTGCCCGCGGCCACCGTGGCCGCCGCGGCGCGCAGCGCCTTGCTGAGTTGAGGCATCATTGGCTCCTAACGGGGCGTCGCTCACCGGAAATAGTGCTTCCGCTAATGGGATCGTAGGGCTATGTCCTGTCCATGCAACACATTCCGCCGGAAATTATCTGTCTGGGCATCATTGTCTGAATCGGCGACCAAGGTTAACCTGACGGCAAACTGGTTGCCGGCCAGCGACTTTCGCGCTCGCCCCAGGCTCCTCGCCCGGATAAGCGGCAACGCTAGTGGCGGCGGCGGAACCGGTGCGCGGCCGGCGGAAACGGCGAATTTCGCCGAGATAGTGCCCTCGCGGCGCCGCTCCGGTATGGTAAGCACCGCTCGACGCCAGCTAACTCGCCTCGACTGGAGAATCCATGACACAGCCGCCCCCTCCGCCCGGATACCCGCCACAGCAACCTGCTGGGCAAGCGCCGAACAACTACTTGGTGTGGTCGATTCTGGTGACGCTCTTCTGCTGTCTGCCGTTCGGGATCGTGGCGATCGTCAAGTCCAGCCAGGTCAATGGTTTGTGGGCACAGGGGCGGTACGCAGAGGCTCAGGCGTCCGCCGACAGCGCCAAGAAATGGGTGATCTGGTCCGCCGTCATCGGTGTGGTCGTGGGCGTCATCTACGCCATCTTGATGGCGGTTGGTGCGCTGAACACCAACACGAATGCGGCGCTTGCCGCGATGTTCTAAGCCGGCGTTGCGATCATGGTGACCCGCCCAGGGTCGGCGCCTCTGAGTTTGGGTGCGCCGCTCCTGGTTGCGGCGTCCACCACCCTGGTCTGCGCCGCCACCTGGGTGGGTGATCCGACGACGCCGGGCGGGCCCCTGCCGGTGTGTCCCACCAAGGCCCTGTTGGGCATCGACTGCCCGGGGTGTGGCAGTGCCCGGATGTTGTATTCGCTGATGCACGGCAACGTGTTGGCGGCCGCCCGGTTCAACGCGCTGGGCCTGGTGGCGCTGGTGTTGCTGGTGTGGGCGTACGGCGCGTGGACCTACGGTCGGGTGACGGGCCGGCCGGTCCGGGGCTGGCAGCACCAGCGCTGGGCGGCGGCGGTGACGCTGGTCCTGGTAGCGGCCTGGTTCGTGGTGCGCAATCTGCCCTTTGCGCCATTCACCGCGCTTTATGTCTAGCCTCCGGGCCCTGCTCGCCGTGGTCGCCCTGACCGCGTTTCTGGCCGGTTGCTCGCATGGCCGCAACGGCTCTCAGCCCGCCGCCGGTGACGCCGGCGAGTTCGCGACCTCGGTGCACGACAAGGTCACGGCCGACGCCATGATGGCGCACCTGTCGAAACTCCAAGACATCGCCAACGCCAACAACGGTACCCGCGCGGTCGGCACCCTCGGCTACGAGGCCAGCGTCGACTATGTGGTGAACACGTTGCGCCACAGCGGCTTTGACGTTCAGACGCCCGAATTCTCGGCCCGGGTCTTTCACGGCGACAAGCCCACGGTGACGGTCGGCGGGGTGGCCGTGGAGGCGCGCGCGTTGGAGTTCAGCCTGGGCACCCCGCCCGACGGGGTGAGCGGGCCGCTGGTGGCGGTGCCGGAAGGGGCCGACCCGGGCTGCCATCCCTCCGACTTCGACGGGGCGCGGGGCGCGGTGGTGTTGGTCGACCGCGGCACCTGCCCGTTCGCGCAGAAAGAAGATGCCGCGGTGCAGCGCGGCGCCGTGGCGATGATCGTCGCCGACAACGTCGACGAGCAGCAGATGGGCGGCACCCTCGGGCCCGACACCGACGTGAAGATCCCGGTGGTGAGCGTCACCAAGTCCACCGGGCTGCAGCTGCGCGTGCAGCCGGGGCCGACCACGATCAAGCTCAACGCCAGCGTCCAAAACGTCAAGGCCCGCAACGTCATTGCGCAGACCAAGACCGGGTCGACCACCGACGTGGTGATGGCGGGCGCGCACCTGGACAGTGTGCCCGAGGGCCCCGGCATCAACGACAACGGGTCCGGAGTGGCCGCCGTGCTGGAAACCGCGGTGCAGCTGGGGAACTCGCCGCCGGTGCACAACGCGGTGCGGTTCGGCTTCTGGGGTGCGGAGGAACTCGGGCTGATCGGCTCACGCAACTATGTGGAGTCGCTGAACCTCGACGGGCTCAAAGACATTGCGCTGTACCTGAACTTCGACATGCTGGCATCGCCGAACCCGGGCTACTTCACCTATGACGGGGACCAGTCGCTGCCTGCGGACGCCCGCGGTCAGCCGGTGGTGCCGGAAGGCTCGGCCGGCATCGAGCGCACCTTGGTCGGCTACTTGAAGTCGGCGGGCAAGACCGCGCAGGACACCGCGTTCGACGGGCGTTCGGACTACGACGGATTCACGCTGGCCGGTATCCCGGCGGGTGGCCTGTTCTCGGGCGCCGAGACCAAGATGTCCGCCGATCAGGCCAAGCTCTGGGGCGGCACCGCCGACGCGCCCTTCGATCCCAACTATCACCAGAAGACCGACACCCTCGACCACATCGATCGGACCTCACTGGGCATCAACGGCGGCGGCGTGGCCTACGCGGTGGCCCTCTACGCGCAGGACCTCGGCGGCCGAAATGGCGTGCCCGTGTTGGCCGATCGCACGCGGCACGTGCTCAACAAGCCATGATCCGCCGGCTGGCTGCGGCGCTGGCCCTGATCGGGTTGGTGGCGGGGTGCACGTCACCGCGGTCGGCGCCCCCGGCGGCAGCGCCGGATCTGGCCCGGGGACTGGCGGCGAAGGTGACCGCCGACCGGATGGTCGCGCATCTGCGCGCGCTGCAGGGGATCGCCAACGCCAACCGCGGGAGCCGCGCCGACGGCACGCCGGGCTACGACGCCAGCGTCGACTACGTGGCGAAGACGTTGCGCGACAGGGGCTTTAAGGTCTCGACCCCGCAGTTCGACCGGCTCTACAACGTCTCGCCCGGTAAGCCGGTGCTGACGGTTGCCGGCCGCACGTATCAGGTTGACCAGGCGTCGATGCTGGTTCGAACGCCGCCGGGCGGCCTGACCGGACCGGCGGTCCACCCCGCGCGGCCGTCGGGCTGCACCGCCGGCGATTACCCGGCCGCCCTGCCCGCGGGCGCGATCGCCGTCGTCGACGACGCGGGCTGCTCGGTGGTCGACAAGCAGAACAGCGCCGTGGCTCGGGGTGCCGCGGGGCTGATCGTGCTCAGCGCACCCAACGGGCAGGGCGCCCCGCCAACACTGTTCAGCCCCGGCTATTTCAAGCAGCTGACCGTGCCGGTCGCCGCCGTCGGCGCCAACGGTGCCGCGGCGCTCGCGCACGACACCGCGCCGGTGCGTCTGGTGCTGGACGCCGAGAATCGCACGATCTCGTCACGAAACGTGTTGGCGCAGACCGAAACCGGCTCCCCGCACGAGGCGATCGTGGTCGGAGCGCATCTGGACAGCCCGCGCGACGGTCCGGGCATCAACGACGACGGCACCGGCGTCGCGGCGGTGCTGGAAACGGCGCTGCAGCTGGGACCGTTGGCGGCGGTGAACAACGCGGTGCGGTTCGCGTTCTGGGGCGCCGACGAGGACGGCATCAACGGCGTGATGGATTACGTCTTCGGAATGGATCGCGATCAGCTCAACGACATCGCGATGTACCTCGACTTCACCATGCTCGGTTCGCCGAACGCCGGCTTCTTCACCGACGACGGTGACCAGTCCGGTCCGCCCACGCCGGGAATCGCATTCGGCGACGTGCCCGAGGGTTCGGCGGGCATCGAGCGCACCCTCGGCGGCTACCTGAACCTGGCCGGCAAGCGGCCCGCCGACATGCCGTTGGCCACCATGGCCGACTACCACCCATTCATGGTCGCGGGCGTGCCGGTCGGGGGCCTGACCGCCGGTGCTTCGCAGATCAAGACCACGGTGCAGGCGCGGCTGTGGGGCGGTCAGGCGGGCGTCCCGTTCGACCCCAACTTCCAGAGCCCGCGCGACACCGTCGACACCGTCAACCGGGACGCGTTGGCGGTCATGGGTTCTGGCGCGGCGTTCGCGGTGGGCACCTACGCGGAGTCGATCGGCGGCGTCAACGGCGTCCCGCCGCACGACAAGCGGCATCGCACCCGGGTGCCGTAGCGGTTCGCCGAGCGAATCCGGCGCCTACGAGGCCGCCATCGATAAAAATCGACAAAATGAGCTGGCTTTATGCCTGACACCTGAAAAGATGCCTGCGTACTGCTGAGCCGACGCAAGGTGAGAAATGCTTGAAGTGATCGACAAGGGGTCGACCACCGATGCGCACCCGACGCCGCTGCTTTTTGTTCACGGCGCTTCCGTCGCAGCATGGTGCTGGGACGAACACTTTCTGGACTTCTTCGCGAGCAGGGGCTACCGCGCCGCAGCACTGAGCCTTCGCGGCCATGGTGGCAGCACCCTGTCCAAGCCCCTCAATTCTTGTTCTCTGGCCGACTACGTGGACGACGTACGGTCTGTTGTCACCAAGCTAGGTTCCCCACCAGTGCTCATCGGTCACTCCCTGGGCTGTTGGGTTGTACTGAATTACCTTGCGACGCATGGTGGCCCAGCGGGGGTTCTCATGGCGCCCGGCACGCCGCAGGGATTACGACGCTGGGCATTCCGCTCAATGCGCCGTCACCCCTGGGTCTTTCTGCGCGCCACTGTGGTCGGCAGCCCAGAAGATGTATTCAACACTCCCGCCTTGGCTCGTGAATTCTGCTTCTCGGCGGGCACCCCAGACGCCATCGTCAGTGCCTGCGCGGCTCGTCTCGAATCTGAAAGCACGGGCGTCACACGAGATTTGATGAAGCGACTTCCTGACGCGGGCCTGGTGAAGGCACCGATTCTTGTTCTCGGAGCACATGATGATGGCATGCGAGTCGAAGGCGATGCGCTTGCCGTGGCGCAGACTTACCAAACAGATCTGGAGCTATTTCCCGACATGGGGCACGTCATGATGCTTGAGCCAGGATGGCAGTCCGTCGCTGAAAGAATCGACGGCTGGCTCACCGGCCAGGGGCTACAACAATAGATCGTGTGCCGGTGGGCAACTGCACTCGATGATCAGCGCAGGAGCAAATAGCCGCCCGCCTGCGCGATCACGCGATGCACGGTCCCGCGCCGCCTGCGCCGCCGGTCACGTTCCAACCGCTCATGCGACTGGGCGGCTATCCTGTCCCGCGCCGCCGCAGGCGGCGACCTTGCCAAAAAGTTTGAGTCAATCGGCTCTTGTCGCCGGGTCCGACTATAGTCGAACACATGTTCGATGAGGCGGCTCGTGCCGAGGTGATGGCCCGGTTCGATGAGATGATCGAGCGGCGTTATCCGTCTTCGACGGCGGAGTCGGCGGCGTTGCTGGATGAGATCGGTGTGTTTGCGCGGGTGGAGAACCGGGCGGCAGCCGCGCAGTTGGAGGCGATCGGGCGGTTGTTCGGCTACCGGTTGTCGCGGTGTGCGGAGACCGAGGATTGGGCGATCGACACCATGGAGGCCGTCGCCGCCGAGATCGCGGCGGCGTTGCGGATCAGCCAGGGCCTGGCGGCCAGCCGGCTGCGCTACGCCCGGGCGATGCGCGAGCGCCTACCCCTGGTGGGGGAGGTCTTTAGGGCCGGTGATATCGATTTGCGGTTGTTTCAGACGATCGTGTATCGCACCGATCTGATCGAGGACACCGCGGTGTTGGCGCGGGTGGATGCGCAGTTGGCCGCCAGTGTGGCGCGCTGGCCGTCGATGAGCCGGGGCCGGTTGGCCGCCCAGGTGGATCGGGTCGTGGCCCGCGCCGATCGGGACGCGGTGCGCCGCCGAACAGAGCGTCAGGTCGATCGGGAGATCTGGATTGGGGATCGGGTTCAAGATGGGCTCTCGGAGATCCACGGCAGCCTGCTGGCCCCGGATGCGCACGCGCTGGACAAACGGCTCACCGCGTTGGCCGCCACGGTGTGCCCGCATGATCCCCGCACCCGCGAGCAGCGCCGCGCCGACGCGCTGGGGGCACTGGCGGCCGGGGCGGATCGGCTGGGCTGCCGCTGCGGCAGAACGGACTGCGCGGCGGGCAAACGCCCGCCCGCTTCCCCGGTGGTCATCCATGTCATCGCCGAGCAGGCCACCCTGGACGGGCGCAGCAGCGCGCCGGCCTCCGAGGTGGGCGCTGATGGGCTGATCACCCCCGAACTGCTCGCCGAGTTGGCGAAGTCGGCCAAGTTGACGCCGTTGGTCCACCCCGGCGACGCGCCGCCGGAGGACGGGTATGTGCCGTCGAAGGCGTTGGCCGATTTCGTGCGCTGCCGCGATCTGACGTGTCGCTGGCCCGGCTGTGATGCCCCGGCCGTCGGCTGCGATCTGGATCATACGATCCCGTATAGCCAGGGCGGCACCACGCACGCGTCAAACCTGAAGTGCTACTGCCGAACTCATCATCTCGTCAAGACGTTTTGGGGCTGGACGGAAAAACAACTGCCCGACGGGACGCTGATCCTGACCTCCCCGGCCGGGCACACCTATGTGACCACTCCGGGCAGCGCGCTGCTGTTCCCCAGTCTGTGTCGCGGGGTCGGCGGCGTATTCGCCACGCCCGAAGCCGACCCGCCCGTCGAGTACTGCGACCAGCGCGCCGCGATGATGCCCAAACGCCGGCGCACCCGCGCCCAAGACCGCGCCCACCGGGTGGCCACCGAACGCCGCCA
>NZ_LZKK01000189.1 GCF_001672815.1 Mycobacterium sp. E796 | reverse complement strand
AGTGAATGGCTGGCTCGCATCATCTATTCGTTCTCGACCGTCAATCAGGGTCTTACCTTTGATATGAGCAAACCGGCTACGGTCCGCCGCTATGTCGAAAAATTCGCCATCAACGGCCTGCGCTGACGCATTGAAATGACGGGACGGCCTTACATCGCCGTCCGGCTGTCGCGGCCCATCGCCGCGGGTTCCGTCGAGAACTCACGCACCATCGCCTGGATGGTGTAGGACGCGGCGAGCCGTCCATCTCGGGTGAAGACCCGGCCGTCGCCCTGCACGAGCCCGCGTCCTGACCAGAATGCGTGATTCGTGTAGAGCAGCCAGTCCGCGACGTCGACGTCGTCGTGAAACGCGATGGTGGCCTTCATGATCCCGGTCGATAAGGTGGCATGCGCGCGCGCCTCGCCCAGGCCGGGATGCGGCAACATGCCCGCGGCGATCGTCCAATGCGTCGTCGACTGGGCCAGCAAGGCGGCGTTCAGGTAGGGGGTCGGCGGCGCATCGCGGAATCGCACCCACGCGTTGATGATCGGCGGGCCCACCCGATCGGGATCCGGGTCGTACGCACCATCCACGACCCGAATCTCGCGGCCCGTCATACCGAAGCCCGCAAACGGCACCGCCGACTCGGGTCCCGGAACGTCCGGCATGGGCTCGCCGTGCCGCATCACGTCGGCCGCGCCGGAATCTGCAAGCACCAGACCTACGCTGCGCAATACGCCCCGCTGACTGATGCGAACGTCGGCCGTCGAGAACGATCTGCCCCGACGAAGCACGTCGACGGACAGGTCTACGGGCGCGTCGAACGAGGCCGCTTTGGCGAAGATCATCGATGCCGACGTGACTCTCTGTCCCGGAAGCGCTTTTGACGCGGCCACGATCGCCTCGCCGAGCAGCTGGCCGCCCTCGACGACATTGCGATGAGTCGGCCCATGTGCGGGCCCGATGAACCGGTTATCGGCCACCTCCTGGACGTCGATGATCCTGGACAGTTCGTCGGCGTCTCCCCACAGCGGGAATGTCACGGCAACCTCTGAGCCGTCCGGCCAGACTTCGACGACGACTACACGTAGCGCGTCGCCGTAGAACGAGACGTGTCCCGCGATGGCCGCGACCTCTGGCAGCGGAGTGCGGTAGGTCCATACCACGTTTTCAACGCTAGAACCCGCCCCGTCAAGGCTCCAATAACTGGCCCGACCCTTGAACGGGCACACGCTGCTGTGATCCGACGGGCGGAACAGCTGCCACCGCACGGCGGACTCGGGAAAGTACAAGCGGTCCTCGTGGTCGGTCTCGGTCACCACGAGGCACCGGTCGCTCTGGGCGACGAGCACGTCACCGAACCATACCTCGCCCCGATATGGGCACAGGGTCGCGTCGATGCGGTAATCGGGGTAATCGGGCCACGCCGATTCGACTTGCGTTGTCATCACTGCCCTTTCATCCGGCCTCATACCGTCAGCCCACGACGGGGTGGTGACGGTGGACGAATGACAAGCTGCTCGAGGCCGACCGTGGGAAAATTCATTGCGCTGGCGAACGTTCCTGCCAGCATGTCGGCCACGTCGTCCGGCGACATCAATGTCTCCTGTAGGAGGCCGCGCGCGACCCAATCCTGAACGACCGTGCCGAGCAGTTCGGGGTCGAATGCCGCGGTGAACTCGGTCGGAACGGTGCCGCCCACCGTGACACAGCAGTAACGAAACCCGGGATGCTCTGTGCGCCAGGCATTGAGGCTTTCCGACAGCGCGGCCTTACTGGAGGAATAGGCGCCCAGCGCGGCTCGTGGTTGTCCGACGGTCTCGGAGGACATGGCGCTGACGAGCGCCGCGGGAGCGAGAACTGGCAGACAGGACCGGACGACGTTGTGTACACCAACCACATTCGTCCGCATCACGTCCATCCAATCGTCGACGGAGGTGTCGGCGAACATTCTCAGCGGCGCGTAACCCACCGAGATGAACAGCAGGTCGATTTCGCCAACGGTCCGGCGGGCCATATCGGCAAGCCGCACGCAGTCGTCAGCGTTGCGCACATCCACGCTGATGGCGGCGGGGCACCCTGCTTCCGCGGCAACCTCGTCCAGACGGTCTTGACGGCGCGCCGCGATGAGCAGGTCGGCACCCTCCTTGCCGGCACGCACGGCGAATGCCCGCCCGATCCCGGCCGATGCCCCCACCACCACGACCCGCTTGCCGGCCAACGTCCGTTCGCCCATGTGCTGACCACCGATCGATAATCCACGCGTTCAAAGCCGTCCGACAATGGAGAACAATAGTACATCTATTGTTCAGTTGAGCGGCTTCCGCATGGTCCTCAGCGGAGCCCGTTGATCGCGAACGCCTCCACATAGCGCCGGACAGTGTCCGGCTTGGACATGTCGAACGTTTGGGCCTCGTTGACGGTAGAGAACGACCAGATGATTCGGGCCAGCCATTCACTCGCAGCAGCAACGTCGACGCCGGTGCCCACCTCGCCACGCTCGCGCGCGGCCCGCACATACGGTTCGAGAAATTGCGTGGTACGCCGGACCGCCGTGTCACCGTCGGAGATCATGTGCCGCATCAGTTCGGCGTCGTCGGCCATCAGCCGGTTGCGAGTCCGATGGTCGAGCAGGATCTTCGCGTGCGTCTCGGCCATCGCGCCCAGTTGCTCGGCCAAAGTCGATTTCTTGGCCATCGCCGTGGCGACTTCGCGGTAGAAGCGTTGGGCACCATGCTCGATCGCGGCCTCGATCAGGACATCGCGGTCGACGAAGTACCGGTAGATGGTGCCTCGGGAGACCTTGGCCATGCGCGCCACGTCCTGCACACTGGTGCGCTGAATGCCCAGCTGCGTGAAGCACTCGTTGGCCGCGTCAAGAATTTGGTCACGGCGGTCAGCCTCGGCGGCGACCTCCGCCTCGCCGGCGACTGGGTCAGTCAACATCACACTCCTACGCGCCCAACGGCAGTGGTCCCGGTCATTCATGGTACGCGACGTGCGGCGTTGCGCCCGGGAGCCGCACCGGTCCGCGAGGCCGGCTGCACCCCTGCGGATGCGCGTCTTCGTCGCGGCGGGAGGGCTCGCGATGGGTGCACTAGGCACCGCCGCGGCGATCTGCAATTATTGGATAATTGAACGTTGGATGTTCCATTGTTACATCGCAGCAAGGAGTGGTCTTGGCTCGTCTGGAGGACAGATACGCGCTGGTTACCGGCGGAGCTCAGGGGCTGGGCGGGGCAATTGCCGAGGAGTTGGCCGGCCTGGGTGCCCACGTCACTATCGTCGATCTGAACGGGGAGAAGGGCCTTGAGCGCGTCGAGCGCATTCGTGGCAATTCCGGGCGAGCCTCCTTCACCAGGGCCAATGTGGCCCACCGCGATGCGATTGAAGCCGCCGTGCACGAGGCGGCGGAAACCGGAGGTGGCCGCATCGACGTCTTGGTCAACGCGGCCCAGTTCTTCGCGATGCCGAAGGCACTCGAACTGGTCACCGATAAGGACTGGGAGCTCTCGGAAGCCACCGGGCCCAAGGCAACCTTCCGGTTCATGCAGATCTGTTTTCCGTTCCTCCGTGAGTCGGGGCGCGCGTCGGTGATCAACTTCGTGTCGGGCTCCGCCCTCGCCGGCATCGCCTACACCGCTCCTTACTCGGCGGCCAAGGGCGCGGTGGCGGCGCTGACCAAGGTCGCCGCCAACGAGTGGGCTCGCCACCGCATCCGAGTGAATGCGGTGTGTCCGTTCGCCCTTACGGAGGCACAGGAAAAGCTGATCGGCACCGAATGGGACAACTACACGCGGACCGCGGCGGCGTCGCCCATGAAGCGCGGCGCCAGCCCCGGGGAGATCGCGCCGGCCGTAGCGTTCTTGGCAGGAGACGATGCGGCTTTCGTGACCGGCACGGTGCTCCACGTCGATGGAGGCATGACCGAGCTGTCAACGGTGGACTATTCGCAGTCACCGGGAGTGTTTGGCTAGCAATCGAATTCACCCATAGCGCATGACTCACATGGCAGATTTTCACCGACCGGTTCCGGCGCTGACCGCCCTGAATCGGCCCTTCTGGACCGCTGGTGCCGACGGAGTGCTGCGCATGCAACGCTGCACCAACTGTGGGCGGCTGTGTCACCCGCCCGCGCTGCTGTGCCCTGTCGACCATTCCGCGATCGACTATGTCGACCTCAGCGGTCGTGGGTTCGTCGAATCCTGGACGGTGAACCGCCACCAATGGTTCCCGGGGTTGACGCCGCCCTACCTCATCGCATTCGTCAATCCGGTTGAGGACAGGCGGGCGCGCCTGCTGACCAACCTGGTGAACGTCCTTCCCGGCGAGATCACCCCGGATATGCGCGTTCGGGTCACATTCGATCGGTGCATGGACGGCGAAGACGAGGTGTTCATTCCCTTGTTCGAGCCAGAGCGCTGATGAGGAGCTTGGTGACCGACCGAGCTGTCATCAGCGGCATCGGTCAGTCGGCAATCGGCCGCCGGTTGGGGCGGGACCCGCTGGAGCTCACCGCCGAAGCGTGTCTGGCCGCGGTTGCCGACGCGGGTCTGTCGTTGGCCGACATCGACGGCCTCACAACGTATCCCGGGTCGTCGCAACCCGGCATCGGATTCTCCGGGGCGTCGCTGCGCGACATCCACGACGCGCTGGGAATCGCGCCGAACTGGGTCGCCGGGGGAGTGGAGTCCCCGGGACAGCTCGGCGCCGTCGTGGACGCGATGCTCGCTGTGGCCGGGGGGCTTGCCGACCATGTCCTGTGTTGGCGCAGCATCTGGGAGGGCACCGCTCAGGGTGCCGGCCGCCGCAAGGGTTATGGGGCCGGTGGCGGGCGTCCAGCCGGAATGCTGGGGTGGCAGATGCCTTTTGGCGTGACGGCGGCCAACCTGGCGGCGCTCCAAATCCGCGGGCGGATGCTGCGGTACGGCCTGACCCGGGAGCAGCTCGCGTCGATAGCGATCGCGCAGCGGGCGCACGCGGCGCGCAACCCCGCGGCGATCTATCGCGAGCCACTCGACCTGGATACGTATTCGAGCGCGCGGATGGTTTCCGACCCGCTGTGCATGTTCGACTGTGATATCGCTTGCGACGGGGCGACCGCGTTCGTCGTCTCGCGTGCCGAACACGTTGGCGCGCTGGATCACCCCGGCGTGGCCGTCGAGGCCCTCGACTGTGCCCACCACGACCGGTTCACCTGGGAGGGCGGCGAAGACATCACCCGCATCAGTTCGCGCTGGTCCACCATCTGGGAGCGCACCGATTTCACGATCGACGATGTGGACGTGGCTTCGTTGTATGACGGGTTCAGTGTCTTCGTGCTTTGCTGGCTGGAGGACTTTGGTTTCTGCCCGGTGGGCGAATCCGGCGCGTGGGTCGCGGACCCGGCCCGCATCTCCCTGGGCGGCGAACTACCCATCAATACTGCCGGAGGGCAGTTGTCCGGCGGACGCCTGCACGGCTTCGGGCATCTCCATGAAGCATGTCTGCAGATTCGCGGCGAGGCTGGCGCGCGACAGGTCGACGGCGCGACGCTGGCCGCGGTCGGCGTCGGAGCGGCCAACAGCGGCACCACAGCGATGCTGCTGCGGCGGGCATGAGAGTGCCGTCGTGCACAATGATCATGCGACCCGCAGGAGGATATCCATGGCCGACGATCACGCGCCGATGTTGGGCTTCATCGGGCTGGGCAATCTGGGTGCACCGATGGCCAAGCGATTGGTCGACTGGCCCGGTGGCTTAATCGTCTTTGACGTACGGCCCGATGCCGCAACGTCGTTCGCCGACGGCGCAGTGCAGGTCGCCGACACCGTGGATGACGTGGCGGCCGCCGACATCATCAGCGTCATGGTGCTCAACGACGGGCAAGTGCGCGACGTGGTGGCGCGGCTCGCCCCTCGGGCCAAGCGCGGTACCGTCATCGCGATCCACTCGACGATCGACCACCGGACCGCAGTCGAGCTGGCTGCGGAGCTGGGGCCCAACGGCATTCACGTCATCGATGCCCCGGTCAGTGGTGGCGTGGAAGCGGTGAAGACGGGTGATCTAGCTGTCATGGTGGGTGCCGAACGCCAGGTTTACGAGCGCGTCAAGCCGGCGTTCAAACAGTGGGCGTCTATGGTGGTTCACGCTGGAGAACCCGGCGCGGGGACCCGAATGAAGCTGGCGCGCAACATGCTAACTTTCACTTCTTTTGCGGCCGCCTGCGAAGCAATGAAGCTCGCCGAGTTGGCGGGTCTTGATGTGCAGGCGTTCAGCAGGGTCGTGCGCCACACCGATGCACACAGTGGCGGCACCGGAGCGATGATGTTCCGCGACGACATGAGCAAGCCGCTCGCCCCAGACCACTTCCTCTACCAACCTTTCCTGCACACCCGTGAATTGGGAGAGAAGGACCTCAGCCTGGCGCTGGGACTCGGCGGGGAAGTGGGAGTGGACCTGCCGCTGGCGAGGATCGCTTTGCAAAACCTTGCCGAAGGACTGGGGGTACCCCATGCCACTACGACCGAATCTGGTTGACAGAGAAACATGACGGACCGCGACACCGGCCAGCTCATCCGCAAACTCACACTTGATCCCACCCGCGACTACCAACCCCGCGGCGTGAAATGCGGAAAAACTCACCGAAAAACAAAATCCAGGTGTAAACCATGTCTCGGGACACCTGTCAACGATGTCCTGAGACATGACAACAGTGCCCCCGGCAGGATTCGAACCTGCGACACCGGCTTTAGGAGAGCCGTGCTCTATCCCCTGAGCTACGAGGGCGGACGGAGTGAGCTTACCGGGCGAGGCGCCCGTCGACCGCCGCGCGCCGACCGCTCACCGCAGTTCGGCGATGACCTTCGCGAACGCGTCGAGGTTATTGTCCTGGACGGTGAAGCTGCTCAGGCCGTACTTCTCGCGGAGGCCGACCAGCGTGTCGGCCATCTCGCGGGGTGACCCGCTGAGCACCGACGGCATCGACAGCAACTGGTCATCGGGCAGGTCGGGTGCGTATTGGCGGGTCATCCGCAGGTCGGGTGCGCTCTCACCTTCGCGCGGCATTGCGGTGATCACCATGTTCAGCTCGAGCGCGTCGAATCGCTCGCCCGCAGCGTTGCGGACGAACTCGATGCGTTCGGCCAGCGGGTCGTCGACGTCGTGCACCCTGGCGCCGGTCAGCCCGATGATGTCGGCGTGCCGGGCGGCCAGCGTCAGCACGCGATCGCCGTTGCCGGCGATGAGGATCGGCGTCGTCGGGTGATGTTCCTTCAGGTACGTCGTCATGTGTCCCAAATAGTCGACGCGCGCGCCGGCGCTGGGGTATGGCAGCTCGGCGGCCTCGAATTCCTCCCGGACATATCCGGTGCCGAGGCCGATCTCCAGACGGCCGTCGCTCAGCACGTCGAGGGCCTGCAGGTCCCTACTGAGCAGGGCCGGCTTGTAGAACGCGGCGTTGAGCACATACATGCTCAGCTTTATCCTGCTCGTCACCATCGCGACCGCAGTCAGCGTCGGCGACGGTGCCGCCGCGCCGAGATGGTCTGGCACACACAAGATGTCGTATCCGAGATCTTCCGCTCGCTTCACCTTGTCGACCAACGCCGAGCGTGACTTGAAGAACCGCATGCTCAATCCAAAGCGAAAATCCTTGTCCACCAACAACCTCCGTTCAACGACCAAAAACACTTACCAGGAACGCGCCGCGGCCGCTAGCCCCCGCACCAGGGCGGAGGTGACCGGCGACAAGCCGTCGGCACCCGGCAGCGGGCTGCGCGGGCTGAGGCCCCGCACGCGGGCCGACAGTTCCAGCTGCGTCCCGCCGGCGCGCACCCGGTTCACCGGATTGTTGGGATGCAGGCCCCGCAGTTCCGGTGGGATGTCGTCGATGTCGGTGACGACCTGATAGCCGGTCAGCCGGATCTGCCGCGCCAGGTGAGCCGCCAGCGCGCGGTTGCGTCCCCCGGCGAGCAGCTGGGTGCCGCGCCCGATTCGGCCGTAGCCGTGCAGTGAGACGGCGACGTCGACATGATCGAGAAACTCGGCCAGCCTTGGCGATTCGTCCGGGTCGTAGCGGGCCGACGGCAGGTGATGCGGGTAGCGAGTGGGATGGCGCACCACGTACACCGAGGCGTCGGCGGCCTCGGCGGCGCGTTCGGCGATGACGTCGGTCATCTCTTCCAGGCCGCCGCCGTGGATGGCGAGAAAACCGAAACGCGATCGCAGCCGGCTCTCCTCGGTCACGCCCGGTTCGCTCAACAGCGCTGAAAGTGATTGTGGTGCGGGAGTTTTAGCGACTACAGGTCGAGGCCAGTGGGACGGGTCCCAGCGGCGCAGAAAGTCGATCCATCGCTGCGGCAGCCCGTGCTGCGCGGCGCCGTCGATGATCCTGGGCAGATAGCCCGGCCGCGGCGGGCCCGGGATCACCCGGTGATCGATGTAGACCCAGGCCGGCGATGGCCCGTCGCCGGTGTGCACGGTCAGCCGGTCGCGCCGGTACCGCACCGGCACGCCCTCGGCGCTGTCCAGCGTCGCCAGGTCGTCGTCGGAGACTTGCCACAACACCCCGTGCACCTCGTTGCCGGCGAACGGCTCGACGGTGGCCACGCCGCGCTGGTTGATCAGCCAGTCGTGGTCGGCCAGCACCGCCGGCCGCGGATCCGCGGCGTCGGGGCAGCGCAGCGCCATCTGCCTGACGCAGAGATTCGACCCGTATGCGAAATAGGGGTGCCGGCGGGCCGGCATCTAGGCAGTCACCGTCTGGGCGCTGAGAACTTCGACCAAACTAACTCCCGCGAGCCTCTTCACGGACGACGACGTTCTCATAGTGCCGTACGCGGCTACCCGGGCGCTACGTACCGGTCACCTGATGATTGGGCCGGCCGGAGTCGACGGCGGTGGCGGCGGCGGTGGGTTCGGCTTAGGCGGAGGGAGGGGCCGAGGTGGAACCGGCGCCGGAGTCCCGGAAGGCGGAGGCGCGTTCGGCGGCGACGGCGGCGGGTACCGCGGCGGCGACGGGTGGGTTCCCGAGGGCGGCGGCGGCAGCACGATCGGTGGCGGGAGGATCACCGGCGGCGGCAACACCACGACGGGCGGGGGCAGCACCACCGGCG
>NZ_LZKK01000188.1 GCF_001672815.1 Mycobacterium sp. E796 | reverse complement strand
CGACGCGATCCGCCCGGGCGTCACCGCCGAGCAGGTCGATGCCGCCGCCCGCGATGTGCTGGCTGACGCCGGGCTCGCGGAGTTCTTCGTGCACCGCACCGGGCACGGCATCGGTCTGTCGGTGCACGAGGAGCCGTACATCGTCGCCGGCAACGACCTGCCGTTGGCGGCGGGCATGGCCTTCTCCGTCGAGCCCGGCATCTACTTCCCCGGCCGGTGGGGCGCCCGGATCGAGGACATCGTCGTCGTCACCGAGGACGGCGCCCTGGCGGTCAACAACCAGCCGCACGAGTTGATCGTGGTGCCCGCGCCCTAGCTGGGAGGACGGTGGCGCCGCGTAGGTTGGGCGACGTGTCGATCCTTGACCTCACGCTGCTCCCGCTGCGCATCGCGCGCCACGTCGCCGACGCGGTGCTGCACCCTCCGGCGCCGGCGCCGGCGCCGCCCGGCGAGCTCGTCGTCGTCGACGGCATGCCCGAGGGCGTGCCGCCGGCCGCGCGCCGTCCCGAGCCGCGCCTGCCCGTGCCGTCGAATTGGCCGTTCGGAGAGGAGTTTCCGCGCACCTGCGGCGCGGGCCGGCTGGCCGGCGGCGCCCTGTTCTGGACGGACTTCCTCTACGACGACCACGGTGCGACGGGCCTCCCGGTCGGGGACCTGAAGATCCAGGCGCCGCCGCGCGGCACCTACGTCTATCCCGGCGGGCCGGCCGCCCACAACGGCGCCGACATCTTCCGCGTGGCCATCGGGCTCACCGACACCCACACCTGGTGGCGGGTCGACTGGAACACCCTGCTGGACGCCTCGGTGCCAGTCGCGCTGTTCACCTTCGACACCGACCCCGCCCGCACGGCCGCCCCCGACTGGCCGGCCGGGGCGGGCGTGCGCTCGGCGGGCATCGACACGGCCCTGCTGCTGTCGGGGCGCGGCGCCACGTTGATCGACCTGACCACCCAGGCGACGACGCCGGTCGAGCACAGCGTCGACATGCAGTCGCGGTCGTTTCTGGCGCAGGTCCCGCGGTCGGTGGTGGAACCGGACGGGAGCTGGACGGTCCGGCTGGCCGCCGGGCTGGCCGACGCGGCGGGGGACGGGTTCGCCGACGTGCCCGCCGAACACGGTGCGCTGCCCGGCCAGCCCAATGTCTACAACGTCGCGTTTCGCACCAACCAGCAGGAGCCGCCGCACCTGAACTTCTGGTCGGACTCGGCCCAGGCCGCGGCTTTGACGCATGGCGACGTGTCGGCGTTCGCGGTGACGGTGCCGTGGGAGCGGCTGGCGGCCCGCGACACCGAGCCCGAGCCGGTGGTCACCGGCCCGTCGACCCGCTGGTACGTGTCCTCGGTGGAACTCGGTCAGGGCTTGTCGGGCGACGACATCTTGAGCACCAAGCCGCAGTTCCTCGGGCGCGTGCAGCCGTATTCGGTGTGCCTGCCGTCCAGCTACACGCCGGGCCGCGCGCTGCCGCTGACGCTCTTGCTGCACTCGCTTGCCTTGGGCCAGAGCCAGTTCGCGGCGATCGACCCGCGGCTGCTGCACGAGGTGTGCGAGGGCCGCGACTCGGTGGTGGTCACCCCGCTGGCCCGGGGCCCGTCGACGTGGTACTTCGACACCGGGGAGCTCGACGTGTGGGAGGTGTGGGCGCGGGTCGCCGAACAGCTGGGCACCGACCCCAATCGCACTGTCATATCCGGCTATTCGATGGGCGGGTACGCGGCCTACAAGCTGGGGTTGAGCTATCCGCAGGTCTTCTCGCAGGCGGTGGTCCTGGCTGGGCCGCCGGCGTGCGGGGTGCGGCTGATTCCCGACGTCGACATCCCGGCCGACCTCGACCCGGACTCGCCCTGTGCCCGGGAGGGTGACACGTGGAAGTTGCTGGTGAACGCCCGCTGGCTGCCGTATGTCATCGCCCACGGGCTGGTCGACGAGTTGGTGCCGTTCGCGTCGGCGGCCGAGCAGGTGCTCGAACTCGACCGGCTCGGCTACCGCCACCGGTTCACCGTCTATCCGCTCGAGGATCACCTCGCCTGGGTGCTTCAGGACAAGTTCGAGGACCCGATCGCCCACATGGGAACCGTTCTGCGCCAAGCGGATCCGGGACACATCACGTTCGCGTGGTATCCGCAATTGGTGCGGGCGGATCTGGGTATCGGGCCGCACCAGGTGTGGTGGCTCTCGGAGCTGACCGCCGATCCCTCGGTAACCGCGCGGCGCGGGGCCGTCGCCGAGGTCGACGCGCGGTCGTATGCCCGACCGGACCCGACGCACACGATTCGCCACCACCGCGGCGTGCTTTTGAACTTCGAGCCGACGCCCGGCTTGTACAGCGAGCTGGACTGGCAAGTCGGCCGGCCTGTCGGCGCGCTGCCGTATCTGACACTGCGCCTCAGCGGGGTCGCCGGCCTCACGGTCGACGTTGCGCGCGCCGGGCTGGCCGCGTTGCCGTCGTCGACGATCACGGTCACCACCGACAAGGCCGCGCGGATCACGCTCGGCGGGCTGCCCGACGGGGCTTCCGTGCAACTCGACGGTGAACCGACCGAGACCACCGTCGCGGTGCCGGCGGGGCGGCACCGGATCACGTTGCGCGTCGCTAGATGAGTCGTCTGGGCCTGCGAGCTGGGTGAATAGCGTCGCGCGTCGGCCTGGGCGAGAATTTCGCGCGTGGTGCCCTTGGTGGTCGATCCTCAGGCGCTGTTCGCCGCGGGCAGCGCCGTGGCTGCCGCCGGTGATGGTCTGGCCGCCAATCTGACCGTGTTGACGGCGGGTTTCGCGGCCCACACCGGCCTGGATGCCGCCGGCGAAGTGTTCGGCCTCGGGTACCAGGACGCGGCCGGGTCGCTGCTGAAGGCCGCGGCCGCCGCGGTCAACGCATGCCGGCAGAGCGGGGCCCTGATACAGCAGGGTGCGTCGAACTATTCGAAGGCCGAAGCGGCGTCCACGCTGGGTGGCGGTGACGGCGCGCTGCAGGCCCCGGCAGAGCCGGCCAAGATCTCGGCGCCCGGCCCGCCGGGGACTTGGGGGAAAGGGGAGCCGCCGCCACTGCTGTGGGCGGTGGTGCAGTCGTTCGTCGACTCCCTGTGGCCGGACGGCGACGTGGCCGGGATGCACGCGGCTGCGGCAAGTTGGCGGGGCTTCGCCACGTCGGTCATCGGGATGCAGGGTGCACTCAACGCATCGAAGTCGCTGCTGGCTGCGCAGCAGATACCCGAGGGCGGCAAGATCGACGAGGCGTTGTCGCACATCGCCACCGGGATGGGGCAAATCTTCGAAGCTTCCTCGAAGATTGCGACCGCGCTCGACAATTTTGCCAACGAGGTGGGGCAGGCGCAGAACGCGATCCGCGACCTGCTGAACCGGCTGGGCTCACTGACCGACCTGGGGCACGACCTGATGTTGATCGTCAAAGGGGACGCCCTCGACGAGATCAAGAAGATCGCCAAGGACGTCAACGACGTGCTTCACAACTTGGGGCGGGAAGCCCGGGCGTCCGAACAGGCGATCAAGCTGGGTTTGGGGGTCGTCGACGGCCTGGTCGTCAAGCTGGAGAAGTATGTGCGCCGCGAGCTCAAAGAGTTTCTGGGAGACGCGGTCGGAAACCAGGTGGCAACGGGTTTCGATGTCTTTGCCAACGCCAACGAGGGAGTTCTGAAGGGCGCCGTCGGGATGGCGACATCCATGGCGGACCTCGACCCGCGGTGGTTCCTCATAGATCCCCAGGGCGCGGCTTCGACCTGGGCGGGGCTGGGGAAAGGCCTCTGGAAGGGAAGCATCTTCAACGCCCTGATTAACCCGCAGGAGGCCAGCGAAGCTCAATTGCAGCAGCTGAAAGGCGTTCTGCACATTGATGATTGGAGTACAGCTCGCCCAGGATTGGGGCTCGGGGAGAACGCTTTCGACGTCGCGACGCTGTTCATTCCGGGAGGCGGTGAAGCGGCCGCCGCGGCCGATGGGGCCGGGGCAGCCGCGCGCGGCGCCGAGGCGGCTGCGCAGGCGGAGCGTGCCGCCGGCAGAGCGGCCGATGGGCTCGCGGGTGTGGTGGGCCCTCGCGGTGCACTGGCCGATATCGCCGGGAAGGGCAGCAGCCTGACCAAAGACCTCGAAGGCGTGACCGGAGAGCTGCCCAAGATCGAGCCTCCGGTCGGTGGCCAGCCCGTTGCACTGCCTCCGAAGCCGGTTGACGCGCCGGTCGGGCCCGCGCCACGTGCGCCTGATGCGCCACCGGGTGCGCTTCACGGGCCGACTGCCGAGCCTGGGCCGGCCGAGGCAGGCGGTCCGCGCGATCCGGCCGGTGCCGCGCCAGCACCGGCGCATGCTTCGCCGGGTGGTCCGCACGAACCCGCCGGTGGTCCGCCGACGCCAGCGGGTGGTCCGCGTGAACCGGTATCAGCGCCGGCGGGCGGTCCGCATGAGCCGGCCTCCGTGCCCGCGGGTGGTCCGCGCGAGCCCGTGCCGGCAGCTGCGCCCGCATCGCATGCGCCATCCGTTCCCCCTGCAGCGGCCGACAGCGCGCCTTCGACTATTCCGCAATTGGTGGATCATTCGCCTACTCCGGTGCAGGCAGCGCCGAGTGGGGCTCCGGTCGAACCCGCGGCCGTCGCGTCGCACTCATCGCCGCCGTCGCTCTCTTCTGCAGCGCCGCACTCGACACTGCCGGAAGGTCGTGCGACTGAGCTGCCGGGTGGCGGCTGGCACGGGCCCGGTCACGGCGGTCCCGCGGGTGAAGGAACGCACGGTGGGCCACCGCATGGTGGGGGACCGCACGGACCGGGTGACGGGCGTACCCCGGGCGGACACTCGCGCGGATCGCCAGGCGATGGCATGCCTCACCAAGCAGGCGATGGCTCCGAGCCTCATGGTGAAGACCAATCATCCGACGGGATGAGCGCGGAAAAGCGCGACGAAATCATCGCCACCCCGAAGGGCAGTCGCCCTGACCCTTCGGAATACCTCTCCCCAGAATATATTCACAACCATCTTGAGAAATTCGCAGATGGTGCAACTAGATTTATGCCGGAAAGCAATCTTGAGAAATATGGAATTGCGCAAAGAGACGGCACCTCATTTGTAATGCCTAAAACCGAAGCTGATGCAATGATACAGGCAACTGAAGGCGACCTGCGTGCAATGGAGAATGAGCTCGGTTTGCCGGAAAGGTTCCTTGATTCGAATAAGATCGTAAGAATCGATATCTCCGACCCGAAGGAATTTAATCTCCGGATTCCGTCCGGTAATGAGGCGGGCGCCAACGAACAATGGATTCCTGGGGGGCGCCTGCCTAATGGCGCTTCCGAGGCGGTCGTTGATGGCGGACAGATACCGCCAGACGACTACACTGTAACCGATGTCTTCGACTAGAAAAGAGCGGAAATGAAATTTGACGATACGTATTTTTCAAGAGAAGACAGATACTCGATCGGTGTCGAGTCGACGTCGGGCAGCCACTATGCCTCGATACCCGTTAGCAACGGCATCGTCGACTACGAAGAATACTACAAGCTCACCCCGGACCAATATCACGATTTCCTGCGCGATAAGGATGCAGCGATTGAATTCGTTGAGGCTTGCCGTAGGCGGGAGCACGACGATTTACTTTTGCAAAGACCAGGGAATAACCGTGGAACTCCGGTGTAGGAAAGCGACCTGCGCGGAGACACGCGAATGAGTAAGAGATTGCGGGCAAGACATTTTCCACACCGGAAGAGACGGGCATCCCACCGCCGAAAAACGTGGAGTTGGCGCGCGCGGAAAATATGTTTGACGAGTTCGAGAAGAAAATAGACGCCGTGGCTCCGAGAGACCGCGTCAAAGACGTGTCCCCGAAGTTTGGGGACGACACGTCTGGTACCGAATACGAACGTCCGCAGCGGTGCTGACAGGTGACCGACGACTCCCGGGATTTCTTGAGCGGATTTGACCTTTAACCACTAAGTGCGGACCTCTATTGAGCGTTTGCACAACGCTATTTGATTAGACGATGGTTCGAGTGCGCTAACTACTCGCTCCGGTCCAGCAAATCCGACGAACCCAGCACCCGCTCGACCTGAACCTCGATGACCACTCGCCGCGGATTGGGTCTGGGAGTCCGGTATCGCTGGGCGTAGCGGAGCTCAGCGTCACGAACCGCGTCGGCGTCGCTGTTCACTTTGGACCGGCCCTCCAACGACAGCCACCGCGCGCCGTCGACCTGACTGAGCACGGCCACCCCGGCGCGGTCGGCGTTGACGGCCTTCTGCGACCCGCCGGTCGTGATCACCCGCGCGATGTGCGTCTTGGGATCGAAGGTGAAACCGACGGCGACCACATGGGGCGAATTGTCGGCTCGCAGCGTGGTCAGCATGGCCAGGTGACGTTCTGACAGGAAGGCCAGCGCATCGTCGGTCAGCCGCGTAGTGGTATTCGCCATCACCGCCCACGCTAGCGCAGGTCATAATCGCAGCCGTGGACGACACGGGCGCAGGTCCGGTACTAATCCTGGGCGGCCGCAGCGAAATCGGCATCGAGCTCGCGCGGCGCCTGGCCCCTGGGGTGACGGTGGTGCTTGCCGCGCGCAGATCCGATCAGCTCGACGACCAGATCGCCACCCTCAAAGCCGCGGGCGCCACCGAGGTCCACACGACGGAATTCGACGCCGACGACCTCGCCTCGCATGGCCCGCTGGTCGCGTCGATCGTCGCCGACCACGGACCCATCGGCACTGCGGTGCTGGCCTTCGGGATCCTTGGCGACCAGGCCCGCGCCGAGACCGACGCCGCTCACGCGGTCGCCATCGTGCACACCGACTACGTCGCGGAGGTCAGCATGCTCACCCACCTGGCCGCGGCCATGCGCACCGCCGGCCGCGGCTCGCTGGTGGTGTTCTCCTCGGTCGCCGGGGTGCGGGTGCGCCGCGCGAACTACGTCTACGGCTCGGCGAAGGCCGGCCTGGACGGCTTCGCCAGCGGGCTGGCCGACGCGCTGCACGGCACCGGCGTCAAACTGCTGATCGCCCGCCCGGGTTTCGTCATCGGCCGCATGACCGAGGGCATGACGCCCGCCCCGCTGTCGAGCACGCCGGAGCAAGTTGCCGCCGCAACGGCACGGGCCCTGGCCAAAGGGCGCCGCACCGTGTGGATTCCATGGTCGCTACGGCCGACGTTCTTCGTGATGCGGCTGCTGCCGCAGTTCGTCTGGCGCAGGATGCCGCGATGATCATCGTTGTCGGTATCGGCGCCGACGGCATGGCCGGCCTCGCGGAGTCGTCACGCGCCGAATTACACAGGGCCACAGTCATTTACGGGTCAAGGCGGCAGCTCGACCTGCTCGACGAAACGGTGGCCGCGCCCCGCCGAGAGTGGCCGTCACCGATGCTGCCCGCCTTGCGAGCATTACCCGTAGACGACGAAATCCACGTCGTCGCCAGCGGAGACCCGCTCCTGCACGGCATCGGCGGCACCCTGATCCGACTCCACGGCGCCAACAACGTCAAAGTGCTGCCACACGTCTCCTCGGTGACGCTGGCGTGCGCCCGGATGGGTTGGAACGCCCACAACACCCAGGTCATCAGCCTGGTAACCGCGCCGCCGCACACCGCCGTGCGCCGCGGCGGCCGGGCGATCGTGCTGTCAAAAAACGCGGCCACCCCTAAGGAATTGGCTGCACTGCTGACCGCGCATGGGCGTGGCGACTCCGAGTTCACTGTGCTCGAAAACCTCGGCGCCCCAATCGAACGCCGCCGCGACGGCAGCGCGCGCCAATGGGCCGACGACCCACCGCAACACGTCGACGACCTCAACCTCATCGCCGTCCGCTACCTGCCCGACGAACGCATGTCGCCGTATCCCGATGACGCGTTCGTCCACGACGGCCAGATCACCAAACTTGGGGTCCGGGCGGCGACGCTCGCCGCGCTGGCGCCGCGGCCGGGGGAGCGGCTGTGGGATGTCGGCGCCGGCTCGGGCAGCATCGGCGTCGAGTGGTGCCTGCGCTGGCAGGGCTGCAGCGCGGTGGCGTTCGAGCGCGACGAACGGCGCCGCCGCAACATCGCGGCCAACGCTGCGACCTTCGGCGTCGGCATCGACGTCCTCGGCGAGGCGCCGGAGGCGTTCGACGGCGCCGAGCCCCCAGCGGCGATCTTCATCGGCGGCGGGCTGACCCAACCCGGGTTGCTCGACGCATGCCTGGATCACCTGTCCCACGGGGGACGCCTCGTCGCCAACGCGGTCACTGCCGAGTCGGAATCCATTCTCACGCAGTCATACTCCCGCTATGGCGGCGATCTACAACGCTTCCAGCACTACCAGGCGGAGCCGCTGGGCGGCTTCACCGGTTGGCGCCCTCAATATCCGGTCACCCAGTGGACGATGACGAAATGACCGTGTACTTCATCGGCGCGGGCCCCGGTGCCGCCGACCTCATCACGGTCCGCGGCCAGCGGCTCCTCGAAAGCTGCCCAACATGTCTGTATGCGGGTTCAATAATGCCCGACGACCTGCTGGCGCTATGCCCGGCCGACGCGAAAATCATTGACACCGGCCCGCTTACGCTCGAACAGATCGTCGCCGAAATCGCCGACGCCGACGCGGCCGGCCATGACGTGGCACGGCTACACTCCGGTGATCCGTCGCTGTACAGCGCGCTGGCCGAGCAGTGTCGGCGACTCGACGCGCTGGGCATCGACTACGAAATCGTCCCGGGCGTACCGGCTTTCGCCGCCGCGGCAGCCGCGTTGAAGCGCGAGCTCACCGTCCCCGGGGTGGCGCAGACGGTGACGTTGAGCCGCGTCGCGACCCTGTCGACACCCATGCCGCCCGGCGAAGAGCTGCAAACCCTCGCCCAAACCGGCGGAACCCTGGTCCTGCACCTGGCGGCCGCCCAGATCGACGCCATCGTCCCAGAGCTACTCAAAGGCGGCTACCGGCCCGAAACACCAGCTGCCGTAGTGGCTTTCGCCAGCTGGCCGCAACAGGTGCTGCTGCGCGGCACGCTCGCCGACATCGCCGGCCAGATGCACGACGCCGACATCACCAAGACCGCCGTGATCATCGTCGGCGATGTCCTGGCCACCGAAGGGTTCACCGACAGCTACCTGTATTCGACTGGGCGGATCCGGGGGAGCCGGCACTGATGCGCGTCCTGCTGCTCGGCGGCACCGGCGAGGCTCGCGAACTGGCCAAGGCCCTGCACCCGCGTGTCGACGTCATCAGTTCGCTCGCCGGGCGCGTCCCCGACCCCGCCCTTCCCGTCGGCCCGGTGCGCATCGGGGGCTTCGGTGGCGTCGACGGACTAAAACGCTGGCTGCAAGAGGAACGCATCGACGCCGTCGTCGATGCCACCCACCCGTTCGCCGCGACCATGACAGCGCACGCTGCCGAAGCATGCGCCACACTGCGGATACCCCACTTGGTGCTGGCACGCCCGGCCTGGGCGACCGGCGACGCCCTCGTCGTCGACTCGGACACCGACGCAGCGGAAGCCGTTGCGAAGCAACAATATTCGCGGATATTTCTCACCACAGGCCGGTCAAGCGTCCCAGCCTTCGCCAACAGCGACGCATGGTTTCTGATCCGCGTGGTCACCGCGCCAGACGCCGCAGAGCTGCCGCGTCACCACCGGGTGTTGCTGTCGCGCGGGCCGTATCGCTACGACGACGAACTCTCGCTGCTGCGTGAACACAGCATCGACGCGCTGGTCACCAAGAACAGCGGCGGCGACATGACCCGCGCCAAGCTGGACGCGGCTGCCGCGCTGGATATTCCGGTCGTAATGGTCGCCAGACCGAAACTTCCGGCTGGCGTGGCAGCCGTCGGCACCGCCGAAGAGGCCGCCGAATGGGTTGCGCGGCTGGGTTAGCCGGTCAGGTCCTCGCGTTCGGCGTCGGCCAGCAGCGCATCGCGGGCACGGGCGACGCGAGAGCGAATGGTGCCGACCGGGCATCCGCAGACCGCTGCGGCGTCGGCGTAGGGCAGCCCGAGCAGCTGCGTGAGCAACAGCGCCTCCCGCTGCTCGGTGGTGAGGTTGGCAATCATCGTGGTGACCTCGACCAGGTCTTCGAACCCTCGGTCGTTGCGGTCGCCGCTGTGGAAGTGGGCGGGGTCGGCGGCGGATGCGGTGCGGGGCCGCGACTGGGCGTAACGGATGTGATCGGCCACGACGCGGCGCGCGATCGCCAGCAACCAGGTTCGGGCACTGGATCGCCCGGAGAACCGCTCGATCGCACCGATCGCTCGCAGGAAGGTTTCCTGCGTCAGGTCGTCCGCGCTGTTCGCGTCGGACAGATAGGTGACGAAACGCCAAACGTCTTGCTGGGTCGCCTTGATGAACGCCTCGAGCGCTCGCTCGTTCCCGCGTGCGGCTGCCAACGCGAGGTCGGTGACGGCCTCGTCGTCGCTTGACGCGGTCATAGCCAACCACCTTAGTTGGGCGGGTGCGGTCGGTCTACGACGGGTCGTCGTAGAGGCCGAGCGGTTGATGGGCCACAGATGCCGATGCCGCCGACCGCTGGGCGCCTCCGACGGTGAGTCGGGGTAGTCGGCGTCCTCGCCGGAGGAGCGCGGCCGCCGGGTCCGCACGTGTTCGCGCGCTACCAGCAACGCGAACACCAGCCCCAGCAGCAGGGGCATGTGGCTTGCGATGCGCGTGGCGGTTACCTCGCCGGCGAAGGCGTCGACGACCACGTAACTCAATAGCGCGACAGAATACACGCCGGTAATCGCGGCCACGCCAATCGCGGTGGCGGGCCAAACCCCCGCGGCAATCATGGCCAGACCCAACGCCAGCAACCACGCGGTTGACTCGTGCATCAGGTGCTCGCCCGACATGGCGCCGTGCATGTGGCTCGACACCATGCCGAAATTGATGCCGCTGATCTGAGCGGCCGCAATGGCCACCTGAAACAGGCCGACACCGATCAGCCCCCAGCGCCGGTAGCGCGACCGCAACCAGCGCATCGAGCGGTGATACGCGGGGGACTGCTGATCGAGACTCGCCATGATCTTGTCGACCAGGTCCGGTCCCTCGGCGGGCGCGATGGAGGACAACCGGCGCGACTGGACCGCCGCGCCGATCAGCCAAGTGCGACAACTTCGGCATGACTCCAGGTGGGCGTCGACCTGTTGCGCGAGCACCTGCGGACGCTCGCCGTCTAGCCGCGCAGAAAGCGCCTCACGCGCAACGTCACACCGCATCCCTGCATCGTTGCGCATGCTCCGTCGGCGCGCAAAGGCGTCCAAAAGCGCGGGCTGGAACCAAACCGTCCGGCAAACCGACCACTGAAGACAAGCCCGCCCCGCCCCGACGTCCACCGAAGAGGTATTCGTGTCCCTGCCCGAAGGCCCCCGACGATGACCGCCCCAATCTGGATGTCCTTGCCGCCCGAGGTGCACTCCACATTGCTCAGCAGCGGTCCGGGTTCCGGGCCGCTGCTCGCTGCTGCGGAGGCGTGGTCGGCGATCGGCGCCGAATTTGCCACCGCGGCAGACGAACTCATCGGGGTGCTGGGGACCGTCCAGGGAGCATGGGATGGTCCCAGCGCCGAACGGTACGTCACCGCCCACGCGCCCTACCTGAATTGGTTACTCGAGAGCGCCGCCCGCAGCGCGCTCGCGGCGTCATCTCACCGAACGGCGGCGGCCGCCTACACCGCAGCGCTTGCCACCATGCCGACGCTCGCCGAGCTCGCGGCAAACCACGCCACGCACGCGACGCTCGTGGCAACCAACTTCTTCGGCATCAACACCATCCCCATCGCGGTTAACGAAGCCGACTACGTCCGCATGTGGCTGCAGGCCGCCGAAACCATGACCACCTACCAAGCCGTCACCGACTCGGCCCTGACGGCGATCCCGACGGCCACGTCGGCGCCGCAGATCGTCGCGACGGGCGGGGAGACCAGCGCCGCGGCGCGATCTACCAGCGTCTCTTGGCAGGATCAGCTCGCGGCGCTCCTGCAGCAATACACCAAGAATTTCGCGTGGCCGGTGTCGAAGGACCTCAACCCCGCGGGGTGGCCCATTCCCGCCGTCCCGTTCGCCAACGGCCTCACCTCGGCGCTGATGCAGATCCCCGGCATGTCGCCAGCCCTGGCCAGCGCGCTCGCCTGGGCCACCTTCCACACGTTGATGATCTTCTGGCCGTTCGGGCAGCAGGCGATCCAGCTGGCCATCTCGCTCGCCCCCGCGCTGGTCGCCATTCCCGCCGCGGGCGCCGCGGGGGTGGCGGCGGGGGCCGCGGCCGCGACCGGCATCGCGGTCCCGGTGTCGGTGGCCACCTCCGTGCCGACCGCCGCGGCAGCGCCGGCGCCCGGTTCTATGCCTGCCCCCGCGACCGCCGCCGCCCCGGCCAGCGCGAGCAGCGCCGCCACGGTGTCCGGTCCCACAGCGCCGAGCCCAACCCACGCCGTCGGCGGGGGACCGGTCGGTGGCGGGCCGGGCGTCGGATTCGGTCCGTCGGTGACGACGGGCATCGGCGCAAGTCTGTCCGACGTCCTCTATGCCGTCGGCCTCTCCGGCTTGTCGGCGCGCGGTAGCGACACCAGCCGCACTCGTCGTCGCTCGGAGGAACCGGCACTGGAGGGTGCCGACGACCCGGCGGTCGCCGCGGCCGCGGCGCATGATCCAGCGCTTGGGCGCCGCCGTCGGAGGGCGACGATCGAGGATCGCGCCCATCGCCACGAGTTCATTGACCTCGACGACGGGGGCCCGCGTACGGAGGCTTCGGGCCAAGGCGGCGGTCCACTCGGATTCGTCTGTGCCACCGCCACGCCCGCTGCCAGCCGTCCGGCCGGGCTGATGACACTGGCGGACGACGGTCGCAACGGCGCCCTGGCCATCCCGCTGCTGCCCAACAGTTGGGACGACAGCGCGACCGAATAGCGCAGCGCTACAACGCTATTCGTGCCATGCACCGAACTAAGGTGCCGACGGCGTGCTGAGGCTGTTTGCCCGGCCCGCCTACTCACCAAGGTTGAAACAGTGACGAACGGGTCTGGAAGAAGCGTTAAACCGACCGAGTCCAGTTATAAAGCCGACCGAATCCAATTCATTATGGCGATCGGTTCCAGTTTTTCGGTATAAATCCGACTGAATCCAGTTAATAATTCGGACCAAATCCAGTCCATTATTCCGACTCAATCCAGTTGATAAATCCGACCATTTCCAGTGTTACGGAATCTATTTCGATGAGCGACCACTTGCGGTACGTTTCGACTCGGTTGCTCCAATGCAGTTTCGCATTATGCCTTTCCGCAGGGCTGGCGATGAATTTGAGGGTGGAACGTCATGAGCTCTCCGTTTTACATTGACCCCGCCGTCGTCCAGTGGGTGACTGAGAATCTTGACAACATCGGCGCGAACTTGGCCAGCGCCACCGCGGCGGCGGCAGCTCCGACGACCGGGGTGACGGGCCCGGCAGCCGATGAGGTGTCGGCGGCGATCGCGTCGGTGTTCGGCCAAGCTGGGGGCGAGTATCAGGCGCTGGCCGCGAGGGCAGCGGCCTTCCATGACCAGTTCACGCGCACGATGGCCGCCGCCGGGGCTGCGTATTCGGGTACTGAGGCTGCTAACGCGGCGCAGATGGTGGAAGCTGCGATGCGCTCGCCGGCCGCGACGATCAACGGGGTAGTCGCAGCGGCGTCGGGACGTCCGTTGATCGGAAACGGCGCAAATGGGACCTCTGGGGTGCAGGGGACGGCCGGTGGGGCCGGCGGATGGTTGTTGGGCAACGGCGGCTCCGGTGGTAACAGCACGGGAGCGGGCAATGCTGGCGGTGCTGGCGGGGCGGCAGGCCTGATCGGTAACGGCGGGCGTGGCGGCACGGGCGGTCCCGGCGGTGCCGGTGGTGCTGGCGGCCGGGGTGGATGGTTCTCCGGTGTCGGCGGCGCCGGTGGTGCTGGCGGATCGGCCATCGCCGCTGGTGGGACCGGTGGAGCCGGTGGTGCCGGCGGTGCCGGCGGGTTCTTCATGGGCCATGGTGGTCCCGGTGGTCCCGGCGGGGCGGGCGCCCCGGGCATTACAGGCAGCGTCGGTAGTCCCACTGGTGGTCCCGGTGGTGCCGGTGGTGCCGGTGGTGCCGGCGGTGCCGGCGGACTCTTCGCGGGCACTGGTGGTGACGGCGGTGCTGGCGGTCCCGGCGGTGCCGGTGGTGCGGGCCTGCCCGGTTCCGGCGCTCAGGGCGGCGCCGGCGGTCCCAGCGGGCAGGGTGGCCCCGGTGGTCCCGGCGGCATCTTGGGTGCCAGCGGTGCTCAGGGCGCACAGGGTGCTCAGGGTCCGCACGGCGCGACCGGGTAGCTATTCAGCCGGGTGTGGCTGTCACATCGTGGTTTGCGAATCTTGTTGGGGTGCGCGCCGATCCGTGTCCGTCCAATAATCTCGCCGCCTTGGTCCGGGGGCAGGCGGATCTGATCGTGCAGCGGGGAAACCGTTGCGCGCCAGGTGGATCTGATCGCGGAGCTGCATCGCCTGCCCAGCCCGCCGCACGCCGACAACCCGTCACAGCAAGCTCAATCGCAAGAGCGGTTG
This sequence comes from Mycobacterium sp. E796, assembly GCF_001672815.1. Taxonomy (GTDB): domain Bacteria; phylum Actinomycetota; class Actinomycetes; order Mycobacteriales; family Mycobacteriaceae; genus Mycobacterium. The sequence goes on along the minus strand of NZ_LZKK01000188.1, from coordinate 12,614 downwards.
CCACGTCCCCCACGGGGTCCGTTCGACACCACCTAGCTAGACCCTCGCGTTTCCTCGCAGGACAAATACTTTCGCTAACTTGGCGTCGTGTTACACCAAGTTGCATGCAAACTTTGGGCGATGGGCGGTTCCTCCAAGCCGAAGCAGAGCGGTCAGGAGGTGCTGTCGTCACAGCGGCGACACGCCCGAAGAGACCGTCACGGATCGCCGGTCTTGACCCGAGGCGGTGTTCGCCGAACAGCACGACCAATGATCCATAGCCGCTGGTATTTCCCGTGCAACCCGATCCGGGAGACGCGATTGCTCTGTAAAGTTTGAGCGGTGTCGAAACCAGTGACAGCGCACGTCGCGATCTGCCTGAACATGATCGTGAAAGACGAAGCCGACGTCGTCGCGGAGACGCTTGATTCGGTCGCGCCCTACATCGACTCGTGGGTGATCGTCGACACCGGCTCCACCGACGGGACTCAGGAACTGATCCGCAAACACATGGCGCGCCTGGGCATCCCAGGCAAGCTTCACGAACGACCTTGGCGCAATTTCGGTTACAACCGCACCGAGGCACTGAACCTCGCGCAAGGCCACGGCGACTACATCTGGGTCATCGACGCCGACGACATCGTCCTGGGCACACCCGATTTCAGCCAACTAGCCGTCGACATCTACCGCATGCGCCTCGGAGATGCCTCCTTCACCTACTGGCGCCCGCAGTTGTTCCGCGACGGGGTCCGCGTGCGCTATGAAGGCGTCGTCCACGAGACAGCCGTGTGGGAGTCTGACTGCGTCGTGGGGCGCATCGAGGGCGACTACTACGTCGAATCTCGTCGCCTCGGTGCACGCAATCAGGATGCGCAGAAGTATGCGCGTGACCGCGACCTGTTGCTGGCCGAGGTCGAACGCAATCCCGAGGATGCGCGGTCGGTGTTCTATCTGGCCCAGAGCTACTTCGATCTAGAAGATTTCGACAACGCGCGCAAATGGTATCAGCGGCGGATCGAGATGGAGGGCCGGGAGGAGGAGGTTTATTACTCGATGCTCCGGCTCGCAGAGTCGGTGACGAGACTCGAATGGCCGTGGCTGGTCGTCCAGGACATTTACCTCCAGGCTTGGGAGTTTCGACCGACCCGCGCCGAGGCGTTACATGCCATCGCTCGGCGGTACCGCGAAGATCAGCGCTACCTGCCTGGTCACTTGTTTGCCCAGCGGGCCGCGCAAATCCCGTTTCCCCAAAACGATTGCTTGTTCATCGGCGCAGACGTCTACGCCTGGCGCGCGCTCGACGAGCAGGCGGTGTGCGCCTCCCAGCTCGGCATGCATGCGGAGGCGTTCATGCTGTGCCGGCGCCTGCTGGCCCTCTCCGACATCCCCGACGGCGATCGGCAACGTATCGCGGTCAACCGCGACGTCAGCGTGCCTGTCATGCTCGAGGCGGCGTCGTTGTATCCCGACGCGCTGGTGCAGCGTCTGGTCGCTGCTCCAGGTGAGGCCAAGGTGGTCGTTAGCATGGTCGCCGGACCGGACCGCGAGACCACCGAGCAGGCCATTAACTCGTTTCTGAACAGCTGCCTCGATCTGCCACTTTGGTTCGGGCGCTTCGTCGTGGTCGATACCGGCCTGTCAGCCCTCGACCGCGCGCTGCTGCGTGAGCGCTACAGGTTCCTCGAGTTTCTCGATTGCAGCCCCGGCGACGCGCTCGCCACACAGCTCGCGCAGCTCCGGGCTCAAGTCCGGGGACGGTTCTGGTTGCACCTGGGCCAGGGCTGGCGGTTCTTTGCACCCGAAAATCTCATCACCCGCCTGATCGCGGTGCTCGAATCCGAACCACAGGTATTCCAGGTGGGAATCAACTTCGCCGATGCGGTCAACCTGACGGGCGTCTGCGCGGCTGAGCAGGAGGTTCACCGAGAAAGCTGCGGCGGTCGCTACGTGCTAACCGATGCGGTGGCCAGCGGCCCGGCGATGTTCGATACCGCACGCCTAGATCGGGCCGGCGGCATCGGGGGCAGCGACCCAGATCCCATCGCCGAGCTCGGTTGGCGGGCGGTCGCTGTCGGACTACAGACCGCCAGCCTCGACGAGGTGCTCTCCATCGCAGCGGCCCGGCCCGTGCAGCAACCCAAAGCGCCGGTGCGGGTTGAGAAGAAGGCCGCAGCCCGAGCCGTGCAGCAACCCAAGGCTCCGGCTGGCGTCGCGAAGGAGGCCGCAGCCCGAGCCGGGCAGCAACCTAAAGCGCCGGCGCGGGGCGCGAAGAAAACTGCAGCCCGACCCGGGCAGCAACCCAAAGCGCCGGCGCGGGGCGCGAAGAAAACCGCAGCCCGACCCGGGCAGCAACCCAATGCGCCGGCGCGGGTGGCGAAGAAAACCGCAGCCCGACCCGGGCAGCAACCCAAAGCGCCGGCGCGGGTGGCGAAGAAGGCCGCCGCACGGTCCGTGCAGCAGCCCAAAGCGTCGGCGCGGGTTGCGAAGAGGGGACGTCGGGCGACAACACCTCCTCAGTGACCGGATCGAGGCACGCGATGTTTGATGCCATTAACTAAACGGGGTCGGCGCAATTCTCTTGCTGTACTTTGCACCCATGCGCTTCGCGGTCGCGGTTGTGTCACCGCCCGACCATCAGAACATCAGCGGCGGAGCTTTCAACGAGGTCGCCGCGGCGTTGCACTATGGTCTTTTGGCGTTGGGCCATGATTCGGTGCTGACCAACCGCCTGGACCTCGACGACCGCCGCACTATCGTGCTCGGGGGCAACCTCCTCGTCCAGTACGGTCTGCAGCCGCCGAAGAACCCGGTCTTCTACAACCTCGAGCAGTTGGGTGACGACCTGCCGTGGATGACGATGCCGGAATTCGTCGACCTCTTCCGGCGCTACCCGACGTGGGACTACAGCGAAGCCAACGTCGAGTACCTCGCTTCGATGGGATTGCCCCGACCCACCTACGTTCCGATCGGATACGTCCACGAGCTGACGCGGATCGCCCCCGCCGCCGAGGACATCGACGTCCTGTTCTACGGCGCGCTCAACGGGCGTCGATACACTGTTCTGCGGGAACTGTGCGACCGGGGTCTTCGGGTGAAATGGCTATCGTACATCTACGGTGCGGACCGAGACGCCTGGATCGCACGCTCGAAGATCGTCCTGAACATGCACTACTGGGAAGCGAAAATCTTTGCGATCGTGCGTGTTTCGTATTTGCTCGCCAATAGACGGGCGGTGGTTTCCGAGCACAGTGCCGACCCCTCGTTGGAGCGCGACCTGGCGTCGGGCATCGCGTTCGCCGACTACGACGGACTGGCCGATCGCTGTGTGGAGCTCGTCGGCAACGAGCGCGCGCGGCGCGAACTCGCCGAGCGAGGCTACCAGGCTTTCTCGGCTCGCGACCAGGCCGCGATCCTGCAGCGCGCGCTGTCGGAGGGCCTAGTTCACGAGACTATTTCGCGCGAAGCTTCCTGCATCGGTGCGCGCCTGGACGGCAAACGCCACAGCGCAGATCTCCGCGACCACCAACTGTTTACCTACAGGCTCTTCAAGCACAAGGCCGCGCAGGAGCGAGATTGGTTGCTGGCCAAGGTCAGAAGCGACCCCGGGGATGCGCGATCGGTCTTTTTCCTGGCCGAGACGTACTTCCGTATGGAGGATTTCGACAACGCGCGCCGGTGGTGTGCGCGGCGGGTCGAGATGGGCGGCTGCGAAGAGGAGGTCTACTGGGCGATGTACCGGATCGCGGAGTCGATGGCGGAACTAGGTGAGCCGTGGCCCGATGTTGAGAAGGCCTACCTCAAGGCGTGGGAGTTTCGACCGACCCGCGCAGAGGCGTTGCACGCCATCGCCTTTCGGTGTCGCAACGAGCAGCGCTATGAGGCCGGTTACCTGTTTGCCAAGCGCGCCGCCGAAATCCCCTTTCCCGAAGAGGACCTCTTCGTCCCCAGATACGCGGACGTCTACGCGTGGCGCGCAACCGATGAGCAGGCGGTGTGCGCATCCTGGATCGGCAGGCATGCCGATGCGTTCACGCTGTGCCGGCGCCTGCTGGCCCGCCCCGATCTGCCCGAGCCTGATCGGCAACGGATTGCGGCCAACCGCGACTTTTCGGTGCCGACCATGCTCGAAGCGGCGTCGGCCTACCCCGAAGCCCTGGTGCAGTCCCTGACCGCAGGTCCCCGTGAGGCCGAGGTGGTCGTCAGCCTGATCGCCGGGCCGGACCGGGAGTCCATTGAGCAGACCCTGAACTCGTTTCTGAACTGCTGCCTCGATGTGTCGCGGGTCGGGCGCTTCCTGGTGCTCGATACTGGCCTGTCCACCACCGACCGCGCCAAGCTGCGCAAACGCTACGGTTTTCTCGAGTTCGCCCGTCGCCGATCCGGCGACAAGCCCGCCCCCCAGCTGGCGCAGCTGCGCGCTCAGATTCACGGACGATTCTGGCTGCACCTGGGTGCGGGCTGGCGATTTTTTGCCCCCGAAAACTTCATCACCCGCCTGACCGCGGTGCTCGACGCCGAACCACAGGTGTTTCAAGTGGGCATCAACTTCGATGACGCGGCCAACCTGACCGGTGTCTGCGCAGCGGAGGAGGCGGTGCGCCGGGCGCCCGACGACGGCCGCTACCTACTCACCGAGGCGATGGCCACCGGCCCGGCAATGTTTGACACCGCACGCCTGGATCGCGCCATCGGCGGGCACAACACCAAACCCGCTCCGCCCCCCCAGCGTGGCCGACCGGCCACGGGCGCCGAGCTGCGCACCGCCAGCCTCGACGAAGTGCTCTGCATCTCGGATCTGTACGTCTAGAGACACCTATCGCGCGGCGAATAGGATGGTCAGGTGCGGACCGCTGCGAATACGGGCGGCGGTTGGGGCGGCTGCGAGCCCCGCGCTCCCGAGAGAGTCTTCTAAAGTTGAACGGGATCCTGATGCTTCCCTGCCGAGCTTTGCAGGTAAACGACCGCGCAGACCCTCGCCGCTTTGATCTGTTATACCGCCATGCCCTTATAAGTTGGGTCACTGTTCTGGCAGTGGGATCATTGGCGCGTCCTTCGGCAGGGTTCGGCCTCGTTCGAACGCGACGATACTGTCGTAGAAATGCATCGACTGTGTGGTGCGTGTGAATTCGGTTGGCGGATCCTCTGGGCCGCGCCAGTCACCGTTAAGTTCGTCAATCATGTCCTTGCAGAATTCAATGAATGTTCCGGCCCGACGCAAGCCGCCACCAAAATTCTCCCAATATGCGGTGTGCAGATCTTCGACCATGTAAATACCATCCTGGGCAATACGCGGATAAAAGAACGCGAAGGAGGCCGCGATATCCTCCATCATATGGCTGCCGTCATCTAATACGGCGTCGAAGGTGCCAAACTCGTTTACTACTGTATTCAAAAAGTCGGGATCAGCCTGGTTTCCGATCCGTACGGCGATCTGATCCTCCTGAAATGCTGCACATGCTGGATTGAGATCAATGCCAACGATCATGGCATGCGGTCCAAAATACCGCTTCCACATCTGCAACGAACCGCCGAGCCCGACGCCGATTTCGAGGAATTTCATTGGCCGGTTGACGTAGCGGCCAAAGTGACTCTCATAAGCCGGGAAGTAATGTTTCCATTTGTGGATTGGTCGGCCATTATTGGTTAGGAACTCAGCCCAGAGGCTCATTGCTCTGTCCTTCCGCTGCAAGTTCTGAGGTCAGCCCAGCGGCTCGATACTGGGTCAGTAAAAGGTGAACAGCTCGGTCAGGCGGTCGGGTTCCTCGCAAAGCGGTCGCGAAGCGGTTAGTTCGAGTTTGTTTCGGAACGACCTCAGCCGGTCTTCGTCGAGAATGGATCCGGCGTGCTGATCGACGATCTCGTAATAACGATCGGCAAGCACGCGTGACGCAGGGTCCAGACGTGTGATCGCTACCAAGCCGGTAGGCGGACAGTCCAGCACGTGTAGCCGCAGGTCCGGGCGGTACTCGCGCAGAATCGGCAGCAGTTTCCACACATCACCGGTCCACCAGTCAGCTGTGCCTACTTCGGAGGAATCGCCAGGCCGGAACTCCCGCAAGGCCATCCGCGTGTTCGACGGCACGCAATCATGCAGCAGGATCAGTGAGCGGGGATGACAGGCGGCCTCCGCGCCGATGAAATCGCGCAGCAGGTATTCGAAACGGTGCAGGCCGTCCAGGAAGGCCATATCCACTGGCCGTCCCAGCAATGCGGGTATGTCCTCTGCCGCGAAGAAATCGTCTGAGGTCATTTGAAAGAACAACGTCCGTGCCCGGTTGCCGGTGGCGCCGGCCTCAACTTCGAACCGAGGGTCCACCGCGATCGCATCGCAGCTAGCAACCGCCAACGAAGCCCCTGTCGCGGTGCCGACCTCTAGATAGCTGCGCGGGGTCAGGTGGGTGTGCAGCGCGTTGAGGAATTCGATGTAGCCAACGCCGGACAAGCACAACGTTGCAGTTGGGTCGTCATCTTCGTTCATCGCGCCCCGCACTCTAGTCGCACTAATAGATCCGTCCAGGCAGCGAACACCGCCCTCAACCAATACTGCAGCAGTAGTGCACCATCACGCCGATGAATCGCACGACGACGTCGTACACCACATCCCTGAACATGACCCTGCGCCCAGCGGGCAACCCGGTGAGTGATTAATCGGCATAACGCAGCGCTCCTCTTCCGCGAGCTTGCACCCATGTTGTTCGCCGTCGCAGTTGTGGCAACTCCTAGCAATTGCCAATCCGAGCTTCGGCGACGGATTTCGCGAGGTCGTCGAGGCGTTGCACCATGGTCTGCTGGCGCTTGGTCATGACTCGGTGCCGACCAACCGTCTCGACCTCGACGAGCGGCGCACCATCGTGCTCGGCGGAAACCTACTCGTCCAGTACGGCTTGGAGCCGCCAATAACCCCCATCTTCTACAGCCTAAGAGCAATTGGGTGACGACTTGCCGTGGATGACGATGCCCGAATTCGTGGACCTTTCCGGCGCTATGAGACGTGGGACCTCAGTGAAGCCAACATCGAGGTGCTCGCTGCTATGGGGTTGCCCCAGCCCACCTACGTTCCGATCGGATACGTCCCCGAGCTGACACGGATCCCCTCGGCCCCCTAGGACATCGACGTCCTGTTGTACGGCGCGCTCAACGGGCGCCGATACGCCGTTCTCAGGGAACTGCACGACCGAGCTCTTCGTGTCAAATCCGCTACCACCAAACCGACGTCGAGATCGACAAACTTACCGACCCCACCGGTACCCAACGCCGCGCCTTCGACCTCATCAACACCACTTCCCCCCACCATCGCCGCCAAGAAAGTAGTCAGACACCACCATCCAAAACCAACAAAACACCAGGTCAGGACCAATCCTCCAACCCAAACAGTGTCGTAACTTCGGGCTAGTCAGCGCAAAAAGCATTAGCGCGCAATTCAGCTCACCTCGGGGGCGATGAAACGTGCTGGATCTGTTGCTGATTGGGCTTTCCGAACTCGCTGTGGCCTCCGATAACCTTCGCGTGCGGCGTGGGTACGGCACCGGCATCCTCGCGCTCGCCGCGGCATTTCCCCCTCCTAAATTTCGTCGAGGACCACTACAACTTCTACGCCGGCCCGCTATGCGCTTCCGCTCTTGCCCCTCATCGTCGTGACTGTCGTGCGCGCGCTCCGCACGCGAGGGCTGTTGCTCGTCGGGCTTGTCCTTCCCGCCATGACCGTGATCGATCAGGTCACCACGGGCCAATTCTGACTGGTCGCGGTGAGGCTACGAGATCGGCCGCAAGACTGCGATGTCCTGGCCGTCGGTGACCCCTTCCCGGCCGCACCAGAAGCCCCGGTGCACCGGCTGGTCGAGCTCGAACCCACCGCGCCTGAGGATCCGGTCGAATGCGGCCGGTGTGAAGCCGACCGCCGCCTCCGGACGCATCTCGTCTTCGATCAGGCACCCGTCGCCATAGCCGAAGCGGAACGTGAGGCTGCTGCCGACCGACTGGGCCATCGTGAGGCTCTCGTCGTCCAGTAAGAACCATGACGCGAACACGCGCCCATCGGGTCGGAGCGCGCGGCGGAATTCTTTCAAGTAGTGGACGATGTCATCTTCGAACATATGGGTGAACACGGACTGGAGGATGATCCGGTCAACCGTGTCTGATTCGATCGGGAGGGTCACCTCGCGGACTCCCAAGGAGCCTCCCGGGTTGTGAATCTGGCTTTGAATATCGAGATACCGGAACTCGAAATTGGGGAACCTCGGAGTGATGTGACGCTGGCACCATTCGATGCTCGGCCGAATGATGTCGATCCCCGTGTAGCGCCCCTCCGGCGCCAGCACCTTGGTCAGTCCGATGGCATCACGGCCCACTCCACATCCGATCTCGAGCACGTGCTGGTCGGGTTTGATCGGACAGTAATTCTCGTATTCGAGGAGATGCCCGACCGTGATCTCATGCCAGGTCTCCGGTCCGCCACCAGTGAGGCGGGCCAGGTCGACCGGGATGTCGAATCCGGCGTAGTGGAACGTCGCGGTCATGAGTCGGATTCTTAGTTGTAGGAATCGGCGTCAGGTGCGATCCGGCAGGTCCGGTCCAGCCGGGTAAGGTTCGGCTTGATGAAGGGGTCAGAGCCGCGCAGATAGCGCGCGTAGGCCCGGAGAGACTGTTGGACGTCGTTCTCCGGAAGATCCTTCTGGCGGGTAGCTGATTCGCGGTGCGAGAGGCCAGCGAACGGTGTCATCATGTTCCACAGACTACGCTCGACGAGGCGGAGGCCGAGATCGACGTCTCCGCCTCCCAACTAGCGCAGCTGCGCGCAGATCGATGGACGGTTCTGGCTGCATCTTGGTGTGGGCTAGCGGTTTTTGCCCCCGAGCACTACATCACCGCCTGACCGCGGTGCTCGACGCCGAACCACAAGTGTTTCAGGTGGGCATCTACTTCGCCGATGCGGCCAAACTCACCGGCGCGAGCGCCGCCGATACGCCGTGCACCCGACGCCGGCCGCTACTTGCTCACCGAAGCAATGGCCGGCGATGTTGGGACACCGCACGAGTGGGTCGAGCCCGCGGTGCGCAAAACAGCGACTTACATCCGCCCCGCTCAACGTGGCCGCCGACCGGCCGCCTACGCCGCGCTGCGCACCGCCACCTCGACGAAGTGCTCTGCATCTCAGGTCTGCACCTCTAGACACAACTGCCCCAAAACCAGCTTGGTTAGGCCCCTGGTGCCAAGCCCGGGTACGGGCTCTCACGTCCAAGGAACGTCGGCGTCAGCGGGTGACCCGACCCCACTTTCACGCCCGCAGGGCGACCCTTGGTGGGATCTGGAGCTCGCGGGATAATCCAACGTGTACAACGTGGATTACGGTGGGGCAGTGCACCTTTCGCGTCGACGAAATGCACGTTCGGTCGATTGGGTGACATATTGAGGTTAACACGAGCTGCCGTCAAGTTCGTCGAGTAACCCGTCAAACGCCTCGTCGCAGATTTCTTGCAGCCGTGGTTCAAGGTCCCGCTTCCAGCGGCCGATCGATGACCGGGCGTCAGGCGATGTTCGATGCTCTTTCACGTTATCGGTGCCTTCGTCCCCAGCTTTAACCATTGCCTTGACGATATTCGCCGACGAGTCCAGCTCCAGGGCGTCGAGCATTGCGCGTATTTGTTTGGTGGGCGAACGTATAAGGTCCTCATAACGGACAAGCGGTTCGCGACGTGATGTGGACTTCCACATTTGTATAAGTGACAGCGTTTCCATGCGGATGACGTCGACGTATTGTTCATCCGTATCAACCAGCTGGCGACCGAATTCGTGATAGCCGCGAAAGGCATTGAATGCAAGTACGGAGGCTAGGCGGTCCCTGGGATCCCGGAGGAGGAATATCTCCCGCCCGCGCGGGTAAAGCTGCCGCATTATCGGGCGGATGTGGCCTGTCGGGACCAAAAGGCTCTTCTCCACGAAGAAGGCAGGTGTCGTGCGTTTTCTCGTGCGGGCGTACTCCCGATAGAACGACTCGACGGCGGCCTGCGCCACTCGGGCGAATTCCTCGACCTGATCGAAGTACCAGCGCTCGACGGCTACATGCTCCGCTGGGGTCGGATATGCGAGCGGCTGGTAGAAATAAGGGACATGTACCTCCGGCAGGAAGTAATAAGGGCACGGAGGTAGCCGTTTTGGATCCAGTGCCCAGAACTGCCACGATTCGTCCTGCGAGGTGTCCGCGGGTGCGGCTAGGACATGCATGAAATGCATCCAGTAACTGCAGACAAACGTCTCGTAGGGAAATCGCTCCTCGACGATGATGTCCGGATGCTCCGCGAGCATCCTTACTAGCCTGGTGCTGCCCGATCGGCCGATACTGGTAACGATGATTGGCTGCATGGAAGGGATGAACGCCGAGGTTAGCTGCTGGGTGCCGCGTATTTTCGCGATCTCGCGTCGGCGTCCATCCTGGAAGACAACCCACACCTCGACGGTGAAGGCCGCTGCCAGACCGACAGTTCCGATCGCCTTCCAAAACCCCGCTTGTGACGAACTGCCAAACGTTTCGGCAATATCGGGCCGCCAAACATCTAGCTCGCAGCACGCAATCACGCTTTCCTCGTGGACGAACTGCACTTCGGCTATCGGCGCCTTGCCTACGACCCAGCCGAAGACCTCGAACACGTATCCGTCGACCGGACCCGTCGGCGGATAGTCGACGTTAGCAGCGGTGATCAGGTCATCGATAGGGCACAGGGCGACCTCGGATATCTCAATTGCCATGCGGCGACCCCGTCCCTTCCAGCTGGGGCAGTGCATCTTTCACTGCTCCACGTCCGGGGAACCACCCGGCGCCCCTAGGTTGCAATCTAGCGTGAGCATCCGGTGAAGATCGCCGATCCGCTCATGCCGCTCAACCAGCTCGGCCATTGCTCTCACCGCAATGGCGCTGGCATCCGCAGAAGGCGGATGGCCCACATTCGCGGGCTCATACCCGAAAGCGATCATGTCGTCGATATAAATTTTCTCGATCAGTCGCAACAGCGTCGGATCGCGGATGACTGCGCGCGGCAGCAGGGTGGCGTTGAGCCGTTTCAGGTCGAGCGTCCCCTGCCAGCGCCTTGTGCCCGCAAGTGACGTTCGAGTCGGCCGAGGGTCACTGCGGCCGCCTCGATGCGCCCAACCTCGGAATATGGAACAACTTCGGGGCGAAGCAAGTAGCTCTGTGGTGCCCAGTGCGGGTCGGCGGTGAGAAGCTGCGGGTCTTTGGCCAGCGCGGCAACGAATCTTTCGAAGTCCTCGGCAATGGCACCGAGGCCGGGAGCAGTGCGTCGTGCCCACCACCGCCGTCGACCTTCGGGTAGCTCCTTTGGAATACGGGGGAATCACGGCGCCGTGCCGTACAGTTCCACGAATAGCGGCTCGCGAAGCAGCAGCTTCGACTGCCAGGCCGACCATAATCGGTCCACGGGGTGCCGGACCCAACCAAACCGGAACCAGCCGTCTTCACTAATAACTTGCTCGATCACGTCCGCCGGGAGCAAATGCAGCGGCTTGAACCACTGTTGCCAGATCGCTTGATCGTGCACAGCCCAGTGCGCGGGTAACCTCAGGTGCCCGGCAGTGGGCTACTTAGGAAGCAGGTTCTTCGTTTTGCAGCCCCGCCATCATCGACAGCATGCTCGTGCCCATCAGCTTGGGCGTGATTACGTGATGACCTTCCACTTAGTCAAGCACCATGCCGGTGACCCTGGGTAGTAAAACGTTCATACGGTCACCGGTGAGGCCATTTCGGCTAACTTCCTTCCCCTCATCCTGGCGGGGCTGTCGGGTTGCTGAACTCGAGGATTAGGGTGATGCAGCTTCAACTTCAACGCGGGTCGTTGCGCCGAGCCTCGCCTTAATCGATCCGGCCTGCCAGAAGTCCCCCCGCGGGGCCCTCGAGCATGGCTGCCCGACAGCCGACCTCGGCCAGCACCAGCTCGGCCGCGACACTAGGGCAGGCTGCCGGCCACACGGGCCGAAATCTCCGCGTCGGGCAAATGGCGGCAAGCCGCGTGCCTTCGATCGGCGAGGTGTCGTTCGACACCGATGACATGACCTCCACGAGTGAAATCGCGGTCCAGTTTTGGAACCGTCCCCTCACCGGTCGCGCGGTTGTAGAAGATTGGGCTTTTTGGCGGCTCCAAGCCGTACTGAACGGGAAGGTTTGCGCCCAGGACGATGGTGCGGCGATCGTCGAGGTGGAAGCGGTTGGTCAGCACCGAGTCATGGCCATGCGCCAAAAGCGCATGGTGCAGTGCCTCGGCGACCTCGTTCAAAGCTTCGCCGCCAATGTCGTGATGGGAGGGAGATGACACGATCGCGACGGCGAAACGCATGAATGCAAGGTACAGCAATGAGATTGGGCTTGACCCCGTTTTGTTACCGGCCAGACCACTTAGCCGCCTCCGCCGGTGCAGCCGTTCAGACGGGTTGGCCGGCCACGCCGCCGGTGCCGCCTGCGCCACCCGCTCGGTTCGAGGGCGTTACCGCCGGTATCGCGCGCGAGAACCGAGCGCATCTGCCGAATACACAAATTGGACATAGTCACAACCGCGCGACCGGTGAGGGGACGGTTCCAAAACTGGACCGCGATTTCACTCGTGGAGGTCATGTCATCGGTGTCGAACGAC
>NZ_LZKK01000187.1 GCF_001672815.1 Mycobacterium sp. E796 | reverse complement strand
TGCAGCACCCGCAGCGCGGCGCGCGCGGCGCCCACCGCCGCCGGCGCCAGGCCGGTGTCGAAGATGAACGGCCGGGCCGCGTCGATCAGGTGCGCGCGCACCGCCGCCGGACCGAGCACCACCCCGCCCTGGCTGCCGAGCGCCTTGGACAGCGTCGTGGTCATCACGATGTCGGGCGCGCCCGCGAGGCCGAGCTCGTGCAGCAGCCCGCGCCCGCCGCCGCGCACCCCGAGCCCGTGCGCCTCGTCGACGATGAGCAGCGCGCGGTGGCGGCGGCACACCTCGTGGAGTTCGCGCACCGGGGCCAGCGAGCCGTCGGCGCTGAAGACGGAGTCGGTGATGACGACGGCGCGCTCCTCGTCGCGGGAGCCGAGGGCCGCGTCGACGGCGGTCACGTCGCGGTGCGGCGTCACCTGCACCCGCGCGCGCGACAGCCGGCACGCGTCCACCAGCGAGGCGTGCGAAAGGGCGTCGGACACCAGCAGCGAACCGGGGCCGGACAGGCCGACGACGGCCCCCAGGTTGGCGGTGTATCCGGAGGAGAACAGCAATCCCGACGCGGCGCCGACGAAGTCGGCGAGCTCGGACTCGAATTCCTCGTGCAGCTCGGTGTCGCCGGTGACCAGGCGCGAGCCGGTGGCCCCGGCGCCCCACATGCGCAGCGCCGCAACTCCGCCCTCGATCACGTCGGGGTGCTGGGACAGCCCGAGATAGTCGTTGGAAGCCAGGTCCAGCTCGGTCGTGACGGCGGGACGCGGGCGCAGCGAGCGACGCAGCCCGGCCTCGCGGCGCTGCTTCTCCACCGCGTCCAGCCACGCCAGCGGTGATACCTCGATCGGTGCCCGCGGGAAGGCGTTCATGGCCTTAGAGCCTACGAGTTGGTTCGACGACCCGGACGCAGCCCTTGCGTTGGGGCTGGCCGATGACGATTTTGCTACAGCGTGTTGGCAGTACCGTTGGCACCCGAGGAGCCGTTTTGGGTCGGGCCGTGCCCGCCGGGACCACCTAACCCGGCAGTGGCCGTCGCGCCGGGCAGGGCATACGCGTTGCCCCCCTTGCCACCGCTGCCGCCGGTGCCCAGCGTGCCAGTGAAGGCGCCGCCGGCTCCGCCGGCCCCCCCGGTGGCTATTCCCCCGGCGTAGTCGAAGGCAAGGCCGCCGTTGCCGCCGGCGCCGGCGCCCAGATTTCCGCTACCACCGGCACCACCGTGGCCGGCGGTGGCATTCAGTATCACTGGCGCGTTGGAGAACCAGGTGCGCTCACCACCCGTGGTGAAGGGGTAGTTACCCATAACCGCGTCACCACCGTTGCCGCCCGCACCGCCGGTGGACAAAGGCCCCGTGCCATTCCCGCCGTCGCCGCCGTTCCCGGCGGTGATGGAAAGCCCGAATCCGTCCGCGAGCACACCCCCGCCGTCACCACCGCGCCCGCCGCCCAGGAACCCGTCTCCACCATGGCCACCGTTACCGCCAATCGAGACGCCGTTCCCGCCGTTCCCGCCGGCACCACCGGTGAAAACCGCACTCGTCCCGCCAGCGCCGCCGTCGCCGGGCGTCCCGAAAAAGCCGACGCTGCCACCGTTCCCGCCGGCCCCACCGTTACCCACCAGACCGGTGGCATTGCCACCGATGCCGCCGGGGCCGCCGTTACCGGCGAACCACCCGCCGTTACCGCCGTTACCGCCGGCACCACCGGCGAGAAGCCCACTGGACCCGCCGGCCCCGCCGGCCCCACCGTTTCCGAGAAATAGCGCGTTCCCACCATTCCCGCCGGCCTGGCCGGCCCCGCCGGCGCCGCCGTTGCCGCCGTTGCCGATGAAACCGGCGTTGCCCCCGCGGCCGCCGTTAACCCCGTTTCCGCCGTTGCCAAGCAGCCATCCGCCGTTGTAACCATCGGGGTGCGCCGCCGTCCCGTTAGCGCCGTTGCCGATCAAGCCGCCCGTCAGTTGGATGAAGGGCTGCCCAAGTGCCGCTTTCACGTCGTTGATGACGATTCCGACGTCGGTCAGGTTGTTCCCGACGAGCGGGTCGGTGCCCGTGGGCCCGAAGGAGCCGAGATTTAGGCCGATGTTGGACGGCGGGCCGGTGTTGGACATCATGTTTATGGCCAGGCCTGTCGAACCCAGAGAACCGATGCCGCCCAGCCCGACTCCGGGCAGTCCCGGGGATCCGCCGGTGACCGTGCCGCCATTCAGGTAGTTCGTGAGAACGGACGCCAAGATGCTGTTGAGGGCGTTATTGCTCTGCGCGGCCTCGACATAGAAGGGACGCAGGAAGTTGTAGCCACCCAAAAACGCGTTCCCGCCGTTGCCCGCGTTGCCACCGGCGCCGGTGGTGCCGGCTCCACCGTTCCCGCCGGTACCGCCGGTGATCGCGGCGAAGCCTCCCAAATCGTTATTGAACACCGAGCCGCCGTTGCCGCCGTTGCCGCCGATGACGCCGTTGCCGCCGTTGCCGCCGTTGCCGGCGAGATAAATCCCGGAACCGCCGGTTCCGCCGGTGCCGCCGGTGCCGACCGTGCTGTTCCCACCCATTCCCCCGTTCCCGGGATGTGCCTTGAAATCCAACGGGCCGCCGAGGTTGAACCAGCCGGCGCCGCCACCGGTGCCGCCGTTACCGCCGTTACCGCCAGACGCCGCAGCCGCCCCGCCGTCCCCGCCGATCGCGCCGGCGCCGATGAGGAACCCGCCGGCCCCGCCGTGTCCGCCGTTTCCGCCGTTACCGCCGAAGAGCCCGGCCTGGCCGGTGCCGCCGAGGCCGCCTATACCGCCGTTACCTAGGAGGGTGGCGTTCCCACCGTTTCCACCATTCGCGCCGGCCCCACCGATCCCGCCACTTCCACCATTTCCCACCAGTCCGGCGTTACCGCCGTTGCCGCCGGCCTCCCCGGGGACATTCGAGTTCCAACCATTGCCGCCGTTGCCGAAGAAGATCCCGCCCGGCTTGCCATTCGGGCTGGAAGCCGTCCCATTCGCACCGTTACCGACGAGCGGGGTCCCGAGGAAGGTATCGCCGACCAGGTTGATGTTGTCGATGATGGTCTGCCACGAGAAGGTGTAGGGGAATATGGCCGCCGGCACGCTTTGCGCTGGCAGCAACGGCGAAACGTTGACCGCCTCCGCAGCCGCGTAGCTACCCCCCGATCCAATCAGGGCCTGCACGAACTGCGCGTGGAATGACGCCGCCTCAGCGCTCAAGGCCTGAAACTGCGCGCCGACGTCGGAAAACAGCGACGAGATCGCGGCCGACACCTCGTCGCCGGCGGCCGTCGCCACTTGGGTCGTCTGAGCTGCCGCCGCCGAATTAGCAGCACTGATCGAGGAGCCGATGCGTGCCGCATCAGCCGCCGCCGCGACGAAAATGTCGGGCGCTGCGATCAGATAGGACATCGCCGACCTCCGCAAATCGCCGCGAGCCCGCACGCCCCCACACGACGATCACAATCCAATTGGCAAAGTGAAAACGTACCGTGTTCGGCGCGCGTCTTACAACGTTTCTCCAGATCTCGCCGGTGGCCACCCACGCACGCTGCGGCGGGTCCAAAACTACGACCGAGCGGCGACGGGCGATTCTCGCTTGCCGCCCCACCCCGCCACGCAACGGCGACCCGACGCCCCGAGGCTGCACCCGACCGGTCACAGCGGCTTCCCGCGGATGGGCCGCGGACACTGCGGCCACACCCGTGACGATCGGGGCACATAACGTCGGTCATCTGTTTTCGCCTTAATCCATCCTAAGTCACGATTGCAGAAAGGATCTACTACTTTTGGTATTTTGCGCATGTTTAATAACGGCCGACGAAGTTCTTCACATTGCGCGAAACGCCGATCGGCCACAAACGACGGCCCCGGGGCGGCGACGTTTTGGTCCCTCGACGCCAACAGCGCCCGGCGCACGGGAGCCGATCGTTCACCGCAACGAGGCGGTAGCGCATCGACCGCCAAATCCCACCGCATCGTCCACGAATGTGCCTGTCAGTCAGCACAATTGGGCATGTCCCCCCAGCGGACGGTCGAGCACAGTGGGACGGGGCGTTGCGTATGTCGAGACAATCGCCCGGCCCCGCGACCTCCCGAGTTCCTCGGAAACCCTTCCCGACTTCGCCCTTTTCCACGTGAGGTTGCATTAGCTTGCCCAAAGCGGGCCGGCTAGGGCCCATCTGAAAACCGCAATTTGCATCACGAATCCCTAAGCGGTTCCGCAATGGAGTTTGCCCTTCGCGGACCGAAGGATTCGTACCATCCATCCCTCATCCCCAGCGGTTAGATACCAGATGCTTTGGGATGCAAGGAGATCGGTTCCGGATATCCGCATGCCAGGTCGTTAACTGACGGTAGTTATCCTCGCCTGAAATTGTTTACTGGATCCATTCTTAGCAGACGGAAGTTTAATAGCGAAATGCCGACGAGAAAATTGCTAAACCCCGACACTAGATGGAGAATTGCCGATAATAGAGGTTGTGTGGCGCATGAGGGGGAGCATGGAAGACGACGACTTTCTGGTAGCCGTGGGGGAAGCCGCGCAGGACGCGGTTTGGAAGACGCAGCATCCGCTCACCCACCACTTGGCGGAGGATGACCCGCGCCGGGTGCAATACCTGCGTGAGTACCAGATGTCGGTAGGCCGCCAGGTGCTGGCGGCGATCGAGAACCTGCGGCGTGGCGGTTCATGCGATGACGCACCCGCGGAATGCGCCACGGCGATACCGCCGAAGGTGGGTGTTGCGTCCTTCCGGTAGCGCAGACGCCGGCCGCAAGGTCGCGGCAGGGGCACTTTCCATCCGGCCCTGCTGACCGACCAGTACCCGACCGTCCGCATCGCGGTCCGTGAGCCAAGCAAGCGATCTCCGCGTGCTGCGATGACAAATCACCCACATGCTTTGGGCAAGCGGCGGTAGTTTCAGTCCTGCGCCTGTTGTGGCTGCCGGACGAAGGAGTACGGGTGAAAACCATTCCGAAGATGTTGGTTTTCGGTTCCGTCGAGCTTGTCGTGTTCGGCTCGATGGTGTTCGTTCCGGCGGGCACGTTCAACTACTGGCAAGCGTGGGTCTTTCTGGCAGTGGTCGCCGTTCTGGCGTGGGCGCCCACCATCTACTTGCAGCGGACGAATCCGGTTGCGCTCGAGGCTCGGATGCGTGGGGGGCCGACAGCCGAGACGCGGATGGCGCAGAAGGTCCTTATCGCGGGCTTGTACCTGTCGTTGGCCGCAATGGTCGTGGTCAGCGCGCTTGACCATCGTTTCGGTTGGTCGCGGGTGCCGACGGCGATCTGCCTGGTGGGCGATGTTCTGGTCGCCGCAGGACTGGGTGTGGTCGGGCTGGTGATCATCCAGAACAGCTATGCCGCCGCAACCGTCCGCGTGCAGGCGGGCCAGCAAGTCGTCTCCACCGGCCTGTATCGGCTGGTGCGTCATCCGATGTACAGCGGGAACGTGATCATGATGGTCGGCATACCCCTTGCGCTCGGCTCTTACTGGGGACTCGTCTTCGTCGTTACCGGCCTGATCGTGCTCACCTCGCGCATCCGCGACGAGGAGAAGCTACTCAAAAAAGAGCTGGACGGCTACCACGAGTACGCGCAGCAGGTCCGTTATCGCCTGGTGCCGTCGATGTGGTAGCAGCCGCAACTGCCGTTCCTGAAGATGCGTCGTGCTCGGCTTTACGCGTCGCTGGCCGGACCCGCCGCCGGCACTTCTTCGACCGAGGAGGGGTGTCCGCCCAACCGCTGGCCTAGGCCTCTGACGGAGGGGGCCTCGAACAGCGCGGTCACCTCGAGGTTGGCGTCAAGGGCCGTGTTGATCGTGGCGGTGGCTCGCATCGCGGCAAGCGAGTCCCCGCCGAGGTCGAAGAACGACTCGTCGATTCCGACGTGGTCCACCCCGAGTACCTGCGCGTAGATCCCGGTCAAGATCTGCTCGACGAGGCTGGTGGGGGCATGGTGGCCGTTACCGTTCTGGTTGTGGTCGGCTACTGACACCGTCGGTGCTTCGTGGTGGCTCGACCGGTCCAGTCGCGCACGCTTCCCGTCGTCTCGCACCTCGATCGACGACAACGGTCGCGTCGGGCCGGTGGTCATGGCGACCAGCGTCTCCTGGAATCGCTCGATCAGCGCCTCGATGTCGGCCGGTTCGAAAACGTCCGCGCGGAATTGGACATGCAGCTCCAACTCCCGGCCCGGCAGCGCTTGAACGGTGAGCGGGTAGTGGTAGTAGTCGCGGTTGGCGATGTCGGTGATGGCCAACCCGTCGGTCCCCGCCAAGGCGCCGGGATCGGCGGGGTAGTTCTCGTAGACGAACACGGTGTCGAAGAGTCTTGCGTGGCCGGTGACGCGGTGGACCTCGCTCAGCGCCAGGTGCTGGTGGTCCAGCGTGCGGTTGTGTTCGCCTTGCAGTTGATCCAGCAGGTCGGTGGTGGTGGTCTCCCCCGTGATGGTCGCCCGCACCGGCACGGTGTTGATGAACAGGCCGACCATCGAGTCCGCGCCGGGCACCTCGGCCGGCCGGCCGGAGACCACGGCGCCGAAGGCGACGTCGCGCTGGCCGGTCAGCCACATCAGCAGCTGGGCCCAGGCGGCCTGCAGCGCGGTGCTGACGGTGGTGTGCCGCGTGCGCGCCAATTCGCCGAGCGCCCGGGTGGTCTCTTCGGGCACCCGGAACGACGCAACGCCGCGCCGGCCCAGCCCGAACCAATCCGGCGGCCCCACCAGTGTGGGGGTGGCGAAGCCGTCGAATATCTCGCGCCACACCGCGCGGGCGCCGTCGACGTCACGGTCGGCCAGCCACGACACAAACCTGCGATAAGAACCGGCCGCGGGTAGCCGCTGGCCGTAATAGCTGGCGAACAGTTCGCCCAGCAGGATCGGCAGCGACCACCCGTCCAGCACGATGTGGTGATTGGTCAGCACGAACCGGTGCCGGTCTTGCCCGGTGCGGATCAGCGCGACCCGCAGGGCGGGCTGGTCGGCCAAGTCGTAGACGGCGGCGCGTTCGGCGGCGCAGACCTCCTGGATCTGCTCATCGACGTCCGCATCGCCCCCGCTGAGGTCGATATAGCGCCACGGAACCACGGGGTCAGCCGGGATGATCTGCACGGGTTGGTCGAACCGCGCGCTGAAGCGGGCTGCCAGGTTGGGGTGGCGGGCGACCACGGTGTGCACGGCGTCGCGCAGGCGGTGCTGGTCGAGTCGACCGCTCAGCGTGACGTCGAGTTGCACCGCGTAGACGTCGTCGCCGCCCTGGGCGGTGCTGGCGTGGAACAGCAGCCCCTGCTGAAGCGGGGTCAGCGGCAGCACGTCGGCGATGCGGTATTGCCGCGCCAGCTCGTCGATCTGCAGTTGGGTCAGCCGGGCGGGCGCGATATCCGACGGCGTCAAGCCGCCCCCACCACCGCGCACGTGCGCGCAGATGCCGGCCAGCGCGTCGAACCACAGCCGGCTCAGCCGGCTGACCCGCGCTTGATCCAGGGCCGACGGGGCCCACGTCCAGCCCGCGCGCAGGCGCGGACCGGTTTCGGAGTCCAGGGTGCCCGCGTTGAGTTCGACGGTGTGCATCAGCGGCATGGGCGTCGCCGCGGCGACGCCGGTCACCGACCAGCCGTCCTGGCGCATCTCCCAGATGTCCCCGGACACCTCGGTCGCCGCGGCGCCCAGCCGCCCGAGGTAATTGAACCCGATCGTCGGGTCGGGCCCCTCCAGGTCGACGTCGCTGTTCAGGTAGCGCAGCATCCCGTAGGTCAGACCGTCCGGCAGGGCGCGAAGCTGTTCCTTGGCGTCTTTGATCACCGCGCCCAGCCCTGCGTCACCGGCCAGGACCTGCGCCCAGTCCAGCCCGCCCACCGCCAGGGCCACGGGGTACTTGGTGGTGAACCACCCCACCGTGCGCGACAGGTCGACGCCCGCGTCCAGCTCCTCCTGGCGCCCGTGACCCTCGGCGTCGATCACGACGGGCGCGCCGCCGGTGCCCAGGAATTCGGCACACGCCAAGGCGAACGCGATCAGCAAGATCTCGTGGATGCCGGCGTGGAAGGCCGCGGGCACCTCGCCGAGCAGCATCCGGGTCGTCTCGGCGTCGAGTTCCACCGACAGGTTCCCGGCGGTCGCATAGGTGTCGACGGCGGGTTGCACGGCCGGCAATGCCGCGGGCAGCGCGGCGATCTGCCGCCAGGCGCGCGCCTGCTCCACCACCTCGGGACGGTGGGCGTGCTCGGCCAGCAGCGCCGCCCACCGGGCGAACGACGTTCGCGGCGCCGGCAGCACCACTTGCTGGCCGCCGCGGTGCTGGGCCCAGGCCAGGTTGAGGTCCTCGAGCAGGATCCGCCACGACA
>NZ_LZKK01000186.1 GCF_001672815.1 Mycobacterium sp. E796 | reverse complement strand
GCGGCAGCGGCGGCCGGCGCGGGTGCGGCTGCCGGTGGGGGCACGGCGGCGAGGCCGGCCAGTCCCCCCAGGCCCCCGAGCGCGCCCAACGGGGCCAGGGCGGGCGCAACAAGTGCCACCGCCGCCGGTTGCGAGAGCGCGTAGGCGGCAACTTCTTCGATGTGAAGCGGCCAGTCGAACAGCTCCAGGCTGATCAGGTATTGAAAGGCCTGCACCGGATTCTGGGTCAGATACACGCCGAACTGTTCGATGTCCTCGAGCACTTCGAGGGATCGAACTACATAAAAGATCGGTTGGCCTGGGTTCGCGAATGAGTCGTACGTAAGCCCGTTGACGGTGCCCTCGGCGGGGTCCCAGGTGACCCCGAAGTTCTGCAGGATCTGCGCAATGAGTTGATTCAGCGGGTTGTCGACCAACGGATCGTGGGCGAGTTGGACATTTCCGATCCCCAAGTTGTTTTGCAGGAAATCGACGAGCCCCTGCGGGAGGCTCAGCGGATTGTCGCCTTGGGACAGCTCTTCGAGGGCCTGCGAGACCTGCTGCTGGAGGCCCAGCGGGTTCTGCAAGAACTGCTCGATCTGCTGCGCGATCCCCTGCACCAGGTTGCTGGCCGCCGGGGTTTGCGCATCGGACTTGAGGATTTGGGGTGCGGGGGTGGTTTGGGGCGTGGACGCCACCGCCGCGGTGGACACGGCTTGATAGATGCCCATGGTGGTGGCCGCCTGGACCCACATCCGCACGTAGTCGGCCTCGTTGAGCGCGATCGGAATGGTGTTGATCCCAAAAAAATTGGTCGCCACCAAGGCCCCGTGGATGACGTGGTTCGCGGCCAGTTCGGGCAGCGTCGGCATGGCGGCCAGCGCGGTCGTATAGGCGGTGGCCGCCGTCTCGTGCTGGGCGGCCGCCGCCGCGCTGTTCGCGCTGGCCTGCAAAAGCCACGCCAGATACGGCGCATTCGCGGCGACGTACGACTCGGCGCTGGGCCCCTCCCAGGCGCCGGCCTGCACCGACGCCAACAGTCCGGTGAGTTCGTCTGCAACCGAGGCATATTCGGCACTCAACGCGTTCCACGCGGCAGCGGCTGCCAGCAATGACCCCGGCCCCGGGCCGCTGCTCAGCAGCGCCGAGTGCACCTCCGGCGGGGAGGCCATCCAAATCGGCGCGGTCATAGCGGCATTCCTCGGGCTGGAAGGGTAACCAGCCGAAAGCCTAATGAAAACGATTGTCGTTATCAACCCGGTGGCGTCCGGGTAGGTCTAGACCAGCGGCCGCCCCATCCTGATCCTGCGGTCGACATCCCAAAGCAGCACGTTGAACGGGAACCGCCGGACGAAGCGTGGCAGCGCGCGGTTGACCACACGCAACACGGCCATCAGCCGGTCGAAGCGCCGCTGTTTCGCGGCGTCCCAGGGCAGCCTCATCTCGTCGCGGAAGCGCTGGGGCAGAAAGCCCGTGGTGATCAGCAGCGCGAAGTCGTCGGACAAACGCTGCAGCGGGCCCGGCAGCGTCACCCCCCGAATGCGGCCGGCGGCAATGGGATACAGGTAGTCGCGGACGGTGTCGTCGATGTGCACCTTGGCCAGCGACTCCTGCCAGTACCGGTCGAACGCCGCCCGGTCCGCCGGCCACATCTCCGGTGGGACCTGCAGCGTGGTGGCCAGAGTCATGCCCTCGCGGTAGTGCCGGTCGGCGTCTTCGCCCTCCAGTTCGCCGACGAACGTCCGGTAGATGTCGACCCCGCCCTTGTACAGGCATGCCCCCACCCACAGCTGCAGGTCGACGTCGAAGGCGTTGTAGGCGACCGGGCTGTCCGGGGTGGAGTACACCTGCGCGTGGGCCCGGTTCACCGCCCGGCGAAAGGCCTCCTTCTGGGCGTCACTGCCGGCGGATGCCACCGCCAGGTACGTGAAGGTGGTGCGGGCCCGTTTGATCGGGTGCAGGTCCACCCGGCCGCTTTCGACGCGGCTCTCCAGCACGCCATAACCGACGGCCGGACGCGCCAGTTGCATGATCACGTTCGCGGGCCCGGCCAGCAGCGCCACGCCCATCAGCCCCTCGTCGGTGCCCACCCGGGGCCCGCGCCGGGTGGTGCCGGGGCGGGACGGGTCGGCGATGGCGCGCTCCACATGGCCGATCGAGTCCGGCATCGCCATGCGGGACCCCCTCTGCAAAATGTGCGAACGCCTGTTTCCTGATGTTGTCTCGTATGTAGACGGGTGTCAAGATGGTGGCTATGGCGGAGGCCTCCAAAGCGCGGCCCTACCGCGGCGTCGACGCTGCCGAACGGGCGGCCGTCCGCCGCCGCCAATTCTTGACCGCCGGCCTGGAGCTGCTGGGGGCCGAGCAGCAGGACGTCTCGGCACTGACCGTCCGCGGCATCTGCGATCGGGCGGGCCTGGCCGCCCGATACTTCTACGAGAGCTTCACCGACAAGGACCAGTTCGTCAGCCGGGTGTTCGATTCGGTGGTGGCCGAGCTGGCCGCCACCACCCAGGCCGCCGTGGCGGCGGTGCCGGCGCACGAGCAGACCCGCGCGGGGATCGCGAACATCGTGCGGACCATCGCCGGCGACGCCCGCATCGGGCGACTGCTTTTCAACACGCAGCTGGGCGACCCGGTGATCGTGCGCAAGCGCGCCGAGTCCAGCGCGCTTTTCGCGATGCTGTCCGGCCAGCACGCCGTCGACACGTTGCGGGCGCCGGCAAACGATCGCGTCAAGGCCGCGGCGCACTTCGTCGTCGGCGGCGTCGGGCAGACCATCAGCGCCTGGCTGGCCGGCGACGTCCGAATGGAGCCCGACCAGCTCGTCGACCACCTGGCGTCGCTGCTCGACGAACTCACCAACCCGAACCTGTACCGCGTCACGGAAACAGGGGCAGGTGCCAAAGCCGCATCCGGGGATCCAGGAGCCACAAGCGCATCATCGTGAGCCGCATGATGCGTATCGCGCCGCGGATCAGCAGGATCGCCAAGGGCACCTCGATCCCCAGCGCGGTCGCCACCGATATCCGCACGTCGGCGGGTCCGGCGGTCATCAGGTCGAACCACGCGTCGCAGATCAGCAGCACGCCGGCGGTGAACGCGGCGAGCACCACCAGCTGGCGGCGCAGGTAACCGAGGACGGCCGTCGCCACCATGAACACGACCAAAAGGATGTCGAACCCCACCCACGTGGCGGTCCAGTTGTGGGCGACGTAGCTCGACGGCAGCGTGATGGACAGATACCCGAGCCAGGGAACCATCGCGATCGAGCCACCGATCATCAGGCTCATGCGGGTGCGCCGTATCCGGCTCATGAGCACCGGGTCGATCACGTCGCTCAGCGGCCGCTCCAGCCGGCTGATCAGGTCACGCCGCTGCTCGGGCGTCAGCGCGGCGATCTGAGCGTCGGACAAAATGTCGCTCGTCGTCATGGACATCCCCCGGCTCAGGCACGGTCTTGCCCTTTCAGCGTACGGCGTCCACCGGGGGCCGCCGGTCGGCCGCGGTCTTGGGGATGGCTTTGTTGTCGCTGCTCGTGAATTCCTTTACCCAGCAAGCGAATTCCAGTGTGATGCCGTCGGGATCCTGAAAGTAGAACGAGCGCACGTAGACCCCGGGATGCACGGTCACCGAGACCTGGCGCTCGCTTTCGTCGTGGTTCAGCACCGGCCCGACCCGCACGCCCTTGTCCTTGAGCCGCTGCCGGTAGGCATCGAATTTCTCGGCCGGCACGTGGAATGCCAGATGGTTCATGGTGCTTACGGCGCTGGTGATATCGCCAATGCCCGGGATGGCGCCCGGGGACGAGATGCCCGGCACCCGGTCGGCGGCGTCGGCGAACCAGAAGAACGCGACGCAGTCGCCATTGCCCGCGTCGAAGAAGAAATGTTGGCCGGCACCATCGGGCAGATCGAGCGATTTGATCAGCGGCATGCCGAGGATGTTGGAGTAGAAATCCACGGTCCGCGCCATGTCCGAACACACCAGCGCGACGTGGTTGATCCCGCCCAGCTCGAATTCGTTGTTGGCGTTGTGCGGCTTGATCATCCTGCGGCTCCTATCAATCCGCGAAAGCCCTGGCCAAGATCCAAATCTGAATCTAACATCAGGTTCAGTTCCGCTCCAGGAGGTTCGCACGATTGTCCACCGCGGCCGAACCTGCTGAGCGACCCGACCCCCCACCGGCGTTTCCGACGCACCGCGGCAGGCGAACTCAGGCCGCGATCGACATGGCCGCCCGAACGGTTATCGCGCGCAAAGGCATTCTGGCGACGACCATCGCCGACATCGCCGCCGAGGCGGGCCGCTCGTCCGCATCGTTCTACAACTACTACGACTCCAAAGAGGCGATGGTCCGCCAATGGGCCCTGCGGTTCCGCGACGAGATCACCGAGCGCGCGCGTTCGGTCACCGAACACGGCCTGTCCGACCGCGAGCGGGCGTACGAGGCCGCCGCCGCGCAGTGGTGGACCTACCGCAACCGGCTCGCCGAGGTCGTCAGCATCTACCAGCTGGCGATGATCAACGACGACTTTGCGCGGTACTGGGCCGACATCTGTTCCACGCCAATCACTTTCATCAGCGAATCGGTCCGGCGCGCCCAGGCCCAAGGCCATTGCGCCGATGACGATCCGCGCCTGATCGCCGAGGCCATTTTGGCCATGTTCTACCAGTTTTGTTACACGCAACTCGCCGGGCCCGGTGAACCCGACGACGCGGCGTGCATCCGAACGCTGGCCAACATCTACTACCGAGCCATCTACGGCGGCAGAGGGGAGTCAAATTGACCCGTCAAAACGGCGCCGCGGGCGTGATGCAGGAATTCGTCGGGTTGCCCTCGCCCACCGCGGGCCGGGCGGGAGCCGGCGGGCATCCCTGCCAGGGGCTCTACCACCGCGCGGTGGGGCGCAAGCCGAAGGTGGCGATGATCGCCACGCACTACCAGATCGACTTCGCCGAGCACTACCTCGCCGACTACATCGCCACCCGCGGCATCGGCTTCCTGGGCTGGAACACCAGGTTCCGCGGATTCGAAAGCAGCTTCCTGCTGGACCACGCGCTGGTCGACATCGGCGTCGGGGTGCGTTGGCTGCGCCAGGTGCAGGGCGTGGACTACGTTGTGCTGCTCGGCAATTCGGGCGGCGGTTCGTTGATGGCCGCCTATCAGTCGCAAGCGCTCGAACCGAACGTCACTCCCCTGGAGGGCATGCGCCCCGCGGCCGGACTCACCGAGCTGATCCCCGCCGACGGCTACGTCGCCACGGCGGCGCACCCCGGACGCCCCGACGTCCTGACGGCATGGATGGACGCCGCCGTCGTCGACGAGAACGACCCGGTCGCCACCGATGCCGACCTCGACCTGTTCGAAGAGCGCAACGGGCCCCCGTACTCGCCCGAGTTCCTCGCCCGCTACCGCGACGCTCAGATCGCGCGCAACCACGCCATCACCGACTGGGCCGAGCGGGAACTCAAACGGGTTCGCGCCGTGGGCTTTTCGGACCGGCCGTTCACCGTGATGCGCACCTGGGCCGATCCCCGCATGGTCGATCCGAGCATCGAGCCGACCAAACGCCCGCCGAACCTGTGTTACGCCGGCGTCCCCGCCAAGGCGAACCGGTCCGCGCACGGGATCGCCGCCGCCTGCACCCTGCGCAACTGGCTGGGCATGTGGAGCCTGCGGGTGGCGCAAACCCGCGCCGAGCCGCATCTGGCCCGCATCACCTCCCCGGCCCTGGTGATCAACGCCGAGGCGGACACCGGCGTCTTCCCGTCGGATGCCCAGCGCATCTACGACGCGCTCGCCAGCATCGACAAGACGCAGGCCTCCATCAACAGCGACCACTACTTCACCACCCCGGGCGCGCGCAGCGAGCAGGCCGATACCATCGCCAGGTGGATCACCAAGAGGTGGCGTTAAGGGTTCTCGCCCATTTCGTTCCCGGCGACAAGGTACTCGACTTCGTTGCGCCAGAATCGGATTGGCTTGACATCCGGTGGTGCGCCGAGGACGACGACGAGGGCTTTTACCGGGAGCTGCCGCACGCGGACGTGATCTGGCACGTGCTGCGGCCCCTGTCGGGCGACGATCTGCGGCGCGCGACCAGGCTGCGGCTGGTGCACAAGCTGGGCGCCGGGGTAAACACGATCGACGTACCGACGGCGACGGAACGCGGCGTCGCGGTCGCCAACATGCCGGGCGCCAACGCGCCGTCGGTGGCCGAGGGCGCGGTGCTGCTGATGCTGGCCGCGTTGCGCCGGCTGACGGAGCTGGACCGTGCGGTCCGCGAAGGCCGCGGCTGGCCCTCGGATCCGGCGCTGGGCGAGACGGTGCGCGACATCGGCGGCTGCATCGTCGGGCTGGTCGGGTACGGCAACATCGCCAAACGGGTTGCCGAAATCGTCACGGCGATGGGGGCGGGCGTCCTGCACACCAGCACCCGCGACGACGGCCTGCCCGGCTGGCGGCCGCTGCCCGACCTGCTGGCCGCCAGCGACATCGTCTCGCTGCACCTGCCCCTGACGGAGCGGACACATCACCTGCTGGATCGCGAGGCGCTGGCCCGGATGAAGCCGAATGCGGTGCTGGTCAACACGTCCCGGGGCGCGGTGGTCGACGAGGGCGCCCTGGTCGACGCGCTGCGGGACGGGCGGCTGGCCGCGGCGGGGCTCGACGTTTTCGAGGCTGAGCCGGTGGCGCCCGGCAACCCGCTACTGGGCCTGGACAACGTGGTGCTGACGCCGCACGTCACCTGGTACACGGCCGACACCATGCGGCGGTACCTGATCGAGGCCGTCGGGAACTGCCGCCGGCTGCGCGACGGGCAACCGCTGGCCCATGTAGTCAACCAACCGACCGGTTGTTAGCTTGGAAGGCGCTGGCACGAAACGTGAGCCAGCAAATGGACGAGGAAGGCGACCAATGCCGATCGCAATCACTCCTGAGCATCAAGACCTGGCCGATTCGGTGCGTTCCCTGGTGGCGCGGGTCGCGCCGTCCGAGGTGCTGCACAAGGCGATGGAAACACCCCTGGAAAACCTGGTGAATCCGCCGCCATACTGGCGGGCCGCGGCCGAGCAGGGACTGCAGGGCGTACATCTGGCGGAATCGGTCGGGGGACAAGGCTTCGGCATCCTCGAATTGGCCATCGTGCTGGCCGAGTTCGGCTACGGGGCGGTGCCCGGGCCGTTTGTGCCGTCGGCGATCGCCAGCGCGCTGATCTCCGCGCACGACCCGGAGGCCAAGGCGCTTTCCGAGCTGGCGTCCGGCGCGGCCATCGCCGCCTACGCGATGGAGTGTTGTGCGCTGACTGCCACCCGCCAGGGGGACTCACTGGTGATCCGCGGCGAGGTCCGTGCCGTTCCCGCCGCCGCGCAGGCCTCGTTGCTGGTGCTTCCCGTCGCGATCGACAGCGGCGAGGAATGGGTGGTGCTGCGCGCCGAGCAGCTCGAGATCGAGCCCGTGAAAAGCCTTGACCCGCTACGCCCGATCGCGCACGTGCGGGCCAACGCCGTCGAGGTCGGTGACGACGCCGTGCTGAGCAATCTGACCATGGCCACCGCACACGCGCTGATGGTCACGCTGCTGTCGGCCGAGGCCATCGGCGTGGCGCGGTGGGCAACCGACACCGCGTCGCAGTACGCCAAGATCCGCGAGCAGTTCGGCCGGCCGATCGGCCAGTTCCAGGCCATCAAACACAAGTGCGCAGAAATGGTTGCCGACACCGAGCGGGCCACCGCGGCGGTGTGGGATGCCGCCCGCGCGCTGGACGAGGCCCGCGAGAACGGTTGGGACATGGCAGGTTCCAAGGTCGACTTCGCCGCGGCCGTGGCCGCGACGCTGGCGCCGGCCGCCGCCCAACGCTGCGCGCAGGATTGCATCCAGGTGCACGGCGGCATCGGTTTCACCTGGGAGCACGACGCAGGCGTGTACTACCGCCGGGCGCTGATGCTGGCCGCCTCCTTCGGCCGCAGCTCGGAATACCCGCAACGAGTCGTGGACACCGCGACCACGACGGGAATGCGCGCGGTGGACATCGACCTGGATCCCGACACCGAAAAGCTGCGGGCCGACATTCGCGCGGAGGTCACCGCGCTGAAGGAGATGGACCGCGAGCCGCGCAGGGTGGCGATTGCGGAGGGCGGCTGGGTGCTGCCTTACCTGCCCAAGCCGTGGGGCCGGGCGTCCAGCCCGGTGGAGCAGATCATCATCGCCCAGGAGTTCGCCGCCGGGCGGGTCAAGCGGCCGCAGGTCGGCATCGCGGCATGGATCATCCCGTCGATCGTCGCGTTCGGCACCGAGGAGCAGAAGCAAAGGTATCTGCCGCCGACCATGCGCGGCGAAATGATTTGGTGCCAGCTGTTTTCCGAGCCGGGCGCCGGATCGGACCTCGCCGGGCTGACCACCAAGGCGACGCGGGCCGAGGGCGGCTGGCGCATCACCGGCCAGAAGATCTGGACCACGGCCGCCCAGTACTCGCAGTGGGGAGCGCTGCTGGCGCGAACCGACCCGAGCGCGCCGAAGCACAACGGCATCACCTATTTCCTGCTGGACATGAAGAGCGAGGGCGTCACGGTCAAGCCGCTACGCGAGCTGACCGGCCAGGAGTTCTTCAACACCGTCTACATCGACGACGTGTTCGTGCCCGACGAATGCGTGCTGGGCGACGTCAACCGGGGGTGGGAGGTCAGCCGCAACACCCTGACGGCAGAGCGGGTGTCGATCGGCGGCAGCGACGCGAATTTCCTTGCGACGCTTCCCGAGTTCGTCGAGTTCGTGCGCGACGGGCAGTTCGACCAAGTGGGCCAGCACCGGGCCGGGCAGCTGATCGCCGAGGGCCATGCCGCCAAGGTGCTGAACATGCGTTCGACCTTGCTGACGCTGGCCGGCGGGGACGCGATGCCGTCCGCCGCGATCTCCAAGCTGCTGTCGATGCGCACCGGGCAGGGCTACGCCGAGTTCGCGGTGTCGTCGTTCGGCACCGACGCCGCGATCGGCGACACCGGCCAGCTAGCGGGCAAGTGGGGCGAGTATCTGCTGGCCAGCCGGGCCACCACAATCTACGGCGGCACCTCGGAGATCCAGCTCAACATCATCGCCGAACGGCTGCTGGGCCTGCCCCGGGACCCGTAAGCGCTCGAGATCAAGCTCGTCAATTCTCGGCATCCCACGGCGGAATCAGCCCTAGCGTACGCATTAATTGCCCCTCGGATCCGGACAGAAGCGCCAGCCCCGACACGCCCGTCTGCGGCAATGGGTAGTTCAGCCCGGGGTCCAGGACTGGCACGAAGGGGTAGGTCGTCGGGTACATCGACTGCGGAAGGACGCCGAGGTCGACCAAGGCCGCGGTCGGCCCCTGCACCGCCCCGGTCGCGAGGTCCGACAGGATCGCGGTCGGATTGGGCAACTCCAGGAGGGATGCCGGAGTTACCAGGTTGGCGTACTCGCCCGAGCCATAGCCCATGTCCACCACCACCCGCAGATCTGGCTGGAGCAGGTCCGCGAGCGTGTTGCCGTATAGGCCGCCGTAGTGGCGGAACGGCTCCAGCAACGGTAGGTCCGGTGTCGGCGCCATGAAGTACTGTGTGCTGCCGGTGTATCCGGGGGATGTGGGCAGGAGCTGGTAATCGCTCAGGTTTGTCGGTGGCCCGTAGTTGTGCACGCCGAATGCCAGACCGACGAAAGCGTTGGCGTCCGACACCAGATTCAGTGGGTACCGCGGGAAGTCGCCGAAGAAGGAGTACTCGTTGTTGAAGATCGAGACCGGGTAGGGCGCGTCGGGTGGGGTGGCACCGCTGAACAACATGTCCAGCACCGGCACATACAAGCCGGGGAAACGTTCCCACAGGCCGCCGTTGGGATTGGCCGGGTCGCCGGTCAGGATGAACGTCAGCAGTCCTTGCCCAGGTGAGCCTTGGGCCATTAACGAGCGCAGTTCATGGGTGATCAGCAGCGAGCTTTGCGAGCTGCCCCACACGGTGGTGTGATTACCGGCGGCGAGCTCGTCTGAAATCGCCTGGCTCAGCAGCTGGTTGCCTTGTGCCACGGATTGACCGAACGTCAGGTTGCCCAGTTGCGGGGTCAATGGCCATGCCTGTTCAGGCGTAAAAAGCGCGGTAGGATTTGCGATCCCGTAGATGCTGCCGATGGCGTTCGCCAGCGGCTGCGAGAGTACCGGGAGGTCCGTAGGACCCATGATGAGTCCGATGGGATTGAGGTTGGTCGACACCGTCGGGACCGGAGGCGCCGGTTCGAGGCCGGCTAGCTCGATTAGCGGTATGAGTGGTTGCTCGAGTTGACCGACCGCGTTCCACAGCAATTCTTCGGCGCAGAGCACCTCGGCGTCGTGGTACGTGTTGCCGGACACGGCCATGGTCTGCGCGAACGCAGTGTGGAATTTCTGCGCTTGCGCCGCCATGCCCTGGTACCACTGGCCGTGACTGGTGAACAGCTGGGAGATCGCCGCCGATACCTGATCGGCCCCGGCCGGCAGGATCGACGTGATCGACCGCACCGCGGCGGAATTCGCTTCCTCCACGCAAATCCCGAGCTTCTCCACGTCCCCGGCTGCGTCGACTAGTTGCTGCGGTACTACGGACATCCCCATGCGTCATTCCCTATGCCCTCACCAGGGTCCAAGCCATGCCCACGGTCGCGGTGGTCGGCTGCGTAATCGGTTCATGCATTTGCCCCTAAGCGCACTACTTCCGCTGTTTGCACCATGTTGGGCGCATGCGCCCAGCACAGACAGGGCCTTTTGGCATTCAGGGCGGTGCCCTACGTCATGGGCAGCAAGAAATACGCGCGCCGCTAAGGGCACGCACTGCCAGCGACTTGTGCCCGCAGCGCCTCGTGATGGCAAACCTCTTGGGGCTCTGCGTAAGTCGCCGATACGCAATGCATCGACAAGGAGCACCACTCCGATATGTGTTCAACTCCGGCGGGCCACGCAGTGCATGAGCACCGCGGCTTCTGCTCGTGTCGTTGGGGTCGATATTGGCCTCGGCTGCCCGGCGAGGAACGACCGCGTCTGCAGGCGAACGTTTTTGGCGTCGGAGACCACTGATGCGTACGTCCAGACCCGCGGCGGCCACTGCAGCACGGGCGACAGCCATAGCGGTGTCGCGGTCTATTCGTCAGGCCCCCAAGGCCGTTGGATGAAATGACCTTGGGGCCATGCCATTGGCAAACCGCTCCTGCTCGACCGGCGGCCGTTCTACTGGGCCCCTCCAAACAGTGTTGAGGTGCCTGAGACGGGTCATGCCGACCTGACGCACGTCTGCCAGGTCGGCATGGCCCGGGTTCTTGGGGGTTGCTGGGTCACCACCACCAGTTCCACAACGGCCACCACGGCCGGTAACCCAGTCCGGGCGGGCCCCATCCGCCGTTGCCCCAGCCGGGGTGACCCCAGACGCCGCGGTCCCAGTCGCCGCGGGGACCCCACCAGCCGCCGCGACCCCAATTGCCTCCGTGGCCCCAGTCGCCGCGGCCATTCCAGCCGCCGTGGCCATTCCAGCCGCCGGGTCCACCCCAGCCACCGTGGCCGGCCCATCCGCCGTGACCGCCGCCACCCGGCCCGTTCCAGCCACCGTGGCCGCCGCCGCCCCAGCCGCCGCCGCCGTGGCCGCCTCCGCCACCGCCGCCCGGCTTGAGCGGCAGGTCGGGACCGCCGTGTGGCCCGGACATTTCAAAACCGGTTCCCGGGGCGGAAGGCGGGACGGCGTGCGCAGCCGGGTTACCGCCGAAGAGGATGGCCCCAGTCAGCAGGCCTGCTCCCGCGACACCGATCACGACCCTACGGATCAAGCGCAGTGAGGTGAACATCTGTGAGCTCCTTCCACGCTGCCAAAAATCAGAAGTTTGAAGCCAATAACGCTTAAGAACTTACCCATATTTCGGCATTTCATGCAGACAGCAGCTATTCAATATGACGAGGATCATAAGCGGATCACGGCTGCGGTGTTTAGGCAGCGGTCCCGTCTAGTTATGCTTGTACTGATCTCAGTATCAATCGCCACATAACCGCACCTCAGACCGGATCTACTGACCCACTGAACTGTGTTATTCCAGATATCCGTAGGTAATGATTCACGCGCAGCATGAAAATGAGAGTTGTCAAAGATTCGGCAAACAGCCGAACGCGTCAGCTAACGATTAATTTATGCCTGCGGCGAAATCGCGAACCGCCCCGGCACCGCGACCGTCGACGCTACGACAACCATGCCGGCCTGACCGCGGTCAGGCCGGCATGGGTTTCTCTTCTCAGCGGCCGGGGAGCGGGTGACCCGCTACGCACGGTTGTGACTCCGCACTAGCGCCATCCGCCGCGGTCCCAATCGCCGGGGCCGGGGGCGCCGTGGTCCCAGTTGCCCGGGCCGTGGCCGTCTCGGTCCCAATCGCCGGGGCCGCGGTCGCCGCGGTGGTCGCGGTCCCAATCGCCGCGGTGGTCGCGGTCCCAATCGCCGCGCTGTTCACCGCCTGGGCCCCAACCGCGCTGGCCTGGACCGTCGTGGTCCCCACCGCCGCGGCCCCAGCCGCCTTGGCCCGGACCGTCGTGGTCACCGCCGCGACCGCCCGGGTCGCCGGGCCCATTGTCGGTCGGGATCACATCGTGCGGCCCGGCACCTACGAAGCCATGCGTCGGAGCCGGAGCCGGGGCCGCCTGTGCGGCGGGAACGGCCGCCAACCACATCGCACCAGTCAGCGCGCCGGCGCCGACTGCACCAGCTGCCGCGTAGCGGACCGACTGCATCGAGATCAACATATGAGACTCCTTTCGAGTCCTTTCGAGACCTTGCACTGTCACTTTTAGGCCTACCCCGGTGCCGTGATGGCAAAAACCATTCCTACGGGAAATTATGCTGTGTATTAGTTATGTGACCGGCCCTAGCTATCGGCTGATTCCACTTAATTATGAATTTCCAAAAATGGCTATTTGCGCGGATCCAAACTTCAGGGATTGAGGAGATCAGTAGTGGCGGCCCAGCCAGTCGGAATACCAGCAGGTAAAGGGGTTGCCCGCGCGCGGATTTGAGATTCAGTATTTCATATCGGGGTTTGCGCCCCAGCCCGCAGAGGGCTGTGATCAGTAGCGCGAGGCTCGGGAAAGTGAATGAATGGCAAATCACATCTAGCGATCGAGTTGCCAGATCCATTTTCATTTTGCCTGCCTGCTAGCAATCCAAAATTCATTTGCAGGGCGCGATGCTGGTAGGAGCCGCTACGAGCTGGCCACAGGCCTCAACTGCCTGGTGCACCCGGCGCTCGGCGACGTCGACTGACGTTCGCGTGAATGAGAGGATCAGTATCAACACGTGTACATCGGCTGGGAGTTACCGATTGGCACCCACGGAGGGACGTCGCCACTGTGAACCACGACCCAAACCAGCTGGGGCCCAGCGCCGGAACGTTCCGCGCACAGGCGCCGGCCACCGCGTCTGCCGGAGACACCAGTCCGACCGAGCGCCTAACCGGCTTTCGGCGGGCGCGCGGTCAACAGAAGGTCAGCCAATCGGCGGGTGACCGGTCGGCGCGCGACCGGCGAACGCGACGGACCGTCGATCTGCCGCTGGCCACGCACCGGGCGCTCGATGTCTGGCAGCGTGAGGCCGCCGACCGGATTGGGGTCGCCCGGGTGACCGGACAAGAGGTCCTCGCCGCACTCATCGATCAGCTACTGCTCGATCGCAAACTCTCCATGGAGATCACTCGCGCCATCCAGGCACGCAGGTGACCTGAGGAGTCAGTCGATTTCCATCTCGCGGAGTTCGCGCTTGAGGATCTTGCCCGTCGGGTTGCGCGGCAGCTCGTCGAGGAACACGACTTCCCGCGGCACCTTGTAGCGCGCCAGGTGGTCGCGGACGTAGTGCTTGACGGTGTCCTCGTCGAGGTCGGCGTCCTCTTTCTTGACCACGAACGCGCGCAGCCGGTGGCCCCACTCCTTGTCCTCGACCCCGATGGCGGTGGCCTCCACGACGTCCGGATGCCCGGTGATGAGGTCCTCGACTTCGGCCGGGAAGACGTTCTCGCCGCCGGAAACGATCATCTCGTCGTCGCGCCCGCTGATGTAGAGCAGGTCGTTCTCGTCGAAGTAGCCGACGTCGCCCGAGGACAACAGCCCGTCGATGATCTGCTTCTTGCCTCCGCCGGTGTATCCCTCGAACGGGAAGGCGTTGCCGACGAAGATCCGCCCGACCTCGCCCTTGGGCAACTCCTTGCCGTTGTCATCGAAGATCTTGACCTTGACGCCCTTGACGACCGGCCCGACCGTCGACGAATTGAATTCCAGGTGCTTGGGCTCGGCGATGGTGGCGAAGGCGATCTCCGTCGAGCCGTACATGTTGTAGATCACCGGGCCCAGGTCCTTGAGCGCCCGTTCCGCCAGTTCCGATCCGAGCGCCGAGCCGGACACGAACACGATCTTCAGGCTGGACAGGTCGGGCTTGGAGTCCATCTTCTCGAGCGCGTCGAGGATGCGGGACAGCATCACCGGGACCACGACCATGGCCGTCACCTTGTGCTTCTCGATGTCCTCCAACACCAGCGGCGGCTTGAATTTGCGCCGCAGCACCAGGGTCGAGCCGAGGAACATCGCGATGGTGCCGTGCAGAAATCCGAGCGCATGGAACATCGGCGCCGGCAGCGACGTCACCTCGCCGGCCTTGAACGGCACGTGCGACAGGATCCCCCCGATCGGCGCCAGTGTCGGCGGGGTGCTGCGGTTCGCGCCCTTCGGCGTGCCGGTGGTGCCGCTGGTCAGGATGATGATCGACGAGTGCTTGCTCGCCTTGGGGGCGGGCTCGGAGCTGCTGCGCTCGATCAGGTCGGCCAGCGTCTCGTCGTCGCTACCCGATGGCTCGTCGGCATCGGGATTGGACCCCAGCGCCCGCAGCTTGCCCAGCTCCGGCTCGGCCTTGGCGACGGCCTTGGAGTACTCGTCGTCGTAGATGATCAGCTTGGCGCCCTCGCGCTCCGACACCTCGCAGATCTGCGGGCCGGAGAACTCGCTGTTGAGCAGGATGATGCGGGCGCCGACCCGGGCGGCACCGAAGTAGGCGATCAGAAACCAGCGGGTGTTGCGCGCCAGGATGGCGACGCCGTCGCCGCCTTTGACACCCTTGTCGATCAGCCCGTTGGCCACCGCGTGCGCGGCCTCGTCGAGCTCGCGATAGGTGAACTCGCCCTCCTCGTCGATGCAGGCCACGCGGTCGGGATGGCGCCTGGCGTTGAGCGAGGGCAGCATGCCGAACTCGCCCCACTTGTAGATGTCCGCAGCCATCGCGGCGTAGTTCTGCGGCGGCTCGATACGGAACGCACCCGATTCGAAGATCTTGCGCACGTAGTGCAGTTCGGCCGAGCCCCGCTCGAGGTACTGCTGGATCTTGGAGACCGCTTGGCCGGGCAGGCCGATGAGGTTAGGCATAAAATCCACCCTATGTGACGTAGGTCGCAGTGCCACTAGTTAATACCCACCGACCTACCATGAGGAACATGACCGGCCCGGCGTCCGTGGAGGTGGCCGGGCGCGAGGTCACCATCACCCACCCCGACAAGGTGGTCTTCGAACGCCACGGCGGCTCGGGGCCGCACACCAAGCTCGACCTGGTCCGCTATTACCTGTCCGTCGCCGACGGGGCGCTGCGCGGCGTGGCCGGGCGCCCGATGATCCTCAAGCGCTTCGTGAAGGGCATCTCGCAGGAGGCCGTGTTTCAGAAGCGGGCGCCCGCCAACCGACCGGACTACGTCGACGTCGCCGAACTGCACTACGCGCGGGGCACTTCCGCCGCGGAGGCCGTCGTGCGCGACGCCGCCGGGCTGGCGTGGGTGATCAACCTGGGCTGCGTGGACCTCAATCCGCACCCGGTGCTCGCGGGCGACCTCGATCACCCCGACGAACTGCGCGTCGACCTGGACCCGATGCCCGGCGTCGCGTGGCGACGCATCGTCGACGTCGCATCGGTGGCCCGCGAGGTGCTGGAGGACTACGGCCTGACCGCATGGCCGAAGACGTCGGGATCCCGGGGCTTTCACATCTACGCCCGGATCGCCCCGCGCTGGGAGTTCCGCCAGGTGCGGCTGGCCGCCCAGACCGTCGCGCGCGAGGTCGAGCGTCGGATTCCCGAGGCGGCGACCAGCCGCTGGTGGAAGGAGGAGCGCGAGGGCGTGTTCGTCGACTTCAACCAGAACGCCAAGGACCGCACCGTCGCGTCGGCGTATTCCGTGCGGGCCACCCCGGATGCCCGGGTATCGACGCCGCTGCACTGGGACGAGGTCGCCGGCTGCGATCCGGCCGCCTTCACCATCGACACGGTGCCCGCGCGGTTCGCCGAACTCGGCGACCCCTGGGAGGGCATGGACGACGCGGTCGGCGAGCTGGATCGGCTGCTGATGCTCGCCGAGGAGTTGGGGCCGCCGGAGCGCGCACCGCGGGGATCGGGCAGCCGCACCGAGAGCGGGCGCGTCTCGTCGAAGCCGCTCATCGAGATCGCCCGCACCAGAACCAAAGACGAGGCGATGGCCGCCCTGGACACCTGGCGCGACCGCCATCCCGAAGCGGCGGAGCTGCTGCAGCCGGCCGACGTCCTGGTCGACGGCATGCGCGGGCCCAGTTCGATCTGGTATCGGATCCGGATCAACCTGCAAAACGTGCCGGCCGAGCGGCGCCCAGCCCAGGAAGAGCTGATCGCCGACTACAGCCCATGGGTCGGGTACCAAGGACCGCGAAGGTGACGAGCCGCGCGGCGAAGCGGGTCAGAGCGAAGAAAGCGATAATCTCACGCGATGCGACACGGATGGAATCGGCGGGGATTCCTGCAGCTCACGGGGGCTGCGGGGATGGCCGGGTTCGCCGGAGTCTTGGCGGCCTGTTCGCCACGCAAATCGTCGTCCGCCGCCCCGGGCGGATCGGTGACCGTCACCCACCTGTTCGGTCAGACCGTCATCAAGGAGCCGCCCAAGCGCGTGGTCAGCGCCGGCTACACCGAGCAGGATGACCTGCTGGCCCTGGGTGTGGTGCCCATCGCGGTGACCAACTGGTTCGGCGATCAGCCCTTCGCGGTGTGGCCCTGGGCGCAGCCCAAGCTCGGTGGCGCCCAGCCCGTGGTATTGAACCTGGACAACGGAATTCAGGTCGACCAGATCGCGGGCCTGAAACCGGACCTGATCGTGGCCATCAACGCCGGCTTGGACGCCGACACCTACCAGAAGCTGTCCGCGATCGCGCCCACCCTCGCGCAGTCGGACGGCGACGCGTTCTTCGAGCCGTGGAAGGAGCAGGCCACCGCCGTCGGCCAGGCGGTGTTCCAGGCCGACCAGATGAAGTCCCTGATCGACGGCGTCGACAAGCAATTCGCCGCCGTCGCCCAGAAGAACCAGCAGTGGATGGGCAAGAAGGCGTTGCTCATGCAGGGCACCCTCTGGCAGGGCACGGTGGTGGCGACCCTGGCGGGCTGGCGGACCGACTTCCTGAACCGGATGGGCCTCGTCATCGCCGACAGCATCAAGCCTTTCGGCACCGATCACC
The DNA here is from genome assembly GCF_001672815.1 of Mycobacterium sp. E796. Classification (GTDB taxonomy): domain Bacteria; phylum Actinomycetota; class Actinomycetes; order Mycobacteriales; family Mycobacteriaceae; genus Mycobacterium. The sequence goes on along the minus strand of NZ_LZKK01000186.1, from coordinate 4,119 downwards.
GCGCCGTCATCCCGCGCGATCAGATCAAGGCGGTGCTCGATTCCGCCGACGTGGTGATCTGGACAACCGAAAGCCCCGACGACCAGAAGGCCCTGCTGGCCGACCCCGAGGTGGCGGCCTCGCTGGCGACCGCCCAGAACCGCCACGTCTTCACCACCAAGGACCAGGCCGGCGCGATCGCCTTCGCGTCACCGCTGAGCTACCCGTTGGTGGCCGATCAACTGCCGCCACTGATCGCCAAGATCCTGGGCTGAATCCCGGCTGTTTGAGCATTCGTTAAGGCACCTCTGGCAGTGCTCGAAAATCCGTCCGCATTCCCTCCCGCCTGCACGGATGCCGGGGTTACCGTTCAGTAATGAGCGTGACGGATATTGGCAGCGGACTCTCCCAGGAGCTGTCGACCGACCTGGTCGGCAACACCGTGTTCGACTACGGCGACCACGCCCTGATGCTTCAATGCGGCAGCACCGCCGAGGTATTGGCATGGGTGGACGCGTTGGCCGCGGCGGCCCTGCCCGGCGTCGTAGACGTCGTCCCCGCCGCCCGCACGGTGCTGGTCAAGCTCGACAGCCCGCGCCGGCAGGGAGCGACGAGGCAGCGCCTGCGCCGGATGCGGGTCGCCGCCGATCTCGATGCGCCTGCGGACCGCACCGCCGACGTGACGATCGACGTGGTGTACGACGGCCCGGACCTCGCCGAGGTCGCCGGCCACACCGGCCTGTCCCCGGCGCAGGTGATCGAGGCCCACACCGCCACCCCGTGGCGGGTCGGATTCAGCGGCTTCGCACCGGGTTTCGCGTACCTGGTCGACGGCGACGCGCGGCTGCGGGTGCCGCGCCGGTCCGAGCCGCGGACGTCGGTGCCGGCCGGCTCCGTCGCCCTGGCCGGAGAGTTCAGCGCGGTGTATCCCCGGCAGTCGCCCGGGGGCTGGCAGCTCATCGGCCATACCGACGCCGTCCTGTGGGATCTCGACCGGCCCAACCCGGCGCTGCTGACCCGGGGCATGTGGGTTCAGTTCCGCGCCGTCTGAGCAAGGAGATTGCCGTGCCGACCCTGGAAATCCTGCGCACCGGGCCGTTCGCCGTCGTCCAGGACCTCGGCCGCCGGGGGCTGGCCCACCTCGGCGTCAGCCGGTCCGGGGCCGCCGACCGCCGCGCGCACACGCTCGCCAACCGGCTGGTCGCCAACCCCGACGACCGGGCCACCGTCGAAGTGACCTTCGGCGGCTTCTCCGCGCGCGTCCGCGGCGGCGACGTCGACATCGCGGTGACGGGCGCCGACACCGACCCCACCGTGAACGGAATCAAGTTCGGCACCAACAGCATTCACCACGTCCGCGACGGGCAGGTGATCTCGTTGGGCGCCCCGCGGGCCGGGCTGCGAACGTACCTGGCGGTGCGCGGCGGGATCTGCGTGGAGCCCGTCCTGGGCTCGCGCAGCTACGACGTGATGTCGGCGATCGGCCCGGCGCCGCTGCACAGCGGCGACCGGCTTCCGGTCGGCGAGCACACCGACGACTACCCGGAACTCGACCAGGCGCCGGTGGCGGCGATCAGCGAGCACCTGGTCGAGGTGCAGGTGGTGCCGGGCCCACGCGACGACTGGTTCACCGATCCCGACGCCCTGGTGCACACGATTTGGATGGCCTCCAACCGCAGCGACCGGGTCGGAATGCGGCTGGAGGGCCGCCCGCTGCAACACCGCTGGCCGGACCGGCAGCTCCCCAGCGAGGGCGCTACCCGCGGCGCAATCCAGGTGCCGCCCAACGGATTACCCGTCATCCTCGGACCCGATCATCCGGTCACCGGCGGGTACCCGGTGATCGGCGTGATCACCGACGAGGACGCCGACAAGATCGCCCAGGTGCGGCCGGGCCAGTACGTGCGCCTGCACTGGGCGCGGCCCCGGGGCGGCCGGTCATACTCATAGGGTGCAAACCCAGGTCCACACCGCCCGCCTGGTCCACACCGCCGACCTCGACAGCGAGACCCGGCAGCGCGTCCGCCAGATGGTCACCGCCGCGTTCGCCGGAAATTTCAGCGACCACGACTGGGAGCACACGCTGGGGGGCATGCACGCCCTGATCTGGCACCACGGCGCGATCATCGCGCATGCGGCCGTCATCCAGCGGCGACTGCTCTACCGCGGCGACGCGCTGCGCTGCGGCTACGTCGAAGGTGTCGCGGTGCGGGAGGATTTTCGCGGCCGGGGCTTGGTGCACGCCCTGCTCGACGGCGTCGAGCAGGTGATCCGGGGCGCCTACCAGGTGGGTGCCGTCAGTTCGACCGACGTCGCGCGCAGCATCTACGCGGCGCGCGGCTGGCTGCCGTGGCGCGGCCCCACGTCGGTGCTGGCCCCCACCGGTCCGGCCCGGACACCCGACGACGACGGCGCCGTGTTCGTCCTACCGGTCGCGATCAGCCTGGACCCGGACGCGGAGTTGATGTGCGATTGGCGGGCGGGCGACGTCTGGTAGTCAGCGCGGATGCGCGCGCGGAATGTATTGCAGCTCACAATAAATCCCGCGGCCGTTCGAAATCACTCGCTCGTTTAATTGCACCCAGCTATTTACCAGATAACTGGGATTCAACTTACAGGCGATATCGGTCGAATTGAGTTGACTGGCTTCCGCACCAAATGTGAGCATCGAAATGCACGGCGGCCCAAGCCTGTTCGCGATATCCCGCCGTCGAGGAAGGGTGCTGACCGCATGGGCCGTAACCACCGCATCACGGATTGGAATCCGGAGGACGCGGCGGCCTGGGAGGGCGGCAATAAGAACGTCGCCCGTCGCAACCTGCTTTGCACCGTCGCGGGTGATCACGTCGCCTTTTCGATCTGGACCCTCTGGCCGGTGATGGCACTGTTCATGCCCGCATCCGTCTACGGCTTCTCGGCCGGGGACAAGCTGCTGCTCGGCGCGGTCGCCACCCTGGTCGGTGGCTGTGCGCGCATCCCCTACACGTTGGGCATCGCCACCTTCGGCGGACGCAACTGGACGGCCTTCTCGGCGTTCGTCTTGTTGATCCCGACCGTCGGCACCATCGTGCTGATGGCGCATCCCGGGCTGCCGCTGTGGCCCTATGTGGTGTGCGCGGCGCTGACCGGCCTGGGCGGCGGCAATTACGCGGCATCGCTGGCCAACGTCAATGCCTTCTACCCGCAGCGCCTCAAGGGCGCGGCGCTGGCGATCAACGCCGGCGTCGGCAACCTCGGCGTCGCCGTCATCCAGCTGGTCGGCCTACTGGCGCTCGCGACCGCCGGCCACGAAGCGCCGTATTGGGTCTGCGCGGTGTACCTGCTTTTGCTGGCGATCGTCGGCGTCGCCGCGGCTTTGTTCATGGACAACCTCGACCACGGCATCGAGGTCAACACCATGCGCTCGGTCCTCTTCGAGCGCGACACCTACGTGATCTCGCTGCTCTACATCTGCACCTTCGGCTCCTGGATCGGGTTCGCGTTCGCGTTCGGCCAGGTGCTGCAGATCAACTTCCAGGAGGCTGGCGAAACCGCCAAGCACGCGTCGCTACACGCCGCGCAGATCGCCTTCGTGGGGCCGCTATTCGGCTCGCTGGCACGCATCTACGGCGGCCGGCTGGCCGACCGACTGGGCGGCAGCCGCGTCACCCTGGGCGTCCTGGGCGGCATGATCGTCGGTACCGGGCTGCTGGTCGCCATCAGCACCGCCGACGGCCGCGGCGGCGGCTCGACAACGATGATCGGCTACGTGATCGGCTTCATCGCGCTGTTCGTGTTGTCGGGGATGGGCAACGGGTCGGTGTTCAAGATGATCCCGTCCATCTTCGAGGCGCGCAGCCGCGGCCTGAATCTCTCCGATGCCGAGCGGCGGCGCTGGTCGAGGGCGATGTCGGGATCGCTGATCGGCTTGTGCTCGGCCGTCGGCGCGCTGGGCGGCGTGGGGATCAACCTGGCGCTGCGCGAGTCCTACCTCAACAGCGGCACCGAAACGTCGGCCTACTGGACGTTTTTGGCGTCCTATGTGCTCGCCGCGGTCCTCACCTGGACGCTGTATGTGCGCCGCCCCAGCGCGCCGGAAACTGTCCCCGTTGCAGATCACGCGCGGGTGTGATGACTGGCGCAACAAGGGCAATGCTGCAG
>NZ_LZKK01000185.1 GCF_001672815.1 Mycobacterium sp. E796 | reverse complement strand
CCCACGGTGAAGGTCAGCCGATCCGACAGCGACGCCACGGCTACTCGACCCCGATCAGCAGGACGTCGCCGCGGTGGCCGGTGCGGTAGGTCATCAGCTCGGTCCCCGGATGGTGGTCGTGCACGTGGTCCTGCAGGACGTCACCCACCGCGGCGGCGGCCTGGTCATCAATGCCGGAGCCGATCAGCACGGTCACCAGGTCGCCCCCAGACGCCAGCAGCAGATCGAGCAGGCCGATCGCCGCCCCGGCGACGTCGGCGGCCACGATGAGCACCTCGTCGCCCGCGATGCCCAGGCCGTCGCCCGGCTGGCAGCGACCGGCCCACGTCAACGCGCTCTCGGTCGCGACCCGCACCGACGCGTGCCGGGCCGCGCCGGCGGCGCGGGCCATGGTGAAGCCGTCGTCGACCGCCTGCCGGTCCGCGTCGTGCACGGCCAGTGCGGCCAGCCCCTGCACCATCGAGCCCGTCGGTATGGGCACGACGTCGATCCCCCACCCGATGGCCGCCGTGCAGCCGGCCACCAACTCCTCGGCGGCCACATACCCGTTGGGCAGCACCATCACCTGGGCGGCGCCGGTGTCGACGACGGCCCGCACCAGCTGGTGGGCGCTGATGTCGCCGATGTCCGGATCGGGCCGCAGCACGCAGGCGCCCTCGCCGGAGAACAGCTCGGCGGCGCCGTCGCCGTCCACCACGGCCAGCACCGCGCGTTCGCGCGTCCAGCCGCCGGCGGGCATCCCGGTGGCACCCGAGGTCAGCGCCGAGATGACGATGCGGCTGAGTCGCCCGGCCGCCAGTCCCGCCTCGACGGCGGCGCCGGCGTCGTCGGTGTGCACATGCACGGAATAGCTGTCGGTGGATTCCTGCGCGGCGGCCGCGGCGATGGCCACGGATTCCCCGAGGCTCTCGAGCCGATTGCGCAGCGCGTCCGCGGCCGCGGAATCGCAGCCGTCCAGCCGGTACATCACCTCAAACTGCGGCGCGGGTTGTTCGGCGGCCGCTTCCGGCCGGTGCGCCCGCGGCGACGGCGCGTACACCGCGCGGCGGGGCGCCTGACCGCTGACGGCGCAGCGCAGCGCGTCCAACAGCACCAGCAGGCCACGCCCGCCCGCGTCCACGGCACCGGCATGGGCGAGGACGTCAAGCTGCTCGGGGGTCTTTTCCAGCGCGATCACCGCCGCATCGCCCGCTGCTGTGATCGCGGCGGACAGCCCCTCGTCGGCGCAACCCTCGACGGCCTCGGCGGCGGCCCGCAACACCGAGACGATGGTTCCCGGGACTTCGGCGCCGCCCATCGACGCGATGACCAGCTCCACGCCGCGCCGCAACGCTGCCCCGAGCATGGCGGCGTCCATATGGGGCAGCTCGCCGCCCGCCTCGGCCGCCGCGGCCGCGGTGACATCGGCGATGCCGCGCAGGATTTGCGACAATATCACCCCGGAATTGCCGCGCGCGCCGTTCAATGCGCCGGCCGACAGGGCCGCCGCCACCCGCGCCACGCACCCGTCCCCGCCGTCCGCGCCCGCTCCTGCCGAAGCCTCCGCCAGCGCGGAACGCATGGTGAACAGCATGTTCGCACCCGTGTCGGAGTCGGCGACCGGGAAGACGTTGAGCCGGTTGATCTCGTCGATGTGGGTGATCAGGTCGCTGACGGCGGTGTGGGCCCAGTTCCGCAGGGCAGGGGCGTCCAGCAGCGCCTCTGACGTGCCCAAGCGACCCACCTCCCTCGGAGCCTCCCAGCGGCCGGCCACGGCGGCGCGCCCTCTGCCTGAACGCGCCGACCCATCGAGCCTAGCCAGAGCGGACGACAATGCCGGGGCCACGTCGCCGCACGAGTGTTGATCGTTTTGGTGGTTGCCCATGTCAGTCGGTATCCTGGGCTGGCCCGAGTCATTCCGGGCTGTCCCGGCCCTAGCCAGACCGCCGAGCCGGACCCCGATCATTTGAGGAGCTTGAACGATGGCCGCTGTGTGCGATATCTGCGGGAAAGGCCCCGGCTTCGGCAAGTCGGTGTCGCACTCCCACCGCCGCACCAGCCGCCGGTGGGACCCCAACGTCCAGACCGTGCACGTCGTGACCCGCCCGGGTGGCAACAAGAAGCGGCTGAACGTCTGCACGTCCTGCATCAAGGCCGGCAAGGTCGTCCGCGGCTAGTTACGGTTCGGCGCAGCGAGACTAGTCCCGAACGACGATCACGGTCTTGCCCGGGCGCCGGCCCGGCATACGCCCGCTTTCGAACGCCTCTCGCCCCTTCGCCAGGGGAAACGTCCCAGCGATTTCGAGGTGCAGCCGCCCGCCGTCAACGAGCGCGGCGAGTTCGGCAAGCTGTTCACCGTTCGGCGTGACGATGAAGAACGTTGCGGTGATGCCGTATTCATCGGCCTTGCCGGCCGGCGGGGGCGCCGAGAGGGTGACCAGCCGTCCCCCGCGACGCAGCACGCCGAAGGATCGATCCAAGGTCTCGCCGCCGACGGTGTCGATGACGACGTCGTAGGCGGCGGCGCCTTCGTCGAAAGCTTCTGAGCGAACGTCGATTACGCGTGCGGCACCCAAACCGCGCAGGAGCTCGCCGGCATCGCTGCGCACCGTCGCGGTGACTCGCGCCCCGAGGATCGCGGCCAGTTGGACCGTCAGCAGCCCGACCCCGCCCGCCCCGCCGTGCACCAGCACCGCCTCTGAAGGCCGCACCGCGGCGTGGTCGACCAGGGCCTGCAGGGCGGTCAGCCCGCCCATCGGCAGCGCGGCCGCACTAGCATGCGACACCGTCGAAGGCTTGGCGGCCAGGTCGGCGGCCGGCACCGCGACGTATTCGGCCGCGGCGCCGTCGCGATCGAATCCGACCAATCCGTACACTTCGTTGCCGGGCTTGAAATCCGTTACGCCGGAGGCGATCTCGGACACGACACCAGACACTTCATGCGACGGGATGACCGGGATCCGGCTGACGCCCTCGGTAGTCCACGTCTCGTCCCAGGTCAGCTCGTCGAACGTGATGGCCGCGGCGTGCACCGCGACCAAGACCTCGCCGGCGGCGGGGACCGGGATGGGCGCGCGCTCGATGACCAGCACCTCCGGGCCACCCCGGCGGTGCGCGCGCAGGGCGGTCATCTCGGTCACGGCAGCCGCCAATCGATCGGGTCGGCGCCCATTCCGGCCAGCAGCTCGTTGGCGCGGCTGAACGGGCGCGAGCCGAAAAAGCCGCGGGACGCCGATAACGGCGACGGATGCGGCGATTCGATCGCCACGCAATTGCCTTCGGCCAGCATGGGTTTCAGCGTTGACGCGTCGCGCCCCCACAGGATGGCCACCAGCGGTAGCGACCGCTCGGCCAGCGCGCGAATCGCGCACTCGGTCACCGCCTCCCACCCCTTGCCCCGGTGCGATGCCGGGTTGTTGGGTCGCACCGTGAGCACCCTGTTCAGCAGCATCACGCCGCGCTCGGCCCAGGGCGTCAGGTCGCCGCACGCCGGCTGGGGGTGGCCCAGGTCGGCGGTGTACTCGTCGAAGATGTTGGCCAGGCTGCGGGGCAGCGGCCGCACGTCGGGGGCCACCGAGAAGCTCAGGCCCACGGCGTGCCCGGGCGTCGGGTAGGGATCCTGCCCGACGATCAGCACCCGGACGCCGTCGAACGGATAGGTGAAGGCGCGCAACACGTTTGGTCCCGCCGGCAGGTACCGGCGACCCGCGGCGATCTCGTCCCGCAGGAACTGCCCCATTTGGGCGACCTGGTCGCTGACGGGCTTGAGCGCGGTGGCCCAGCCCGGCTCGACGAGCTCGCTCAACGGCCGCGCGGTCATTGCAGCCCTTGCACAAGCAGCACCACCGTGTCGGCCCCTGCCCGTCGGTCCTTCGCGATCTCCTCGTATTCGGGCGATTGCACGAATGCGTAAAAGGACGCCTCGTCGGGAAAGCGCATCAACACCAGCTTCTCGCGGTCCCACTGGCCCTCGGCGACCTTCGGCGACTCGTCGGCGGCGAGCAGCGCTCCCGGGTGCCGACGGAAGACCTCCATAAACCTCGCCTGGTACCGGTCGTAGGCCGCCCGGTCCGTGAACTTCAGCTGGGCGATCGCGTAGACGGTCACCGCGTCACCCTAGCGCCCACTCAGATGCCCGCCTCCTCCTCGGGCCGCGACGCGGCCCGCATCGTCACCGGGCGAAAGACTGCCAGCCCGCGTAACCGCTCCACTCCGCGCCGTCGACGAGCACCCTGGTCGGCCCGTCGAGCACGCGGCCGATCACGCGCCACCCCCGCGGCACCGGGCCGGCGAAACACGCGGCGAGGGCGTGGTCCTCGCCGCCGCCGAGCACCCACGCCAGGGGGTCCTCGCCGGCCACGTGCCCGGCGGCGGCCAGCGCGTCGCGGTCCGCGGCCAGCGGCGCGGTGGACAAATCGATCCCGACCCCGGAGGCCTCCGCGACGTGGCGCAGGTCGCCGATCAGGCCGTCGGAGACGTCGATCATCGCCTGCGCACCCGCTGCCGCGGCCGCGGCGCCCTGCCCATAGGGCGGCTCCGGCACCAGGTGGCGGCTCCGCAGCTCCTCGAAACCATCAATGCCCTTCTCCCACAACGAATACCCCGCCGCGGAGCGGCCCAGCTCACCGGCGACGGCGACCACCGAGCCGGGCTTCGCGCCGGACCGCAACACGGGAGCGCGGCCCTCGAGGTCGCCCAGCACGGTCACCGACAGCACCCACTGCGGGGCACTGACCAGGTCGCCGCCGGCGATGCCGGCGCCGATCCGGCCCGCCTCGTCCCACATCCCCTCGACCAGCGCGTCGACCCGCGCAGCCGGCGTGTCGCCGGGCGCCGCGAAGCCGACGACGAAGGCCGTGGGCCGCCCGCCCATCGCCTCGATGTCGGCGGCGTTCTGGGCGATCGCTTTGCGGCCGACCTCGCGGGGTGTCGACCAGTCCAGTCGAAAGTGCCGGTCCTGCACCAGGACATCGGTCGAAACCAGCGTGCGACCGTCGCCCGCCGCCACGAGCGCCGCGTCATCGCCGGGCCCGAGCAGCACCGCGTCGGGCTGCCGGCGGCCGCGCACCAGCCGATCGATGACCGCGAATTCTCCGAGCCGCGCCAGCGTAGGGAACTCCCCCGATGTGTCGTCGCGCACGCCACCTCCTCGCCCGTCCCGCGCCACCGTACGCCGCCCGACCTGCGGTAAGTTAGATCCCTGCCCGCGCGAGCGGACCGCGCCAGTGTAAGAGAAGCAAGGAGGTGCGCGGGCGGTGACGACCGACCCCGCAAGCGGCCCAGTTACCGATACCGGACCACCGCGCGCCGTGATGATCGCGGCGGTGGTGCTGGCCGTCGTGGCGATCGGCGTGATCCTGGCCATCGCGGCCACCCGCCAGGCGCCGCCGCAACCGGTGACCGTCGCGGCCTTCCCCGCGCCCCAGGCGAACAGCGCCGCGTGCCGGGCGCTGACGGACGCGCTGCCGCAGCGGCTCGGGGACTATCAACGCGCGCAGCTGGCGCAGCCCGCGCCCGAGGGCGCGGCGGCCTGGCGGACCTCGCCCGACAGCCAGCCGGTGGTGTTGCGCTGCGGGCTCGACCGTCCCGCGGAGTTCGTGGTGGGATCGCCGATCCAGGTCGTCGATCGGGTGCAGTGGTTCGAGGTCACCGCCGGCCAGCAATCCGCGGGTGAGGCCGGGCGCGCCACCTGGTACACGGTCGACCGGCCGGTGTACGTGGCGCTCACGCTGCCCGCGGGATCGGGACCGACGCCCATCCAGCAGGTCTCCGAGGCGATCGACCACACCATCGCCGCCGTGCCGATCGACCCGGCACCCGCGCGCTAGCCCGATGGTGGCGACCCGCCGCGCCCGGCTACGCCGCGCTTGCGATCGCCACGAACCCGATGGTGGCGACCCGCCGCGCCCGGCTACGCCGCGCTTGCGATCGCCACGAACCCAATGGCGGCGACCCGCCGCGCCCGGCTACGCCGCGCTTGCGATCGCCACGAGTCAGCGCAGACCCACGCCCCGCGCCAACGCCGTCTCCACCATGATCGCCAGCAGGGTGGGATAGTCGACGCCGCTGGCCGCCCACATCCGCGGGTACATCGAGGTGGTCGTGAAACCCGGCATCGTGTTGATTTCGTTGATGATCGGCCCGTTTTCGGTGAGAAAGAAGTCGACCCGGGCCAGGCCCTGGCAGTCGATGGCCTTGAACGCGCGGATCGCCAATTGGCGCACCGCGTCGGCGATGTCGTCCTCGACCTTCGCGGGCACATCCAATTCGGCTGCGTCCTCGAGGTATTTCGTCGCGAAGTCGTAGAACGAGTCCTCGCGGCCCCGCACCCCGGCCACGCGGATCTCGCCTACCGTGCTGGCTTGCACTGTGCCGTCGGGCATTTCGAGGACGCCGCACTCCAGCTCGCGACCGTTGATGGCCGCCTCGACGATGACCTTCGGATCGTGCCGGCGGGCGTTCGCGACGGCGGCGGGCAGCTCCTCCCAACTCGCGACCCGGCCGACGCCGATCGAGGAGCCGCCGCGCGCGGGCTTCACGAACACCGGCAGGCCCAAACGCTCGCGCTCGTCGAGGTTGAGCGCCGCCCGCGGCGCGCGCAGCACCGCGTGGGGACCGACCGGAAGTCCCTCGGCGACAAGGAGCTTCTTCATGAACTCCTTGTCCATACCCGCGGCGCTGGCCAGCACCCCGGCGCCGACGTAGGGCACCCCGGCGAGTTCGAGCAGCCCCTGGATCGTGCCGTCCTCGCCGTAGGGGCCGTGCAACACCGGAAACACCACATCGACCGCCGTCAAAACTTCGCCGGCGCCAGGCGACAGCGAAACCAGCTCACCGCCGCGCCGCGGATCCGCCGGCAGGGCCAGCTCGGTGCCCGAATCGGCGGTCACCTCGGGCAACCGCTGATCGGTGATCGCCAGCGCATCCGGGTCGCCGTCGGTGAGCACCCACGAACCCTGCGGGGTGATGCCGATCGCGATCACCTCGAAGCGCTGCGGGTCGAGGTTGCGCAGGATGCTGCCCGCCGACACGCACGAGATAGCGTGCTCGTTGCTGCGCCCGCCGAACACGACGGCGACGCGCACGCGCTGGCTGGCATTCACAACCTGGAGAGGCTACCGGTACCTACGCGCAAGGGTCGGGCACCGCACCGCCACCTGGGCTTTCGCTCGCCGGGGCGCCTCATTCGGGCTTGGTGCTGCGGCCCAGCAGCAGCGCCATCGCCTCCTCCACCGACAAACCCTTGTGACACACCCGGTGCACGGCGTCGGTGAGCGGCATCTCGACGTCGTAGCTGGACGCCAGCGCCAGCACCGCCTCGCAGGACGTCACGCCCTCGACGACGTGCCCCTGGCCCGCCTGCGTGGCCGACTCCAGGGTCCCGCCGCGGCCCAGGCATTCGCCGAACGACCGGTTGCGCGAGTGCGGCGAGGTGCAGGTGGCCACCAGGTCTCCGACGCCGGCCAGCCCGGCCAGCGTCGCCCCCTTGGCGCCGAGCGCTATCCCCAATCGCATGATCTCCGCCAGGCCGCGGGTGATGATCGCTGCGGCGGTGTTTTCGCCGAGCCCGACGCCTGCCGCCATCCCGCAGGCGAGCGCGATGACGTTCTTGCACGCCCCGCCGATCTCGGTGCCGACCACGTCGCTGTTGGTATAGGGACGGAAGTAGCCGCTGTTGAGCATGCGCTGCACGGCGACCGCGCGGCCGGAATCGCTGCACGCGACGACCGTCGCGGTGGGCTGGCACTGGGCGATCTCACTGGCCAGGTTCGGGCCCGAGATGACCGCGACCTGTGCGGCATCCACGCCGGTCACCGAAACGATGACCTGGCTCATCCGCATGAGGGTGCCCAGCTCGATGCCCTTGGCCAGGCTGACCAGGGTCGCGCCGTCGGCCACCAACGGCGCCCACCGCTCGAGGTTGCCGCGCATCGTCTGCGCCGGCACCCCCAGCAGCACCGTCGTCGCGCCGGCCAGGGCCTCGCTCGCATCGGTGGTGGCGCGGATGCCGGGCGGCAACAGCGTGCCAGGCAGGTAGGCGGGGTTATATCGGGTGCCGTTGATCTCGTCGGCGACATCGGAGCGCCGCGCCCACAGCACAACTTGTGCTTCCGGTCCGCCCGCGTCGGCGAGCACCTTGGCCAGTGCCGTGCCCCAGGCACCGGCGCCCATCACCGCAACGGCGCCGTCTGTGCCGGCCATCAGTCACCCCCGTCCGAGCGGTTATGTCCTCGACGCGGATCACGCTACCGCGACGCCGGGTCGGCGCGGTCGCGCTGGCAGGATGGCGGAATGAGCGGCACACGGGCCGAGGGGGCGGACGACGGCGCGGGGGATGTCGCGTTGATCATCGCCGTCAAGCGGCTGGCCGCCGCCAAGACCCGGCTGGCCCCGGTGTTCTCGGCGCCGCGGCGGGAGAAGGTAGTGCTGGCCATGCTGGTCGACACGCTCACCGCCGCGTCGGGCGTCGAGGCGCTGGGGTCGATCACCGTCGTCACGCCCGACGACGCCGCGGCGGCCGCGGCGGCCGAACTCGGGGCAGCCGTGCTGGCCGACCCGACGCCCGAGGGTGACCAGGACCCGCTGAACAGTGCGATCGTCGCCGCCGAACGAGCGGTCGCCGGGGTCTTCACCAATGTCGTTGTGCTGCAAGGTGATTTGCCTGCGCTGCAGACCCAGGAGCTGGCCGAGGCGATCGCCGCCGCGCGCCAGCACCGACGCAGCTTCGTCGCCGATCGGCTGGCCACCGGAACCGCCGCGCTCTGCGCGTTCGGAGCCCCGCTGGATCCGCGGTTCGGCCCGGATTCATGCGCGCGGCACCGGCGTTCGGGCGCGATCGAGCTGACGGGCGCGTGGCCCGGCCTGCGCTGCGATGTCGATACCCCCGCCGACCTCGTGGCCGCGCGTCGTCTTGGAGTCGGCGCGGCGACCGCCCGCGCCATCAAATAGTGCGAGCGCAGCGGTGACGAAACCCCGCCACAGCAAATCTGTACGAGCGATGAACGGCGCGCCAACTGCGAATGGATGTCCGCCGAGCGCTAGCAGCACAGCGGGTGATGAGCAATGATCGCATGGTGACCGAAACCGAAGCCGAGGCACGCCCCGACGAGACCACATGGCATTCCGGCGAGGCCGACGTGGCCGCACCACCGGCCGCGACCCCCGCCGCGATCTCCGACGAGCTGCCGGAGGATCGCTACCTCAACCGCGAACTGAGCTGGCTCGACTTCAACGCGCGCGTGCTCGCGCTGGCCGACGACAACTCGCTGCCGCTGCTGGAGCGCGCGAAGTTCCTGGCGATCTTCGCATCCAATCTCGACGAGTTCTACATGGTGCGGGTCGCCGGCCTCAAGCGCCGCGACGAGATGGGCCTGTCCGTACGGTCGGCCGACGGGCTGACACCGCGTGAGCAACTGGCCCGCATCGGCGAACAGACCCAGCGAATCGCCACCAGGCACGCGCGGGTGTTCCTCGATTCGGTGCGACCGGCGCTCGCCGAGGAAGGCATCCACATCGTCACGTGGGCCGATCTGGATCAGGCGGAGCGCGACGAGTTGTCGACCTATTTCACCGAGCAAGTCTTTCCCGTCTTGACGCCGCTGGCCGTCGATCCCGCTCACCCGTTCCCGTTCGTCAGCGGGTTGAGCCTGAACCTCGCGGTCATGGTGCGCCAGCCCGAGGATGGCGGCCAGCACTTCGCCCGGGTCAAGGTGCCGAACAACGTCGACCGCTTCGTCGAACTCGACATCCGCGGTGCCGACGGTGAGGGACCGGAAATCGTCCGCTATCTCCCGATGGAAGAACTGATTGCGGCCTTCCTGCCCGAGCTGTTCCCGGGCATGGAAATCGTTGAGCATCATGCGTTCCGCATCACCCGCAACGCGGACTACGAGGTTGAAGAGGACCGCGACGAGGATCTGCTACAGGCCCTGGAGCGGGAGCTGGCGCGCCGGCGTTTCGGTTCGCCGGTGCGGCTCGAGATCGCCGACGACATGACCGAAAGCATGCTGGAACTGCTGCTGCGTGAACTCGACGTGCATCCCGGTGACGTCATCGAAGTGCCCGGCCTGCTCGACCTTTCGTCGTTGTGGCAGATCTACGGCATCGAGCGGCCGGCGCTCAAGGATCCGACATTCGTTCCCGACACCCACCCCGCCTTCGCCGACCGCGAAACCCCGCGGAGCATCTTCGCGACGCTGCGCGAAGGCGATGTGCTGCTTCATCATCCGTACGACTCGTTCTCCACCAGCGTGCAGCGATTCATCGAGCAGGCCGCCGCCGACCCCAACGTGCTGGCGATCAAGCAGACGTTGTACCGCACCTCCGGTGATTCGCCGATCGTGCGGGCGCTGATCGCCGCGGCCGAGGCCGGAAAGCAAGTGGTGGCCATGGTGGAGATCAAGGCGCGCTTCGACGAACAGGCCAACATCCGCTGGGCGCGCACACTTGAGCAGGCGGGCGTGCACGTGGTCTACGGCTACGTCGGACTGAAGACGCACTGCAAGACCTGCCTCGTGGTGCGCCGCGAAGGCTCGGCGATCCGCCGGTACTGCCACATCGGTACCGGCAACTACAACGGGAAGACGGCGCGGCTGTACGAGGACGTCGGTCTGCTCACGGCGTCCCCCGAAATCGGGGCCGATCTGACCGATTTGTTCAATTCGCTAACCGGCTACTCGCGCAAGGTTTCCTACCGCAATCTTCTGGTCGCCCCGCACAGCATTCGCACGGGCATAATCGAACGCGTCGAGCGCGAGATCGCCGCCCACCGCGAACACGGCGGCGGCCGGATCCGGATGAAGATGAATGCTCTGGTCGACGAGCAGGTGATCGACGCGTTGTACCGCGCGTCGCGGGCCGGTGTGCGGGTCGAGGTGGTGGTGCGCGGCATCTGCGCGCTGCGCCCCGGAGCGGAAGGCTTTTCGGAGAACATCTCGGTCCGTTCGATCCTCGGCCGCTTCTTGGAGCACTCGCGGATCATGCATTTCAACCGCCTCAACGAGTTCTGGATCGGCAGCGCCGACATGATGCACCGCAATCTCGACCGGCGCGTCGAGGCGCTGGTTCAGGTCAAGGATCCGCGACTCACGGCCTATCTGGACGACTTGTTCGAGTCCGCGTTGGACCCCTCGACCCGGTGCTGGGAACTGGGTCCCGACGGGCAGTGGACCGCGTCGCCCCAGGAGGGTCACACCGTGCGCGACCATCAGGAATCGCTGATGGAGCGGCACCGCAGCCCCTGACACCGTGTGGTAGCTTCCAGGTCGCATCCACGACCGCGAGCGAATTGACCTGCAGGAGTTTAGGTGTCGAACCAGACCTCATCGGCGGGTCGGCGGTCCGGAAGCAAGATCGTGTACGCGGCGGGCGCGGTGCTGTGGCGCAGGGCGGGCGACGACCCGGCCGACCCGAGCCTCGAGGTGGCCCTGATCCACCGCCCCCGCTACGACGACTGGTCGCTGCCGAAGGGCAAGGTGGACCCCGGCGAGACCGCCCCGGTGGCGGCGGTCCGCGAGGTGTTAGAGGAGACGGGCCACCGCTCCATTCTCGGCCGGCGGCTCGACATGGTGAGCTATCCGATCGAGCAAGGCGTCAAGAAGGTCTATTACTGGGCGGCGCGCGACACCGGCGGCGAATTCACGCCGGGACGCGAGGTCGATGAGTTGGTGTGGCTGCCGGTCGCCGAGGCGAAGGACAGGCTCACCTACCCGCACGATCGAAAGATGTTGCGCCACTTCGCGAAACAGCCCGAAGACACGCGCACCGTGCTCGTGGTCCGGCATGGCACCGCCGGCCGGAAATCACGTTTCAAAGGCGACGACACCAAACGCCCGCTCGACAAGCGGGGACGCGCGCAGGCCGAGGCACTGGTTCCCCAGCTGCTGGCCTTCGGCGCCACCGACGTGTATGCGGCGGACCGGCTGCGCTGTCACCAGACGGTCGAACCACTCGCCGAGGAACTCGGTGTGACGGTCCACAACGAGCCCGCCCTTACCGAGGAGTCGTACGCGAAGAGCCCCAAGCGCGCGCGCCACCGGATGCTGCGCATCGCCGAGGAGGCAGACACCCCGGTGATTTGCACGCAGGGCAAGGTGATTCCGGACCTCATCGCCTGGTGGTGCGAACGCGACGGAGTGCGCGCCGATAAATCGCGCAACCACAAGGGCAGCACGTGGGTGCTGTCCCTGTCAGGCGGCCGCCTGGTGGCGGCCGACCACATCGGCGGCGCGCTGGCCGCCAACGTGCGGGCCTGACACGCAAATACCCTCCGGGTGGGGCATTTGCCGCCACCCCGAAGGGTATCCGCGTCTGGAACTTCCTACCGGCGACCGCGCCGAGCGGCGGCCTTCTTGGCAGGAGCCTTCCTGGCCGGAGCCTTGCTCGCCGCCTTCTTGGCCGGAGCCCGCTTCACTGCGGCCTTCTTGGCCGGGGCCTTCTTCACGGCGGCCTTCTTGGCCGGAGCCTTCTTCACTGCGGCCTTCTTGGCCGGAGCCTTGGTAGCGACCTTCTTGGCCGGGGCCTTTTTCACGGCGGCCTTCTTGGCCGGGGCCTTCTTGGCCGGAGCCTTCTTGGCCGGAGCCTTGCTCGCCGCCTTCTTCGCCGGAGCCTTCTTCGCCGCCTTCTTGGCTGCGCCGGCCGCTACAACACCACGTTTCACTGCAGGTCCTTCCGCCGGGAGGCGCTGTGCGCCAGACACAACCGCTTTGAATTGGGCACCGGGCCGGAACGCTGGGACCGACGTCGGCTTCACCTTTACCGTCTCGCCCGTACGCGGATTGCGGGCCACCCGCGCCGCGCGCTTCCGCTGTTCGAAGACACCGAACCCGGTAATGGTCACACTGTCGCCCTTGTGCACCGCGCGCACAATGGTGTCGACAACATTCTCGACGGCGGCGGTCGCCTGCCGACGGTCCGAGCCCAATTTCTGTGTGAGCACATCTATGAGCTCTGCTTTGTTCATCCAAACCCTCCGAAGCCAGTGGTCCCATTTTTGGGAACCGACTGCGAACACGGTAAACCCTCACCCAGCAAATTTCCAAGAGCCACGCGCAATTTCAGGCCGGAACGAACGAATTTTTCGCAATCCGGTTGCCGCCCTTGACCGGTGGCGCGGGGGCAAAATAAGACGGGCTACCTAAACGGTCGGAGGTGAAATCGCCGTCGCGATCGACCCTTCAGGAGGCGGGCAGAGTGCGCGGTTTCCACTCCGGGCGCGCCGACTCGAATGCCTCGATCTGGTCGAGTTTCCGCAGCGTAAGGCCTATATCGTCGAGACCCTCGAGCAATCGCCACGCGGTGTGGTCGTCAATCTTGAACGGCAGCACCGTCGTTCCGGCGGTGATATTTCGATCTTGAAGATTGGCAGTGATTTCCAAGCCCGGGCTGCCCTCGATGAGCTTCCAAAGCAGTTCCACGCCGTCCTGAGAAACTTCCGCCGCCAACAGGCCCGCCTTGCCGGCGTTGCCCCGGAAAATGTCACCAAACCGAGACGAGATGACCACCCGGAACCCGTAGTCCATGAGCGCCCACACCGCATGCTCGCGCGACGACCCGATGCCGAAATCGGGTCCGGCCACCAGAACCGAGCCGCGGTCAAAGGGGCTGAGATTGAGCACGAATGACGGATCCGAGCGCCACGTGGCGAACAACCCGTCCTCGAAACCGGTTCGGGTTACCCGCTTCAAGAACACCGCCGGAATGATCTGGTCGGTGTCGACATTGGACCGCCGCAGCGGCACTCCGATCCCAGTGTGGGTGCGAAAGGCTTCCATTTCGTCCTCGATTCAAATCAGTTGGAGTTCAAGTCGGCCGGCGAGGACAGCGTGCCCCGCACCGCCGTCGCCGCGGCGACGGCCGGCGATACCAGGTGGGTGCGGCCCCCTTTGCCCTGCCGCCCTTCGAAGTTGCGGTTGGACGTGGCGGCGCACCGCTCGCCCGGCGACAGCTGATCGGGGTTCATGCCCAGGCACATCGAGCATCCCGCCTGGCGCCACTCGGCGCCCGCGGCGGTGAAAACCTCGCCCAGCCCTTCGGCTTCAGCCTGCGCGCGCACCCGCATCGAGCCCGGCACGACGAGCATCCGCACCCCCGGGGCGACCTTGCGGCCGCGCAACACGTCGGCCACCACCCGCAGGTCTTCGATACGACCGTTGGTACAAGAGCCGACGAACACGGCGTCCACGCCGATCTCGCGCATCGGCGTGCTCGGTCGAAGGTCCATGTACGCCAAGGCTTTCTCGGCGGCCTGCCGCTCGCCGTCGTCGGTCATCAGTTCGGGGTCGGGCACCGCCGCCCCCAGGGGCACCCCCTGGCCGGGGTTGGTTCCCCACGTGACGAACGGGCTCAGCGAGGCCGCGTCGAGGTAGACCTCGGTGTCGAAGACGGCGCCGGGGTCGGTGCGCAACTGCTGCCAGTAGTGCACCGCGGCGTCCCACTGCGCGCCGGTCGGCGCGTGCGGCCGCCCACGCAAAAATTCGTACGTGGTCTCGTCCGGCGCCACCATGCCCGCCCGGGCGCCGGCCTCGATGCTCATGTTGCAGACCGTCATCCGGCCTTCCATCGACAGCGATTCGATGGCGCTGCCCCGGTATTCGATGACGTGACCCTGTCCCCCGCCGGTGCCGATCTTCGCGATCAGCGCGAGGATGATGTCCTTGGCGGTGACGCCGGCGGGCAACTGCCCGTCAACGTTGACCGCCATCGTCTTGAACGGCCGCAGCGGCAACGTCTGGGTGGCCAGCACGTGCTCCACCTCCGAGGTGCCAATCCCCATGGCCAGCGCGCCAAATGCGCCATGCGTGGACGTGTGACTATCGCCACAGACGATCGTCATCCCCGGCTGCGTGAGCCCCAACTGCGGACCGACGACGTGCACGATGCCCTGTTCGATGTCCCCCATCGGATAAAGCCGGACGCCGAATTCCGCGCAGTTGCGCCGCAACGTCTCGACCTGGGTGCGCGAGACCGGATCGGCGATCGGCTTGTCGATGTCGACCGTCGGCACGTTGTGGTCCTCGGTGGCCAGCGTCAGGTCGGGGCGCCGCACCGGCCGGCCGGCCAGGCGCAGGCCGTCGAACGCCTGCGGGCTGGTGACCTCGTGCACCAAATGCAGGTCGATGTAGATCAAGTCAGGGGCCCCCGCTTGTTCGGCACCGCCCCCGGACGCCACAACGTGGTCGTCCCAAACCTTTTCGGCCAGGGTGCGCGGCTTGGCTTCGGATCCCATATCGAATTCGCCCCTATCCGGTCTTTCGGCTGTTGTCTCAGAATGCGAGACGCTAGTATCTCCTTGTGAGACAGCATAGCGGCATCGGCGTCCTCGACAAAGCGGTGGGCGTGCTGCATACGATCGCGGAATCCCCGTGCGGGCTGGCCGAACTGTGCGAGCGGACCGGCTTGCCCCGGGCCACCGCCTATCGGCTGGCGGCCGCGCTGGAAGTTCATCGGCTGCTGGCGCGCGACGACGAAGGGCGCTGGCGACTCGGTCCGGCCGTCACCGAATTGGCCGGCCGCGTCAACGATCCGCTGCTGGCCGCGAGCGCCACGGTGCTGCCCGGCCTGCGCGAGACCACCGGCGAGAGCGTGCAGTTGTATCGCCGCGAGGGCACGTCGCGGGTCTGCGTAGCCGCCCTGGAACCGGCTGCGGGTCTTCGCGATACGGTTCCGGTCGGGGCGCGCCTGCCGATGACGGCGGGCTCGGGGGCCAAAGTGCTACTCGCCTACGCCGACGCCACCGTCCAGAAGGCCGTGCTGCCGACGGCGAAATTCACCGACCGGGCGCTGGCCGAAGTGCGCCGGCGGGGTTGGGCGCAAAGCGTCGCCGAGCGCGAGCCCGGCGTGGCGAGCGTGTCGGCGCCGGTGCGTGACGGCCGCGGTGTCGTCATCGCCGCGATATCGGTGTCGGGGCCCGTCGATCGAATCGGGCGACGGCCCGGGGCCCGCTGGGCCGCCGATCTGTTGTCCGCCGCTGAGGCGCTCACCCGCCGGCTCTAGCCCCCGTGGCGCGTGTGCATCCAGGGCGCCGACGTTGCACATTTCCCGCCCTCAGCGCACACCGAAAGCCACCACCGCACACTCACCCGCAACCCGCCTGACAAACTGACGGCCATGGGAACCAATCAGCGCGCGAGCATCGTCATGTCGGAGGACGAGATCGCCGACTTCGTCGTCAAGAGCCGCACCGGAACACTGGCCACCGTCGGCCCCGACGGCCAGCCGCACCTGACCGCCATGTGGTACGCCGTCGTCGACGGCGAGGTCTGGCTCGAGACCAAGGCCAAGTCGCAGAAGGCGGTGAACCTCACCCGGGATCCGCGGGTGAGCTTTCTGATCGAGGACGGCGACACCTACGACACGCTGCGCGGGGTGTCGTTCGAGGGCGTCGCGGAGATCGTCGACGATCCCGACGTCGCACACCGGGTGGGTGTCAGCGTGTTCGAGCGCTACACCGGCCCCTACACCGACGAAATGAAGCCCTTCGTCGAGCAGATGATGAACAAGCGGGTGTGCGTGCGCATCGTCGCCCGCCGCGCGCGCTCGTGGGATCACCGCAAGCTCGGATTGCCGCCCATGCCGGTGGGCGGGTCGACCGCCCCGGCCGTGCTGGGGACCGGCCAGTAATTGTTTGTAGCCCCGATGGGATTCGAACCCACGCTACCGCCGTGAGAGGGCGGCGTCCTAGGCCGCTAGACGACGGGGCCTGAACCGATCCGAGCTGCCAGCATAGCTCACCCAACAAGGGCGACCTAATCGCAAGCCGTGCCGCGATCTTGCTGGGGTACCAGGACTCGAACCTAGAATGGCTGAACCAGAATCAGCTGTGTTGCCAATTACACCATACCCCATTGGCTGCCTAAAACCGCTGGTCACAACGGTTCTGCGGTGTCCCGCGCCGTCGTGGCCGGCCGTCGTCGGCCTTTGTAAACCGCTGTGCAGACTACCAAAAACTCAGACGGCCCCGTCGCGCGCGCCCCGCAACCGCGCCATGCTGCGCTCGCGGCCCAGTAGCTCGAGCGATTCGAACAGCGGCGGGCTGATCGTTGTTCCCGTCGCGGCGACGCGGATCGGGCCGAACGCCTTGCGCGGTTTGAGCGCCAGGCCGTCAATGAGCGCGGCCTTGAGCGCGGCCTCGATCCGCTCGGTTGTCCAGTCGGTCACGCCGTCCAGCGCGGCCAGCGCCGCGTCCAAAACCGCGGCGCCGTCCGGCCCGAGCTCCTTGGCGGCGGCCTTCTCCTCGATCTCGTATTCGTCGTCGTTGAGGAACTTCAGCAGGTCCCACGCGTCGCTCAGGACGACGATGCGCGTCTGCACCAGCTCGGCGGCCTCGGCGAATCCGGCGTCATCCAGCCCGGTGTCGTGGCCGTGCGTGTCGAAGTAGTCGCGCAGGCGGGCTGTGAAGTCGGCGACGTCGAGCATCCGGATGTGCTCGGCGTTGAGCGCGTCGGCCTTCTTCTGGTCGAATCGGGCCGGATTGGAATTGACGTCGACGACGTCGAATGCGGCCACCATTTCGTCCAGGGTGAACAGGTCGTGGTCGTCGGCGATCGCCCATCCCAGCAGCGCAAGGTAATTCAGCAGGCCCTCGGGGATGAAGCCCCGGTCGCGATGCGCGAACAGGTTCGACTCCGGGTCGCGCTTGGACAGCTTCTTGGTTCCCTCGCCCAACACGATGGGCAGGTGCGCGAATTGCGGTGTGTGCTCAGCCACACCGATGCGCGTCAGCGCCGCATACAGCGCCAGCTGGCGCGGGGTGGACGACAGCAGGTCCTCGCCGCGCAGCACATGGGTGATCTTCATCAGCGCGTCGTCGAGCGGGTTGACCAACGTATACAAGGGATCTCCGCTCGCGCGGGTCAGCGCGAAATCGGGCACGCTGCCCGC
This sequence comes from Mycobacterium sp. E796, assembly GCF_001672815.1. Taxonomy (GTDB): domain Bacteria; phylum Actinomycetota; class Actinomycetes; order Mycobacteriales; family Mycobacteriaceae; genus Mycobacterium. Next base: position 414 of record NZ_LZKK01000185.1, on the reverse strand, counting down.
CGCGAAGGTGGTCGTGCCGCGCACTAGGTCGTCCCACGCGATGTCTTCGTCGGGCATGCGCAGCCGCACCACCGGCTGACGGCCCTCGGCGAGGAACGCCGCGCGCTGCGAATCGGTCAGCTGCCGGTCGAAGTTGTCGTAGCCCAGCTTGGGGTTTCGGCCCGCGGCGATGTGCCGCGCCTCGACCTCCTCCGGCGTCGAGAAGGCGTAGTAGGCCTCGCCGGCCTCGAGCAGCTGCGCCACCACGTCGCGGTAGATCTCGCCGCGCTGCGACTGCCGGTACGGCCCGTAGGGCCCGCCGACCTCCGGCCCCTCGTCCCAGTCGAGACCGAGCCAGCGCAGCGCGTCGAGCAGCGCCCGGTAGCTTTCCTCGGTGTCGCGCGCCGCGTCGGTGTCCTCGATCAGAAAGACGAA
>NZ_LZKK01000184.1 GCF_001672815.1 Mycobacterium sp. E796 | reverse complement strand
CGGCTAGAGGCCGTGATCCCGGTGCACACCCACGTCGACCACGTGCTGGACTCCGCGCTGGTCGCCGACCGCACCGGCGCGCGGCTGGTCGGCGGCGAGTCGGCCGCCAACGTCGGCCGCGGATACGGGCTGCCCGGGGACCGCATCGTCGTCGCGACGCCGGGTGAGCCGATTCGCCTGGGCGCCTTCGACGTAACGCTGGTGCAGTCCCATCACTGCCCACCGGACCGGTTTCCCGGGACGATCGACGAGCCGCTGACCCCACCGGTGCGGGCGTCGGCCTACCGCTGCGGTGAGGCCTGGTCGACGCTGGTGCACCATCGACCGTCGGACCGGCGGCTGCTGATCCAGGGCAGCGCCGGTTTCGTCAAGGGTGCGCTGGACGGCCGGCGCGCCGAAGCCGTCTATCTGTCCGTCGGACAGCTGGGCCTGCGGCCACGGTCCTACATCCTCGACTACTGGGCCGAGACCGTGCGCGCCGTGGGGGCGCGCCGGGTGATCCTGATCCATTGGGACGACTTCTTCAGCCCGCTGTCAAAGCCGTTGCTGGCCTTGCCGTATGCGGGCGACGACCTGGACGTGTCGATCGGGGTCCTGGACGAGCTGGCGGCGAGCGACGGTGTCGCGCTGCACATGCCGACCGTGTGGCGACGCGAAAACCCCTGGGCGTGAAGCGGGTTTAGGCCGGAAACTTCATGGGACTGACCGCCGCTCTGTTGTTGCTTGCTGCCGTGCTCGTGTTCGCGGTCGTCCGCCCAAGGGGTTGGCCGGAGGCGGTGGCGGCGGTTCCGGCGGCGCTCATCGTGATCGCGGTCGGCGCGATATCGGTGCGGCAGGCAGCCCAGGAGGTGGCCGGGCTGTCCGGAGTGGTCGCTTTCCTCGGCGCTGTCCTGGTGCTGGCCAAGCTCTGCGACGACGAGGGGCTGTTCGAAGCGGCGGGCGCGGCGATCGCGCGGGGGCGCGTCTCGTCGGGGGGCCTGCTGCGACGGGTGTTCGTCGTCGCCTCCCTGATCACCGCCGTGCTGAGCCTGGACGCGGCCGTGGTGCTGCTGACCCCGGTGGTCCTGGCCGCGGTCCGCCGGCTGCGCACCCCGCCGCGGCCCTACGCCTACGCCACTGCTCACCTGGCCAACGGCGCCTCCCTGCTGCTGCCGGTGTCGAACCTGACCAACCTGCTGGCGTTCCACACCGCCAACCTCTCGTTCACCCGGTTCACCGTGCTGATGGCGTTGCCGTGGCTGGGCGCGGTGGCGGTGATCTATGCGATCTTCCGCTGGTTTTTCGCCGGCGACCTCCGCGTCCAGCCCGACGCCGAGGAAATCGGTCCGGCGCCGCGGCCGCCGGTGTTCGTGTTGGTCGTCGTGGGGCTGACCCTGGCCGGGTTCGCGGTCGGCCAGTCCGTCGGGGTCGCCCCGGCGTGGGTGGCGCTCGCGGGTGCGGCGGTGCTCGCGGTGCGCAGCCTGAGCCGCCGGCGCACCTCTGTGGCCGAGATCGCGCGCTCGGTGCACGTCTCGTTCCTGTTGTTCGTGCTGGCGCTGGGAGTCGTGGTCCGCGCGGTCATGCTCAACGGTATGGACAGGGCCATGTCCGCCGTGCTGCCGTCCGGTTCTGGACTGCCCGCGCTGCTCGGGATCGCCGCGATTGCCGCCGTGCTGGCCAACGTCGTCAACAACCTGCCCGCCACACTGGTACTGCTCCCGCTGGTCGCGCCCGGCGGTCCGGTCGCGATTCTGGCGGTGCTGGTCGGGGTGAACGTCGGCCCCAACCTGACCTATGTGGGTTCGCTGTCGAACCTGTTGTGGCGCCGCGTGCTTCGCAGGCACGACGTCGATGCCGGCGTCGGCGAGTACACCCGCCTCGGGTTGTGCACGGTGCCCCCCGCGCTGGTGGTCGCCGTGGTCGCGCTGTGGGCGTCCACGCGGCTGCTGGGCGTTTGAGGCGCGCGGTTCAGCCGACCGCCTCCCTGAACGCCACGCCCTGCTGCAGCGCCTGCGCGGCCTCGGCGATGTCGAGGACGGGATAGATCTGGTAATCCAGGATGGTGGCGAATTGGCTTGTGGTCTCGACCAAGTCGGCCGGATTGTCGGTCTCGACCACGGCGAATCCGCCGCCGCCGTCCACGCGCCCGACGAACTGGTGATACGTGGTGCTCTGCGGCGGCGACCACTTGGAGTAGGCGGCCAACCCCCGTCGCAAGCTTTCGTCGTTCTCCGCGGCCGTGCCGTTCAGGCGGTAAGTCCAAGACACTACGTACTTCATCGCTCACTCCTTTTCAGGTCGGGCCAACTGGGCTCTGCAGGCACGCTACGGCCGACCTGACGCGCGCGAATGAGTAGCCGAGTACTCGAATTTCAGTCGCCGCCCGGTCCCGATCGCACGATCGAGGCCAGCTCCTCGCGCGATTGGGCCCCCACCCGCTGGCAGGCTCGGTAGATGTGGCCCTCCACGGTGCGCACCGACATCACCAGCTTCTCGGCGATCTGGCGGTTGGACAGACCGGCTACGACGAGTTCGACGACGTCGCGCTGGCGACCCGACAGCTTGATTCCTTCCGGGGTTCGCAGGGCCGGTGTGCAAAGGCCGCCGCATTCGTCGGCCAGTTCCCTCGCCAGCGCCGCGGCGTACAGCGCGCGCTTGTGCTGCTGGCTTCCGGCGAATGCGACGGAGGCCTGCGCCGCGGCGTCGGCGGCCACGGCCTTGTCACCGATTGCCCGATAGGCCGCCGAGGCCGCCAGCAGGCCCTCACCGTCGCCGCCGAGCAGAGCCTTCGCATGCAACGCGATCGCGTCGGCCAGCGGCAGCGACAGCGCCTCGGCCAACTCCGCGGCGCGGGCCGCCCCAAACGCGTCGCCCCACTGCGCCGCGGCCTGGATGCACGCCAACTCGTGGGTGGGCTGGCCGCGGTCGCGGGCAAGTTGTGCCGCTTCCCGCGCGGCGGCGACGGCCTCGCTCAGGCGACCACTTGCCGCCATCGCCCACCCGTCGGCCAGCGACAAGCCGGTGTGCATGAACAGGTAGTCGGCCGGCACCGCCGAGCGCGCCCCGGCCGCCGCGTCGTTCGCTTCGGCGGCCTGGCCGAGCTTGGCGTGCGCCTCGGCCAGCGCAAAGTAGCTGGCCGCACGCAAACCCGTCGTGACGGAGTGCATTTGCACCCTGGCAACCGCCTCGTGCAGCAACCGGGCCGCATCGGTGACGGCGCCGCGGACCAGGTCGGCGTTGCCGAGCAGCAGGGCCAGGTTCGCGTAGGCCAGGCCGGGGACGTCCCGGGCCGAATCAGCCAATTGCTTTGCAGTGCGGACGAATTCGTCGATGCGTCCCGTGAGTCGACAGGCCCGGCCGTACACGGCGCCGAACCAGAACCGCAACTGCGACGCCTGAAACGACGTGGTCGCGCGCCGCAGCGCCTGCTCGGCGACGCTAGAGAGGTCGTCAACCTCACCGAGTGCCCCCATCGCCATGATCAACGCGAGCGCGGCCAGCAAGGCGTGCAGATCCGGCAAGGCAGCGAAAGCCAAGGCGCTCCGCGCCCTTTCGGCCGCCGGCTCACAGCGGGCCGATATCGCGTCCAGGCACGCCTGCACCGCCAGGCGCTCGGCGACCTGCGCCTCGGTCTCGGGACCCGCAGCAAGTCCGTCCAGGATCACCCCTGCATCAGCGGGCTTGCTGAGGATCCACATCAGGTTGATCGCCCGGATCGTCGCCCAGTGGTGACCGTCGGGGCCGTCGACCAAATCGCGCAGCGCCGCTTCGGCCTGCACGCCGTGCCCGAGCAGCACCAGGTTCATCGCCCGCACGCCGGCCGCCCCGGGCGCCCCGGCCCGCGCGGCGGCCGTCGCGAACCGGTCGGCCAGATCCAGATCCAGCAGCGTCATGGCGTGTCGCGCCGCTTCCAGATACAGCTCGGGTTCGGGGTCGAGATCCGATTCGAGGTGCAGCAACGCGCGGCGAACGGTGGCCTGCATGTCGGTGTCGGCGTTCTCGGCCAGCCGGCCCGCGAGCTTGCCCCGTAGCGACGACAAGTACATCTCGCCGGCGCTCGCGCGGCGCAGCTCGCCGAACAGGGGATGCGCCAGCCGGGCCATCAACCCGCCGGCGGTGCGTTCGACGCTCACCAGGCCCATGCTTTCGGCGACCGCGAGGTCCCGGCGGGGCACCAAGTCGCACAGCACATCGACCGCGAGTGGCTCGCACTGCGACAGCATGTCGATCACCATCGCCGGCTCGGGGCTGAGCCGACCCAGCTGGCGGCCGACCGTGTCGGACAGGCTCGGCGACACCGCGACATCGCCGTCCCATATCCACACCCCGGCGACCTGCCGCATCTGGCCCGCCGCGACCTGATCGGACAGCAACTGCCGAAGGAACAGCGTGTTTCCGCCGGTCAGCTTCCGGAACCGGGTCGCGCACCGCGCGTCGATGGGACCGCCCAGCGCGCTCTCGATCACCTCGCGCGTGGCCGCGGCCGAAAGCGGTTCGAGATCCAGGCGAGCCAGCAATCCCTCCTTCCACAACGCCGTCACCGCATCCGGTTCGTCACTGCCGGTGCGGATTGTGACCACCAGCCGCACCCCGCCCGACTGCGCCAGCTCGTGGACGACGAGGGCGGACAAGCCGTCCAGCAGGTGCGCGTCGTCAACCCCCACCACGACGCGACCGCGTCGCTGTTGTGCGACGAACGAATTGATCACCCGCCGCACGTTCGTGAGCGGGTCCGACATCGCCTCGCCCAGCAGGCCGATAAACGCCCCGAGCGGCAGCGCACGCGCGGATTCGGTGCCGACGAGCCACTGCGTGCGCTCACCGGAAGCCTCGGCGCGCCGCAGCGCTTCGCGGGCCAGCCAGGTTTTGCCCACACCGGCAGCTCCGGCGATCAATACGCCGGAGTGGTTGCCAGCCCCGCCCAGGGCGCGACGGACGAGCGCCAATTCGCTGTCGCGCCCGGTCAGCGGTTTACCGCTGATCACTCGGCGACTATAACCGGTTGTCTCCACGCCTAACAGGCCATTTCACCCGCGTTTCCGTGCCGGATCGGCGGTGCCGGCGGCGAAGTTGCGTAGCCGACTACGCTATCGGCGCCCACGGTTTGCTGTGAGCATCGCTTTCATCAGCTGGCGGCTCGGCGAAGGCGGTAAGCATGATCAAGATCGGCAGTAACGCGGTGGTACTGGGAGCGAGCATGGCCGGTCTGCTGACCGCGCGGTCGCTCGCCGATTTCTTCGACACGGTGACGGTGGTGGAGCGCGACCCGCTGCCCGACGACGACGCCGGTCGACGGGGCGTTCCCCAGGGGCGTCACCTGCACGCGCTGTTGCCCCGCGGCGCCCAGGTGATCGAGGAATTCTTCCCCGGCGTGCTCGACGAGTTGGTTCTCGACGGCGCGCAGTACTTCGACGGGCGCGATCTGTCGCGGCTCCACTACAACGTGGGCGGGCACCTGTTGGCGCAAAGCGGCAGCGCCACGTCTTTTACGGCCTACTGCGCGACACGGCCCTTCGTGGAGGGTCACGTGCGTCGGCGGGTGCGCGAGATCCCCAACGTCGTGGTGCTGGACGAGCACAACATCGTCGGCTTGACCGCGACCCCCGATCGCCGGCGCGTCACGGGGGCGCGGGTGGTCAGCCGCCGCACCGGCGAATGCGTCGTGTCGAAGGCCGATTTGGTGGTGGACGCCACCGGCCGTGCCGCGCACACCCCGGGGTGGCTGGACGGTCTGGGATACGACCGCCCGTGCGAGGAACGTGTGGTGGTGCACTTGACCTACGCGAGCCAGCGGCTGCGCATGGCCGCGGATACGCCGCACGAACTGGGTTTCCTGGTCGGCATCGTGCCGGGCACCCCCAGAGGCGTCGGCCTGCTGCACTGCGAGAACGACACGTGGATCTTCACGGTGATCGGCGTCGCCGGTCAAGAGCCCGGGGGCGACCTTGCGGCGATGTGCGATTTCGTGGCCGATTGCGCACCCGCCCACTTGCTCGACGCGGTGCGGCGTGCCGAACCGATCGGCGAGCCGGTGCGCCACAAGATGCCGTGCAGCCAATGGCGCCGTTACGACAAATTGCGCCGCTTCCCGGAGGGCCTGCTGGTCACCGGCGACGCGGTGTGCAGCTTCAATCCGGTCTACGGCCAGGGCATGACCGTAGCCGCGCTCGAGGCGCTGGCCCTGCATGACTGCTTGTCAAGCGGCACAGAGGATTTGGCGCGGCGCTTCTTCCGCGCGGCGGCGGTCCCGATCCGCCAGGCCTGGCAGCTGTCGACCAACCCCGACCTTGCGCTGCCCGAGATCGAGGGCACCGCGCCGCTGTCCGCGCGGCTGCTGAACGGGTACCTGGATCGCGTTCTGAAGGCGGCGGAAACCGACGTCGCCGTGGTGGATCAGTTCGTCCGGGTGACCTCGCTGGTCGACCCCGCTACGAAGCTGCTGCGCCCGGGGATGATCTGGCGAGCCGTCCGCGCGCGCGGCCACGGCACCGAAGGGCTCCGCGCCGCGGACGATGCCATGGCCGACAGCGTGGCGCGCTAGCCCCGGCGGTAGGCCGGCGGCAGCGGCATGCCGAGCGCGGCCATGACGGCGCGCGCCCGCGTCGGGAAGTCGGTGATGATGCCGTCCACGCCGTAGGCGATCTGGGCCCGCATGGCGTCGGCGTCGTTGACCGTCCACGGAATCACCTTGAGCCCCAAGAAATGCGCGCGATCGACGTAGGGCTTTCCGGTGACCAGCGCATAGTTTGGCGAGACGGCGTTGGCGCCGACCAGCCGCGCCCCGACCAGCGGGTCGCCGACGGCGCCGGCGTCGATGCCGCTCAGCCACGGCGAGCCCGGCACCCAGGTTTCCTCGTTGTACAGGGCCACTAACGGGATTGACGGCTCGGCCCGGTGCACCATGGGAAGGGTTCGCCAGTCGAAGCTCTGAATCTCCACGCGATCGACCTTGCCGCCGGCCCGAACCGCGGCCAGGATCACGTCGACGAATTCCTGCGGTTCGGCCGACGCGCCCGGGTGGTCGGCCTCCACCTTGGTTTCCACGTTGTAGCGCACGCCGGCATGGTACGAGTCGGCGAGCGCGAAGACCTCCGGCAGCGTCGCGATCTTGTTGCCGCGCACCACCTCCGCGTCGGGAAACTCGGCGAGCCGCTTGCCACAGTCGAGCGTGCGGATCTGCACCAGGGTGAGCTCGTGCACCAGCTTCCCGACGTAAGGGTAGGCCGGGTCGCCGGCGAACGCCGGCCCGGTGTCGGCGCACTTGTCCGCCTGGATCGTCGGGTCGTGCCACACCAGCGGCTGGCTGTCCTTGGATAGGACGATGTCGAGTTCCAGTGTGCTGACGCCGAGTTCGAGCGACTTGCCGAAGGCCCGCAGTGATTCCTCGGTGGTCTCACCGCGCCCGCCGCGGTGGGCCTGCAGGTCGAATTCGGGCGTTTCCGCGCCGGCGGGCGATGCAAGGAGCACCGCCAACGCCAGCAGCACCACAGCCCACATTCGCGAGCAGACGCAAAAGCCCCCAAATCTTCGGCGTGTCGGGGGCTTTTGCTGGGGGCACCTCCCGCTTGCGGGGGACTGCTCGGCCAGAGGACTCAGCCCCTGCGCTGGCGGGCGATTTCGGCGAGCACGACCCCGGCGGCCACCGAGGCGTTCAGCGATTCGGTCCGTCCCGCCATGGGGATCGATACCACCTCGTCGCAGGTCTGCCGCACCAGCCGGGACAGGCCCTTGCCCTCCGAGCCGACGACCACCACCAGCGGGTCGGTGCCGTCGAGGTCGTCGAGCGTGGTGTCGCCGTCGGCGTCCAGCCCGATGACGCGCAACCCGCTGTCGGCCCAATTCTTCAGCGCCCGAGTTAGATTCGGGGCCCGCGCCACCCGCAGCCGCGCCGCCGCGCCGGCGCTGGTGCGCCATGCCACCGCCGTCACCGCGGCCGATCGCCGCTGCGGGATCAGGACGCCGTGACCGCCGAACGCCGCGACCGAACGGACGATGGCGCCAAGGTTGCGGGGATCCGAGATGTTGTCCAGCGCGACCAGCAGCGCGGGCGGCGAGTCGGCCGAGGCCGCGAGCAGGTCGTCGGGGTGGGCGTAGTCGTACGGCGGCACCTGCAGCGCGATGCCTTGGTGCAGGTGATTGGTGGTCATCCGGTCCAGGTCGGTGCGCGGCACCTCGAGGATCGCGATGCCCAGATCCGCCGCGCGGGAAACGGATTCGGTGAGTCGCTCGTCGGCTTCGGTGCCCAGCGCGACGTAGAGCGCGGTCGCGGGGACGCCGGCGCGCAAGCACTCCAGCACCGGGTTGCGGCCCAGCACCGTTTCGGTCTCATCGGTGCGCTTGGCGGGCCGGCGCGGCTGCGACTGGGTGCGCCTGGCGGCGGGGTGGTTGGGGCGCAGGTGCGCCGGTGGAGTGGGGCCGCGACCCTCCAGCCCGCGGCGGCGCTGGCCGCCCGAGCCGACGACTGCGCCCTTCTTGGTGCCGGATTTGCGTACCGCCCCGCGGCGCCGCGAGTTGCCGGCCATCTACTTGACGTCACCGCCCAGCGTCCACTGCGGGCCGTCGGCGGTGTCGGTGACCTCGATGCCGGCGTTCTTGAGCCGATCCCGGATCTCGTCGGCGAGCGCCCAGTTGCGTTGCTGGCGAGCCTTTTCCCGGTTTTCGATTTCGGCCTGCACCAGCACGTCGACGGCGGCCAGGGCGGCCGACGTCTCGTCGCGGGTCTCCCAGCGTTCGTCGAGGGGGTCGCAGCCCAGGATGCCCATCATCGCGCGGATGGCGCCGGCGTGCTTCAGGGCGCCCTCGTGGTCGCCCGACTCCAGCGCCCGGTTGCCTTCGGCGCGGGCGTGGTGCACCTCGGCCAGCGCGATCGGCACCGCCAGATCGTCGTCCAGCGCCGCGGCGAACTTCGGCGTCCACTCGCCCGGCTCGAAGGCGCCGACTCGGCTGCGGACGCGGTGCAGGAATTCCTCCACTCCCACATAGGCTTTCACGGCGTCCTGCAGGGCGGTTTCGGAGAATTCCAGCATCGACCGGTAGTGGGCGCTGCCCAGGTAGTAACGCAGTTCGGCCGGGCGAACCCGCTGCAACATCGCCGGGATGGCCAGCACGTTGCCCAGCGATTTGCTCATCTTCTCGCCGCCCATCGTCACCCAGCCGTTGTGCAGCCAGTAGCGGGCGAAGCCGTCCCCAGCGGCGCGGCTCTGCGCGATCTCGTTCTCGTGGTGCGGGAAGATCAGGTCCATCCCGCCGCAGTGGATGTCGAATTCCGGCCCGAGGTAGGTGCGCGCCATCGCCGAGCATTCCAGGTGCCAGCCGGGACGTCCGCGGCCCCACGGCGAGGGCCACGACGGCTCGCCGGGCTTTTCGCCCTTCCACAGGGTGAAGTCGCGCTGGTCGCGCTTGCCGGTCGCCACGCCCTCGCCCTGGTGGACGTCGTCGACCCGATGCCCGGACAGCGCGCCGTACTCCGGGTAGCTGAGCACGTCGAAATACACGTCGCCGGCTGCCGCGTAGGCGTGGCCGGTTTCGATCAGGCGTTCCATTAATTCGACCATCTGGGTGATGTGCCCGGTGGCCCGCGGTTCCGCCGACGGCGGCATGACGTCCAGGGCGTCGTAGGCGGCGGTAAAGGCGCGTTCGTAGGTGGCAGCCCACTCCCACCAGGGCCGGCCGGCCGCGGCGGCCTTGGCCAGGATCTTGTCCTCGATGTCGGTTACGTTGCGGATGAATGCCACGTCGTAGCCGCGGGCGATCAGCCAGCGGCGCAGGATGTCGAAGGCCACCCCGCTGCGGACGTGCCCGATGTGCGGCAGGCCCTGAACCGTGGCGCCGCAGAGATAGATCGAGACGTGCCCCTCGCGCAGCGGAACGAAATCACGCACGGCACCGGCTGCCGTGTCGTGAAGCCGCAAGTGGGGGCGATCGGTCACGACGTGCCAGCTTACCGGGTACTTCGGGGCGCCCCGCCGAGCGCGTGGCCTACAGGACGCTCACTCGATTGCGCACGACGAGCGCGGTCGCGATCGCGGCCAACCCTTCACCGCGCCCCGTCAGACCGAGCCCGTCCGTCGTCGTCGCCGACACCGAGACCGGCGCCCCGACCAGACGGGACAGGACCTCCTGCGCCTCGGCGCGCCGCGGGCCTACCTTCGGGCGGTTGCCGATCACCTGCACGGCGGCGTTGCCGACCCGGTAGCCCTGGCGGGAGACGAGCGCGACGACGTGCCGCAGCATGTCGGCGCCGGTGATGCCTTTGACGCGCGGGTCATCGACGCCGAACACCGCCCCGACATCGCCAAGCCCGGCGGCCGACAACAGCGCATCGCACAGCGCGTGCGCGCCCACGTCGCCGTCGGAGTGGCCGGCGCAGCCGTCGTCGCCGGGAAACAGCAGCCCCAGCAGCCAGCAGGGCCGCCCGGGTTCGATCGGGTGCACGTCGGTGCCCACGCCGACCCGCGGCAGCTCGGTCACCGCCGCACGACCGTTTGCGCGAGCAACAGATCCAGCCGGGTGGTGATCTTGAAGGCGAGCGGGTCGCCGTCGACCACCTGCACCTGGCCGCCGACGTGTTCGACCAGCGACGCGTCGTCGGTGAAATCGGCGGTCCCCGCGCGCTCGTAGGCGCGCAGCAGCAGATCGGTGGCGAAGCCCTGCGGCGTCTGCACGGCGCGCAGCCCGGCCCGCTCAGGCGTGCCCAGGACCACCCCGTTGGCATCCACGGCCTTGATGGTGTCAGACAGCGGCAACGCGGGCACGACGGCCGCGTGGCCCGTCCGCAACGCGTCGACCACCCGCACGATCAGCCCGGGCGGCGTCAACGCCCGGGCGGCGTCGTGCACGAGGACGAACTCCGGCGACGCGGGCAAGGCGGACAGCGCCAGGCGCACCGATTCGGTGCGGTCGGCGCCGCCTGCGACGACGACGGCCCGGTCGCCCAGCAGCTGCTGGGCCTGGTCGATGCGGTCGGCGGGTACGGCCACCACGACGTCGTCGACGGCGCCGGAATCCAGCAGCACCGCGACGGCGCACTCCAGCAGGGTGCGCCCGTCGAGTTCACAGAACGCTTTCGGGATGCCGGCGGCAAGCCGCTGACCCGACCCCGCGGCCGGGACAATTGCAACTACCTTGCCCGGGACGCCGGATTCGTCGGCCACCAGAGCGTCAGGGCCTTCAGGAAGCGGCGGCCAGAACCTCGTCGAGGATGGTCTCCGCCTTGGCGTCGTCGGTGCTCTCGGCTAGCGCCAGCTCACCGACCAGAATCTGGCGGGCCTTGGCCAGCATCCGCTTCTCACCGGCGGACAGACCCCGCTCCTGGTCGCGGCGCCACAGGTCGCGCACCACCTCGGCCACCTTGTTGACATCGCCGGAGGCGAGCTTTTCCAGGTTGGCCTTGTAGCGCCGGGACCAGTTGGTGGGCTCTTCCGTGTGGGGAGCGCGCAAAACCTGGAAGACCTTGTCCAGGCCCTCCTGGCCAACAACGTCGCGAACACCGACGTACTCGGCGTTTTCGGCGGGTACTCGAACGGTCAGGTCACCCTGCGCCACTTTCAAGACGAGATACTCTTTTTGCTCCCCTTTGATGGTCCGGGTTTCGATCGCCTCGACTAACGCAGCACCGTGATGCGGATAGACAACGGTGTCGCCGACCTTGAAGATCATCTGATTCGAGCCCCTTTCGTTACTTCATTCTAGCACGGCGGCCCTAGGCGTGCGGAACAACGGTGCAGGTCAGGGGCACAACACGGGCGGATTAGGGGTTGACAGGCGGAGCGGGACGTGCAAGGGGTCACACTACGCCGGTCCCGATCGGGCCTGAGCAACCACCCCTGCGAGGCCCTGCCGCGCTGGTCCGGTGCCCTGCGCTACCGCCGCGAAGACGTTCCTACTACTGTGCATAGTTGCATAGTCGAACCACTGACATGGTGGGTCAGCCGAGCAGGAGGCTTTGAGTGAACCGCTTCGCCGTCGTCGGTCTGGTCGCCCTGGTCGCTTCCCTGCTCAGCGGTTGCGGAGCCGGTCAGATCTCCCAGATGGCCACCCAGGAACCGGCGGTCAACGGCAACAAGGTCACGGTCAACAACGTGGCGCTGCGCGACGTCCGGATGCAAGCCGTCCAGACCGGCGACTTCCTGCAGCCGGGCAAGACGGTGGACCTGGTGGCGGTCGCCGTCAACCAGTCGCCCGACGTCCCGGACCGGCTGGTCAGCATCACCAGTGACGTCGGCGCCGTGACGATCGGCGGCGACGGCCGGCTGCCCGCGGGCGGCATGCTGTTCATCGGCACGCCCGACGGCCCGAAGGTGGCGCCGGGTCCGATCGAGTCCAACAACGCGGTCAAGGCGACGGTGGCCCTGGCCAAGCCCATCAGCAACGGCCTGACCTACAGCTTCACCTTCAATTTCGAAAAGGCCGGGCCGGCCACCTTGCTGGTCCCGATTTCGGCGGGAGTGGGCGCACAACCCGCCTGACTCGGCCTGTCTTTCCCGGGCTTGTCACACCGGGCCGATACCGTCATGACGTGGCCCATGCGCGCTCCCAATACCGCTGCTCGGAATGCCAGCACGTCACCGCCAAATGGGTGGGTCGCTGCCTGGAATGCGGCACCTGGGGCACCGTCGATGAGGTGCCCGCGCTCGCCGCGGTGGGTGGACGCGCCCGGCGTCCCGCGGGGGCGGCTTCGCGGGCCGTACCGATCAGCTCCATCGAGCCGACCGCCAGCCACCACCGCTCGACGGGCATAGGAGAACTCGACCGCGTGCTCGGGGGCGGCGTGGTGCCCGGCTCCGTCACGCTGCTGGCCGGTGACCCCGGCGTGGGCAAGTCGACGCTGTTGCTCAAGGTCGCCCACCGCTGGGCCCAGTCGGGACGGCGCGCGCTATACATCTCCGGTGAGGAGTCCGCCGGCCAGATCCGGCTGCGCGCCGACCGGATCGACTGCGGCGGTGACGAGGTGTACCTGGCCGCCGAGTCCGACGTGCACACGGTGCTCGAACACATCGCCACGGTCCGGCCCGCGCTGGTGATCGTGGACTCGGTGCAGACCATGTCCACCACCGAGGCCGACGGCGTCCCCGGCGGGGTCACGCAGGTGCGCGCGGTGACCGCGGCGCTCACCGCGGCTGCCAAGGCCAACGGCGTCGCGATGATCCTGGTCGGCCACGTCACCAAGGACGGCGCCATCGCCGGGCCGCGCTCCCTGGAACACCTCGTCGACGTGGTGCTGCACTTCGAGGGCGACCGCAGCGGCACGCTGCGGATGGTCCGCGGCATCAAGAACCGGTTCGGCGCGGCCGACGAGGTCGGCTGCTTCACCCTGCACGACAACGGAATCGAGGGCGTCGCCGACCCGTCGCACCTCTTTTTGGATCAGCGGCCGGCCCCGGTCGCCGGCACCGCGATCACGGTGACGCTCGACGGCAAGCGGCCGCTGATCGGCGAGGTCCAGGCGCTGCTGGCGACTCCGGGGGGCGGCTCGCCGCGCCGAGCCGTCAGCGGCATCGGCCACTCCCGTGCCGCGATGATCACTGCGGTGCTGGAGAAGCACGGCAGGCTGGCCGTCGCCATGAACGACATCTACCTGTCCACCGTGGGCGGCATGCGGTTGACCGACCCGTCCTCGGATCTCGCCGTCGCGATGGCGCTGGCCTCGGCGTACTCCGACCTGCCGTTGCCGACGACGGCGGTGATGATCGGTGAGGTGGGACTGGCGGGCGACCTGCGGCGGGTCAGCGGCATGGAACGCCGGCTGGGTGAGGCCGTGCGTCAGGGATTCAGCATCGCGCTCATCCCCGACGGCGACGATCCGCGCCGCGAGATAGTGCCGGGCGGAATGCGAGCGCTGCGGGCACCCACCATCGACGCGGCGCTGCGACACATGAAAGCCATCGCTCAGCGCGGCACTGGCTGGACGCATAACGCAGTGGGGCCGCACAATGACACGCTGTGACCCGTCCGACACTGCGTGAGACCGTCGCCCGCCTGGCGCCGGGCACCGGGCTGCGCGACGGCCTCGAGCGCATCCTGCGCGGCCGCACCGGGGCGCTGATCGTGCTGGGCAACGACGAAAACGTCGAGGCCATTTGCGACGGCGGCTTCGCCCTCGACGTCCGGTACGCGCCGACGCGGCTGCGCGAGCTGTCCAAGATGGACGGCGCCGTCGTGCTGTCCACCGACGGCAGCCGCATCGTCCGGGCCAACGTGCAGCTGGTTCCGGACCCGTCGATACCGACCGACGAATCGGGAACCCGGCACCGCTCGGCGGAGCGGGCCGCGATCCAGACCGGCTACCCGGTGATCTCGGTCAGCCACTCGATGAACATCGTCACCGTCTACGTCGACGGTGAGCGCCACGTGGTGGCGGATTCGGCCACCATCCTGTCGCGGGCCAACCAGGCCATCGCGACGCTGGAGCGGTACAAGACCCGGCTCGACGAGGTCAGCCGGCAGCTGTCCCGGATGGAGATCGAGGACTTCGTCACCCTGCGCGACGTGATGACCGTGGTCCAGCGGCTCGAGTTGGTCCGGCGCATCGGGCTGGTGATCGACTACGACTGCGTCGAGCTCGGCACCGACGGGCGGCAGCTGCGGCTGCAGCTCGAGGAGTTGCTGGGCGGCAACGACCTGGCCCGTGAGCTGATCGTGCGCGACTACCACGCCAGCCCCGAGCCGCTGTCCGAGGCACAGATGACCGCGACCCTGGACGAGCTGGACGCCCTGTCGGATACCGAACTGCTCGACTTCACTTCGCTGGCAAAGGTTTTCGGTTACCCGACGACGACCGAGGCGCAGGACTCGGCGCTCAGCCCGCGCGGCTACCGCGCGATGGCGGGGATCCCGCGCCTGCAGTTCGCCCACGCGGACTTGCTGGTCCGGACCTTCGGGACGCTGCAGGGCCTGCTGGCGGCCAGCGCCAACGACCTGCAATCGGTCGACGGCATCGGCACGATGTGGGCCCGCCACGTGCGGGAGGGGTTGTCGCAACTGGCGGAGTCGACGATCGCCGACCCGCTCACCTGAGCTCGGTCAGCCCGCAGGAGACGGGCCTGGGGCCGCACCCGGCGGCCCCTCCGGCGGCGGCGCCACGGCCGGCTGACCCGGCTGACCCGGCACCGGCCCCGGCGGCGGTGGCGGCTGATTCAGGATGAACGGCACCGGCATCGAGCGCAGGTTGCCCAGTTGCACGACGAGGTTGTAGGTGCCCGCACCGATCGCCGGCCGCGGCAGCGGGCAATGCGGCGCCGACCCCATGCCGGTCCACGTCACCGCCGTCGTCACCTGCTCGCCCGGCGTGAAGGTCTTCACCAGGGTCTCGTTGGACGGCGCGCAGTCGAGGTTCGACCACAGCCGCTTGTTGTCCAGCGAGTACACGTAGGCCGCCAGCACCGCGGCCCCGACGTCGCGCTTGCAGGCAACCAGGCCGATATTGGTGACGACCATGGTGAACTTCGGCTGGTCGCCGATGAAGTACTGGGGCGCGTTGGTCAGGCCCTTGACGGCCAGCGTCGAATCGGGGCAGTCATCGCCCTCCTTCAGCACGGGCGGCGGCTGGACCGCGGCGGTGGGCGTCGGCGACTCGGGGTTCTGGCCGGGCGGCGCCACCGGGGTGACGCCCTCCTGCCCCGCGGGGGGAGGCGCCTGGGCCGGCGGCGCGGCCGGCTTGCTCTCGGCGGTCCCGGGCTTGCCCACGCTGGCCGGTTTGGCGCCGGTGCTGTGGCTCATAAAGGCGATGATCGTGGCGACCACGACCCCGATCACGACGACCGCGATGCCCAGGGCCAGGCCCCTGCGCCGCCAATAGATCTCGGTGGGTAGCGGGCCACGCGGTTCCAGATCCAGCACGATCACACCGTAGGCCCAGGTCACGCCGATTTGTTATATCCGGCCCGGCGTGTCGCGATGTTTGCTGGCCGACCGCCGTGCTAGTGGGCGCCTTTCAGCGTGCGCCCTGGGCGTTGCGTGTGCGGCCAGGGTGACGACACGCCGAGTCACGCCACCGCCAGCGCACACTCGACGGCGCCAAGCTGGCGGGTCGCGGAATCCGGCGGTTATTCGCCGATATCGCCGACATGGTCGACCAGCGCCGCCTTGCCGTCGGCGAGGTGATAGGTGACGCCCGCGATGCCCACCGTGCCCGCGGCCACCCGCTCGGCGATGGCCGAGGAACGCGCGACGAGTTGTGCGAGCGTCTCTTTCACGTGCCGTTCCTCGAACTCGTCGACGCGGGCCAGCCCGTCGCGTCGGCCCATCAGGATCGACGGCGCAACCCGCTCCACCACGTCGCGCACGAAACCTGGGGGTATTGCGCCGTCCTGAATCGCCGCTAGGGCCGCCTTGACGGCGCCGCAGCTGTTGTGGCCGAGGACGACGATGAGCGGCACGTCGAGCACCGTCACCGCAAACTCGATGGAGCCCAGCACCGCCGAGTCGATGACCTGCCCGGCCGTGCGCACCACGAACATGTCGCCCAAACCCTGGTCGAAGATGAGCTCGGCGGCCACCCGGCTGTCCGAACAGCCGAACACGACCGCGGTGGGCTTTTGACCGGCGGCCAGGCTGGCCCGGTGATCGACGCTTTGGCTGGGATGCTGCGGCTTGCCGGCAACGAATCGCTCGTTACCCTCTTTGAGTGCTTTCCACGCGGTTATCGGGCTGGTGTTCGGCATGGCCCATATCATGCCGCACCCGCACATGAACGTCAGCCCGAGCGAGCTCATCGATTGGTATGAGCGGTTCCGCCGTGACTTGCCTTGGCGGGAGCCGGATGTCACCGCGTGGCAGATCCTGGTCAGCGAGTTCATGCTGCAGCAGACACCGGTGACCCGGGTGCTGTCGATCTGGCCGGACTGGGTGCGGCGCTGGCCCACCGCGTCGGCGACCGCGTCGGCCACGGCGGCCGACGTGCTGCGCGCGTGGGGCAAGCTCGGCTACCCGAGGCGCGCCAAGAACTTGCACGAATGCGCCACCGTCATCGCGCGCGACCACGGCGACGTGGTTCCCGACGACATCGACGTCCTGGTCACGCTTCCCGGAATCGGCAGCTACACCGCGCGCGCCGTCGCGTGCTTCGCCTACCGTCGGCCGGTGCCGGTGGTGGACACCAACGTGCGGCGGGTGATCGCCCGCGCCGTGCACGGCCTGGCCGACTCCGGGCCGCCGTCCGCGGCGCGCGACCACGCGGACGTCTCGGCATTGCTGCCCGATGACGAACGGGCGCCGACGTTTTCGGTGGCGCTGATGGAATTGGGCGCGATCGTGTGCACCGCCCGGTCCCCGCGCTGCGGGTTGTGCCCACTTGGCGAGTGCGCTTGGCGGCGCGCCGGCTATCCCCCGGCCCAAGGGCAGGCCCGCCGCGTCCAGACCTATGCGGGAACCGACCGCCAGGTGCGCGGACGCTTGCTGGACGTGTTGCGCGCCAGGGATTCTCCCGTCACCCGGGCGGAACTCGACGTGGCCTGGCTGAGCGACACGCAGCAGCGTGACCGGGCGCTGGATTCGCTGCTTGCCGACGGACTGGTGACGCGGACGGCCGACGGCCGGTTCGCGCTGCTGGGCGAGGGCTAGAGGTCATTGCCCGCGTAGGACTGATTGAAGCTCTTGTTGACGAGCGGGAAGTCCGGGACGATGGTGTCTGCCATCGCGACCGGCAGCGCGGGCCAGTTGAACCAGGACGGGTCGACGATCTTCGCGCGCGTGATCCGGTCGGCGGCGTCGGTTTCGACGCGGTGCACGACGGTGCCGCGCCAGCCCTCGACGATGCCGATGCCACTGCGGTGCCCGTGCGAGGCGGGCGGGACCTCGACGTATTCGATTGGGCCACCGTGCGACTCAGTCAGATGACACGCCAGCTCGACGGTCGCCGCGAATTCGTCACGCCGCACCGTGTAGCGGGCCAGCACGTCACCCGTGGCGGCGCCGATCTCGGTAACGGGCAGCGCGGTGGTGGGGTGCTCGATTCGCGCGTCGGTGCGCATACCGCTGGCACGCGCCACGTAGCCCAGGCACCCGAGGGCCTCGGCGTCTTCCTTGCTCAGGACCGCCGTCCCGGCGAACCGGTCGTACACCACGGCGTTGTGCAGCGTCAGCTCCGCGATCTCGGCGACGTCCGCTGCGATCCGGCGCAACGCGGCGACATCCGGCAGCGCCCGCAGCGCGACCGCGCCCGGGCGGATGGCGCCGCGCAGCAGCCGATGTCCGGCGACGGTCGCGTTCAGTCGCAACAGCTCTTCGCGCACGCGTTGCGCGTGCGCGTTGGCGATGCCGAACCCGACGTCGTTGGCCAGCGCGCCCAGGTCGGCGGCGTGGTTGTACAGCCGTTCGAGCTCGACCAGCAGCGCCCGCAGTCGGTGCGCCTCGTCGGGAAGTTCAATCCCGAGCGCATCCTCGACGGCGAGACAGTGGGCGAGCGCATGCGCGACGGAGGTGTCGCCGCTGACGCGTTCGGCCAAGTCGACCGCGCCGCCGCTGGGGCGGCCCTCGAAGAGCTTTTCCAGGCCGCGGTGGACGAACCACAATCGGGCCTTGAGCCGCAGCACGGTTTCGCCGGCGACGGAGAAGCGGAAGTGGCCGGGCTCGATCAACCCCGCGTGCACGGGACCCACCGGGATCTCGTACACCCCCGGCCCCTCGACGGTGACGAACGGAAAATGGCCGCTGCCATCGAATCTGGGGGCGGCCGGCGCCGCGCTGCGCATCGGATACCACTCCTCCGGCCAATGGGCGTGGCGCACCAGCCGTCGCGGCTTGGGATGCCCGACCGGCCGGATTCCGTACAGGTCCGCTATCTCGCGCTCGAACCGGCCGGCCACAAACGACACATACGCCAGCGACCTGATCTCCGGATTATCCTTCGGCACAACGCATTCCAGCTCAACCCGGCGATCGGGCCAGCCGGCCAGGAAGAGATAAACGACGCGAAAGGCGCCGCCGTCGTCGTGGGCGGCCGTCAGGGCAAGACGAAAGCCCTTGTCCAACAGTATTTCCGCCGTCTCCGCCAGGCTGGGCTGGGACACCCGGTGACGCACCCAGTCACGGCTCATCGCGGGGCCCCGACCTCGCTGGCGGCGGTGGTGAACAAGCCGGTGAGCGGGCCCGCGGTGACACCGAGCACCGCCGACGCGGCGACCCCGATGACCAACGCCGCCGCGACCGTCCGCGGCACCTTGATCTCCGGCGCGTCAGCGCGGCTGTCCCCCAGGAGGACTCGGCCGAAGTTGCGCGCCAGCGCGGCGAAGGCGATCGCGACCAGCAGCAGGCCCGCCCCGATGGCCCACGTGAGCCTGGCGTCGGCGAGCGAGCGCACAATGGCCAACTCGCTGGCGAACATCGCAAACGGCGGCAGTCCGAGCAGCACGACCACACCGACCGCAAGCGCTACACCGACCAGCCGGGAGCGCCGCAGCACGGCGCTCATGTCGGCGATCGCCGTGGAGCGGTGCGCGGCCTGCAGCTGGCCGCTCGCCAGGAAGAGGACTGTCTTGCCGATTCCGTGGGCCAGCACATGCAGCAGCAGCGCGGCGATGGCCAGCGTGGTCCCCGCGGCCGCGGCGATCGCGATCAGGCCCATGTTCTCCATCGAGGAGTAGGCGAGCATGCGCTTGAGGTCGGGGGTCACCGTCAGCATCAGGGCCGCCACCACCAGCGTGGCCAACCCGATCACCAGCAGCCAGGACCGCATGAAGGTGGGCCCGGTGGCCGCGTCGATGATCGGCTTGAGTCGGATCAGCACCGAGAAGGCCACCGACAGCAGCACCCCGCTCATCAACGCGGAAACCGGGGCCGGGGCCTGGCTGTGCGCGTCGGCCAACCAGGTGTGGAAAGGAAACAGCCCGACCTTCGCGCCGTAGCCGATGAGCAGCAACCCGCCCGCGAGCCGGGCGATGTGGGGATTCAGCGTGCCGGCATGCGCCACCAGCACGTCGAGGTTCAGCGCGGCCGCGGCCGGCGCGCCGGCGTGCTCGGCCGCGTAGTACAGCAGCACCGTGCCGAGGAAGGCAACCGCGATGCCGACCGAGCAGATCACGACGTACTTCCACGTCGCCTCCAGTGCGCCGCGGGTGCGGCGGTGCCCGACCAGGAAGGCGGTGATCACGGTGGTGGCTTCGACGGCGATCCAGATGACCCCGATGTTGTTGGCGCACACCGCCACCACCATCGCCGCGAGGAAGGCCGACGTCAGGGCGCCGTAGATTCGGGCGCCGCGCGCGTCGGTGTGGCCGTGCGCGAGCTCGGTGTCGAGGTATCCGATGCTTGCCCAGGTGGCCAGCGCGGCAACGATTCCGATGACGATCAGCATGGTGACGGTGAGCGCGTCAACGCGCAGCAATCCGCCCAGCGCCAACTGCGTCACCGATCCGACCCGGAACCCCAGCGCCGCACCGCATCCGAGCACCGTTATCGCCGACAAGGCGATCAGCGTCGCCGTCGCCCGGCGCCACCCGGCGATCAGTGTGACAACCGAAGCACCGACCGGCGCGAGGATCGCGGTGAGCAGCAGAGTGGTCATCAGTCGTGTAGCTCCTGCAGCCGGTCCAGGTCGGCGCCCCCGAACGCACGAGACAGCCGACCGGTCAGCACGCCGATCACGATGACCGCGAAGAGCACGTCCAGCGACGCGCCGAGCTCGACGATCATGGGCACCCCGGCCGTGAGCAAGAACGCGGTGGCGGCGATTCCGTTGTCCAGCATCAGGAATCCCGCCGCCTGCGAGACCGCATGGCGCCGCGTCACCATCACGAGCAGCGCGATGAGGACGACCGCGGTGGCGGCCGGGACGGCGGTCGTCGTGGCCGCCGGCTGCAAATTCACCAGCGGCCGGGTGGCCGCGAAGGCGGCCAGCGTCAGCGCGGCAGTTATCAGCAGTGACGTGGCGGTGTTCACCAGCGGGGTGGCTTCGCGATGCGCTTGCGGTCCGGACCCGACGGCGCGGGCCAGCAGTCGCGGCAACACCACGGCGCGCAACACGAAAACCGCGATGCCGACACCGATCAGCGCGCCGTCGCCGTCGTACATTCCGCGCAGCACGGGGATGGCCGCCAGTGCTGCGCCCTGCATCGCCAGCAGCCGGACGATGGCGACCAGGTCGCGGCGCCACACGATCAGCACAGCACCCAGGAGCAGTCCGCCGGCGGCGAGGTCAACGAGAACCGCAAAGGTATCGGACGTCATGCCGGCACCGCGAAGAAGTTGGCGGCGACCACCGCGAGCAATGCCAGCAGGAACGACCCGGAAAGCAACTCGGGGACACGGAACAGCCGCAGCTTCGCGACGAATACCTCGACGGTGGCCAGCAGCCCTGCGAGCACCGCGACCTTGGCCACCACCGCCGCCAGGCCGGCGAGGACGGCCAGCGCGGTGGGCTGGGCGCCGGCGATGCCCCACGGCGCGAACAGGTTCGCCAGCAGTGCCAAGAGCACGGTGAGTCGCATACCGGCCGCCCACTCGACCAGCGCCAGCCGCGGCCCGGCGTATTCGAGGATCATCGCCTCGTGGACCATCGTCAGCTCGAGGTGGGTCGCCGGATTGTCCACCGGCAGCCGGCCGGTCTCGGCGACGATGACGATCACCAGCGCGGCGAACGCCAGCACCGCGGCCAGCGACACCACCTGCCCGGGATGGGCGATCGTATGTTCCACCAGGGCACCGAGATTGGCCGACCCCGCCGGCATCGACAGGGCGAAGACCGCCAGCAGGATGGTGGGCTCGACCAGGGCGGCGATGGTGATCTCGCGGCTGGCGCCCATGCCGCCGAACGAGGTGCCGGTGTCAATGCCTGCCAGGGTCAGCGCGACGGTGCCCACGAACAGCAGCCCGACGACGGCGAACAAGTCGGCGCTGGTGTCGAGCGGCGAGCCGGTGGCGACCAGCGGCGCGATCGCGGCGATCAGCAACGCGGACCCGGCCACGACCGCGGGCGCGACCGCGAACACCACCGTCGTCCCGCGCGGCGTGACCTGTTGCTTGCCAAGCTGTTTGACGATGTCCCGCCAGGGCTGCAGGAGGCCGCCCCCGACGCGGCCCTCCCAGCGCGCCCGCACCTGGCGCGTTAGGCCGACCACCAGCGGCGCCCCGGCCATCACACCGCCGATCTGCGCGGCGCCGGCGAGGTAGGACCAGACGTTCATCGGGCGACCACCAACACGGTCAGGACGCCCAGGGCACCGTAGGCCAGGTACAGGTGCACGCTGCCGGTGTGGGCGCGCCGCACCAACACCGCCGCCGCCGAAATCGCGCGGACCACCGGCATGTAGAAGCGCTCCTCGATGGCATCGCCGATGCTGCTGCGATAGGTGATCTTGTCGGCCAGGTACCGCGACCCGGCGTTGGGCACGACTTCGATGTTGGTGTCCGGGCGCAAGACGTCGTCGAAGACGCGCTGCAGCGGCTCGGCGAAGGAGGTGGCGGTGTACTGCATGCGTGACGTGAGATCCTCCGCGCCACAAGCCCATAGCGGCAACGTGGCGGGTTGGGGGCGCTGCGTCCGGCGCCACCGAGCCAGCACGGCGACGGTTAGCGCGGCCACGACGACACCGGCGGCGATCACGCCGGGCGCAATCGATCCCTGCAGCCCCGGGAGTCGCACCACGGCGCCGAGGTCGGTGAATTGCACCGCCCGCGCCGCGGGCAATGCGGCGACCGTCCGGCGCAGCGCGGGCGCGACGACCGAGGGCGCCACGGCGAGCACTACACAGGCGACCGCCGCGACCGCCATCCCCGCCAGCATGCTGCCCGGCGCCTCGTCAGCGTCGGCGGCCCGCGCCGAGCGCGGCCGGGCCAGGAATCCGATCCCGAACGCCTTGACCATCGCGGCCACGCCCAGGCCCGTGGTGAGCGCGACGGCGCCCACCGCCAGCGGCGTGGTCAGCGCCAACGCCGTGACGTGTTGTGGGGCCGTGTGAATCAGCGACTGGACCAGCAGCCACTCGCTGACGAAGCCGGCGCCCAGCGGCAGCCCGCACGCCCCGAGCGCCGCCACCCCGAACAGGGTGGTGGTCGCCGGCATCCGCCGGGCCAGACCGCCCAGCCGGTCGAGGTCGCGCAGCCCAGTCGCCGCCAGCACCGACCCCGCGGCCAGGAACCCGAGGCTCTTGAACGCCGCGTGCGCGATCAGGTGCAGCATGGCCGCGACCGCGGCGATCGTCGCCGGCCCGTTCGCACCGGCGGCGGCGAACAGGGTGGCCGCCCCCAGCGCCAGCGCGATCAACCCGAGGTTTTCGGTGGTCGAATAGGCAAGCAGCCGTTTGAGATCCGTGGCCACCGAGGCCTGCACCACGCCGTAGAGCGCCGAAACCCCGCCGACGAGCATCAGGGTGAGGCCCCACCAGCGTGGACCCGGGCCGAGCAGCTGCATGTCGATGCGGCAGATGCCGTAGACACCGAGGTTGACCATCGCCGCGCTCATCAGCGCCGACACCGGGCTGGGCGCCTCGGGATGGGCGCGCGGCAACCAGGCGTGCAGCGGCACCAGCCCGGCCTTGGACCCGAATCCGGCCACCGTCAAGACGAATACCGCGGTGCGCGCGCCCTGCGGGATGCGGTGCAGGTCGGCGAACCGGTCGGCGCCGCCGGCCGCGGACAGCACCATGAGCCCGACCAGGATCGCGACGAACCCCAACTGGGTCATCACCGCGTACGCAAATGCGGCCGAACGAACCTGCGGGCGACTGTGTTCGGCCAGCACCAACACCAGCGACGCGAGCGCCATCAGTTCCCATGCCAACAGGAAGCTGGTGACCGACGCCGCCGCCGGTACCAACAGCATCGCCGCGACGAACAGCGGAAAAACCACCAGTGCCGTCCCGCCGAGATGCTCGCGGCGCGCATAACCGATCGTGTACGGCCCGACGACGACGGCGACCGCCCCAACGAGCGCCATGAAGAACCCGCCGAGCGGGTCGAGGCCCAGCTGCACCCCCGACAGCGGCAGCAACCACCCGATGCGCACGTCGCGCGCCGAACCGAACATCCCGATCATGCCCGCCCATACCCCGCCCGCACCGAGCAGCGACGTCAGCGCACCCGCGAGGGCGGGACGGAAGTCCCTGCGGGCCAAGAGGTTTGGCGCGGCCACTGGGCGCGTCGCCAGTTCCGCGGTCACTTGCCGGTCACCGATCTGAGCGCCTCGACGATCTGACCCGGGGTCGGCGGGCAGCCCGGGATCTCCACGTCGACTTCCACCAGCTCACCCACCGCGCCGACCACGCCGTACGCGTCCGCGAAAACCCCGCGGTTCAGGGCGCAGTCACCGCAGGCGATCACCCGGCGCGGCAGCGGGGTGGCTTCGAGCGTCGCGGCCAACGGGCCCGCCATGTTGCGCGTCACCACGCCCGTCACCAGCAGCGCGTCGGCGTGGCGCGGGGAGGCCACCAACCGCGCACCGAACCGCTCGGCGTCGTACACCGGTCCGAACGCCCCGGCGATCTCCACCTCGCACCCGTTGCAGGAACCCGCGTCGACGTGGCGGACCTGAAGCGAACCACGCACCCCGGCAAGCGGTTTCACCACCGGCCGCAGTGCGGGGGTAGCGGGTTCGGCGATCCGGCCGACCCGGAACGCTTTGCGGATCCACCCCATGCGCTACCCCGCGCCGCCGGCGCGCAGGTCCTCCAACACCGCCACGCGGTCGCTGAGCACCCCGGTGAGAACCTTGCGCGCAACCAACAGCAGCTCGGCGATGTCCGGCGAGGCGATCGAATAGATCATCGTGTTGCCGTCGCGGCGCGCGTCGACCACACCCGCGCGGCGCAACACCCCGAGCTGCTGCGACAGGTTCGACGACTCCAGCCCCACCTCGGGCAGCAGTTCGGCGACCGACTTGTCCCCGGTGACGAGAAGCTCGAGGACCCTGATCCGCGCCGGGTGCCCCAACGTCTTGAAGAACTCGGCCTTGACCTTGTACAGCGGCACCGACACGGCAGCTCTCCTGAAGACTCCACGTTTCCTATATTCGAACGATTGAAGAATTTATCAAATGGTGCCGCGGTCCGCACCTCGGGGTCCGGCTTCGGGCCCTGGCCGGGAGCGGGACGGCGAGCCGGAAGCGCGGGGCGTTATCCCACAAGCCCGTTCCCGCGCAACGCGACACGCCGCCCGGTCCGCGTTCCACGTCAGACTCATATCCGCGTCATACCCTGCCGATGTGCCCAGCGAGGAGGCCGGCCAGGGATCCCGCTTGCCGCCGGTGTCCCGGCGCGCGGTCCTCGGCGGCCTGAGCCTGCTGCCGCTGGCCGCCGCCATGAGGGGCGCCGTGCCCGTCGCGTCGGCCGACCCGGGCTACCGCTTCCTGACGCAGCACCAGGCCGCGGTGCTCGACGCCGCCACCCGCCGCCTGATCCCCGGGCCGCAGGACTGCCCGGTCGAGTTCGGCCCGGGGGCGCACGAGGCGAACGTCGTCAACTACCTTGACCGGATGTTGTCGGTCTTCGACGTCACGCCCGCCGACGTGCACGCCGGCGGGCCGTGGAGCAATCGCGCCGGCGGCTCGCAGGACTACATGGCCACCTTCGTGCCGCTCAACCGCGCCCAGGCCTACGCGTGGCAGCAGCGCCTGACGCAGCTGCGCGACCAATACAGCAGCGGCATCGCGTTACTCGACCAGCAGGCGGGCGGCGACTTCACCGCGATCCCTGGGGTGAAGCAGGACCTAATCCTGGCCCACGGTCCGGCGGCGACGTTCGCCGGCGTGCTGTTCGGTCACACCATCGAGGCGATGTACAGCGTCCCCGAGTACGGCGGCAACGCGAACCTGGTGGGCTGGAAGGACATCAAGTACCCCGGGGACTCCCAGCCGCGCGGATACACCCCCGCCGAGGTGCAGGCGGTTCAGTGGGACGTGGTCGTCCTCAGCGACATCATCAACCGCCTGCGCCGCGGTGGCTGGGAACAGGTCATCGGCAAACTGGGCGGAAGGGGCGGCGTGAGTGCCTAAGGCGGTCATCGTCGGCTCCGGCGCCGGCGGGTCGACGGTGGCGATGGAGCTGGCCGAAAACGGTTGGGATGTCGTGATATTCGAGAAGGGATCGAACTACTTCACCAACCTGGAGGGCACCGGTCCGCTCGGGACCACATTCGCCAACGACGAACTCAAGTCGCTGTACCGCTACTTCGAGCAGCCCGACCCGCTCGCCTACCCGCGCACCTACCGACACAACGCCTCCCAGGCCGCCGGCTACGTCGGCCCGGTCAACGAGCTTCCGGTGACCGTCGGCGGCGGGACCGTGCACTGGGACGCCAAGGTGCCGCGGTTCTGGGACATCGACTTCAAGGGGCTGTCGATGCTCGGCCCGCAGCCGGGCGCGGACGTGCAGGACTGGCCGTTCGAATACAGCGAGATCGCACCGTACTACGACATCATCGAGGTGCTGCTCGGGACGCAGGGCGACGTCGGGACGATTCCCGCGCTCTCGTTGAAGCACGCGCCGCGCTCGCGGCAATACCCGATGCCGCCCGGGCCGCAGCAGCGCTCGTCGACGCTGATCGCCAAGGGGGCCAAGCGAATCGGGCTGCATCCGTATCCGTTCCCGACCGCGATCAATTCGGTCGAATACGACGGCCGCCCGGCGTGCAATAACTGCGGTTTCTGCAGCAACTATGGTTGCCCGATCTCGGCCCGGGTGGGCGCGCTCGCCCCGCTGCGGGTGGCGCTGCGGACCGGGCGGGCGCAGTTACGTCCCGAAACGACCGTCACCAAGGTGAATTTCACCGGCCGGCGGGCCACCGGTGTCTCCTATCTCGACCCGCGCGGCAGCCCGGGCGGGGAAAGCGCGGACCTGGTGGTGCTGGCCGCGTCGGCGATCGAGACCGCGCGCCTGGCGTTGCTGTCCGGCCTGCCCGACGCCAGCGGGCGGATCGGCGCGCGGCTGATGTTCCACAACTTCGTCGACGGGTTCGGCATCTACCTCGACCAGCGAGTGCACGCCTACCGTGGCCGCTCGATCACGCAGTGCATGGAGGATTTCTGCGATCCCAACTTCCCCGGGGCCCGGCTTGCGGCGAAGCTGGCCGGGCTGCCCTACATCCGCGGCGGGCTGTGCGAGCTGGGCGGCAGCCAGGACCCGATCACGGAGGGAAAGTTCTACCAGGAGATCCTCGGATTCCTGCCCGGGGTGCAGCTGTTCGGCAGCCCGTTCAAGGACCTGATGCGCGCCTCGCTGCTGCGCGACCGGCTCGCCGGCGTGAACTTCATCGGCACCGACCTGCCATACCTGACCAACAACGTCACCCTCGACCCGACGGTCACGGACCTCAACGGCCAGCCGGTGGCTCGCGTGACCTGGGCGCCCGGCAGGCACGAGGCGGTGGCACAGACGTTCTACCTGGTGCCCATCACCGCGATGATGGCGGCGGCCGGCGCGCAGCTGTTCGCCGCCGTCCCGGACGGCCTGGAACGAAAGCTGGGCGGCGGCACGCCGCCGAACACCAAACACGTGATGGGCGGAATGCAGATGGGCGTGTCCCCGGCGACCAGCGTCGTCGACCCCAACGGGCGAATGCACCAGATGGACAACGTTTTTGTCGCCGACGGCAGCGTGTTCGTCACGTCCGGTTGTCAGAACCCGACGAACACGCTCATGGCGGTGGCGCTGCGCACCGCGCGTGGGATTACCGGCCGGCGCTGACCGCCAGAAACGACTCCACGGCCTCGCGATACACCTGTGGCGCCTCGTCGTGGATCAGGTGACCGGCCTCCGGTACGTGCAAATACGTTGTCGCGGAGGATGTTTCGGTCATCGCGCGCATCTGGCCCGGCGGGGTTACGGAGTTGCCTGCCTCGATCAGCAGCGCCGGGGCCCGCACGGCCGCCCACTGTGCCCAGTAGTCCCGGGTCCCCCATTCGGCCGCGATCTCGATCCAGCGCGGGGTGTGCCCGTGCAGGCGCCACCCGCGTTCGGTGCGGTCGAAGGCGTCCAGAAAATATTGCCCGGCGACGGGCCCGAACTCGTCGAATACTTGCTCGGCAGAGTCGAATTCGACCGGAAGGGCGTGCAGCCAGGGCTCCCACGGCCCGGTGGTGCGGCCGCGGAAGTCCGGCGCCATGTCCTCGATCACGAGTGCCGAGACCAGATCCGGGCGCTCCGCGGCGAGGCACCACGAGTGCAGGGCCCCCATCGAATGCCCGACCATTCTGGCAGCCGTTCCCAGGGAGTCGACCGCGTCGGCCAGATCGGCGACGAAGCGTTCGGTGCTGATCGGGTGCGGGTCGTCGACGTCACGGCCCCGGTGCCAGGGGGCGTCGTAGGTGTAGACGGTGCCCAACCGCGCCAGCCACGGCAGCTGGCGCGACCAGGTGGTGCCGCGGCCCATCAGGCCGTGCACCAGCACCAACGGCTCACCCCGGCCACCGCGGCAGGTCAACAGGTCGCTGGGCATATCACCATCTTGCGTGGCCCGCCCGGGAGTCGGTTAAGGCGGGCGGCGCGGTAGCCTAGCGGAATGCCGCAAGTGGTGAAGATCAATGCAATCGAGGTGCCCGCAGACGCCGGCCCCGAGCTGGAGAAGCGGTTCGCCCACCGCGCGCACGCGGTGGACAACCAGCCCGGTTTCCTCGGCTTCCAGTTGCTGCGCCCGATCAAGGGCGAGAACCGCTACTTCGTGGTGACGCATTGGGAGTCCGAAGACGCCTTCCAGGCCTGGGCGAAAGGTCCCGCCATCGAGGCTCATGCCGGAGAGCGGGCCAACCCGGTGGCGACCGGGGCATCTTTGCTGGAATTCGAGGTCGTGATGGACGTTGCCGGCAGCAAGCAGGGTAATTAGCGACCGATCGGCTCGGCGCCGCGCGGCGGCGTTGGGCGCCGCGGCGGCGCTGGTGGTGACCCTGGCGCCGGGTTGCGCCCCCTCCCCCTCCCCGCAGGCCAACGCGGCGAACCCGGGCCGGCAGATCGACACCCGGACGCCTCCCGGCATCCGCGCGCAGCAGACGTTGGACATGCTGAACTCGGACTGGCCGATCGGCCCGGTCGGGGTGGGCACCCTGGCCGCGCCCGAGAAGGTCGAGTCGGTCGAGACCACCATGGAGGGGCTGTGGTGGGATCGCCCCTTCACCCTCGACGCCGTCGACCTCGGCGCCAGCGTCGCCACGCTGCACCTGGTCACGTCGTACGGCGCGCGGCAAGACATTCGGATACACACCGACGACGAGGGCCGGGTCGACCGGTTCGACGTCGACACCCAGCCGCCGAAGATCAACTCCTGGCGCGACGTCGACGCCGTGCTGAGCAAGACGGGCGCCCGCTATTCCTACCAGGCCGCCAAGGTCGACAACGGGCGCTGCGACCCGGTCGCCGGCACCAACACCGCCGAATCGCTGCCGCTGGCATCGATTTTCAAGTTGTACGTGCTGCACGCGGTCGCCGGCGCCGTCCGAAACGGCACCGTGTCGTGGGACGATCAGCTCACCGTCACCGAGAAGGGCCGGGCGGTCGGCTCGTCGGGGCTGGAGTTGCCTGTGGGAGCACAGGTTTCGGTGCGCACGGCGGCCGAGAAGATGATCGCCACCAGCGACAACATGGCCACCGACCTGCTGATCGGAAGACTGGGAACGCACGCCATCGAGGAGGCGCTCGCCACCGCGGGGCATCACGACCCGGGCAGCATGACGCCGTTCCCCACGATGTATGAGCTGTTCTCCGTCGGCTGGGGCAAACCTGATCTGCGCGACCAGTGGAAGCAGGGCTCCAAGCAGGTGCGCGCCCAGCTGCTGGCGCAGGCGGATTCGACTCCCTACCAACCGGATCCGGCCCATGCCCACACCCCGGCGTCGGCCTACGGCGCGGAGTGGTACGGCAGCGCCGAGGACATCTGCCGGGTGCACGTGGCGCTGCAAGCCGACGCGGTCGGGCCGGCCGCACCGGTCAGGCAGATCCTTTCCGCGGTGGCCGGCATCCAGTTGGACCGCAACATCTGGCCGTATATCGGCGCGAAAGCCGGTGGGCTGCCCGGTGATCTGACGTTCAGCTGGTACGCCGTCGACAAGAACCAGCAGCCGTGGGTGGTCAGCTTTCAGCTCAACTGGCCCCGCGATCACGGCCCCCGGGTGACGGGCTGGATGCTGCAGGTCGCCAGGCAGGCATTCGCGCTGATCGGGCCCAAGTAGCCGGGTGACTGTTCGCGAGTCGCTGCTGGATACCTTTCCGGGGCGGCTGTTCGTCGATGACATGCGCTCCTTCGGTGGCCTCGCCGTACCCGAGAGGCTGATCCGGGCGGCGACCTCGGCCGTCAGCGGTTATCTGTACTCCGATCGCTATCGAGAGGTGGCGAACCTCGACGTTAACGATCCGGAGCTGCGCAGCCACGACATCGCCGGCCTTGCGGCCTTAACCGGGCTGGCGACATTCGGCTCGCCGCAGATCCATCAGGGAGCGATCGGCGAAGTGCGCGCACCCCGCATCGGCAATCGGGACCCGTTGAGTGCGTTGCCGGCCGGCGCGTTCTGGACCTCGACGCCGATCACGGAGGACGAGGACTCGTGGACCCTCTGCGGCGAGAACCTGAGACGCGAAGCGCCGCGCTGGGAGGTGCATTTCGACGTCGCCCGGGTTCGCGTGGCGCGGGTCGACTCGGCCCGTGATTGGGCCGAGTTGATCGACGCGAACACCGTCACGGCGGGCGGCTGCAAGTACCCGGACTGGCCGGCGATCGCGGAGTGCTGGGATGCCGTACACCTGTCAGCGGCGGGACTGCTGCTGGCCCATCCCAAGATCTCGACGACTCGGTTCGGCTCCCATGTCGGCGTCGGGGAGTGGTCGACGGTCTCCACGGCGTGGCTGCGCGAGCCGCCGAGTGTAGAGATCAGACCGGCGTCGGCCGCCGGATGACGCTAGGGATAGTGACTCACGAATTCGATAGCGCCCGCGCTATCAAATTCTAGGCAAGCCGCATGACCTGGAGAGCCGCCAGGAACTCACAAACGCAGCGTCCAGCGGCCGCTTCGGAAATGCAGCACTGTGCGACTGACCGGCGCAATATCGATGCGCCAGAACGACTTCGGCGGCGCATCCAGGCCGCGCAGGATGGCGGCGCGGATCACCGCGGGGTGCGTCACCGCCACCGTGGGCGACGCGTCGCCGGTCAGGGACTCCAGCCAGCCGGCCACCCGGTCCGTCAGGGCGACGATCGACTCGCCGCCATGCGGCGCCCCCGCCGGATCGGTCAGCCACGTCTCGAGATCGGCGGGGCCGACGGCCCGCAGGGTCTGCCCGCACCACCCGCCGCAATCGAGGTCGGCCAGCCGCGGCTCGACCGTGGCGTGCAGGCCCAGCAGCTGGGCGGTTTGGCGGGCGCGCCGCTCGGGACCCGTGAGTTGGCGCGTGGTCCCATCGACCTCAAGGCGCCCAGCCTTTTTCGCCTGCCGAAGGCCGAGGCCGTTGAGGGGCTCGTCCGCGGGGAAGCGCCCGTCGGCCATGGCGTCGGTCATCGCGTGCGACACCAGGGTCAGGCGGACGACATCGGTCATGTCGCGACGCTCGGTTCCCGTCCGCTGCCCGCGCGCTCCCCCAGCAGCCGGCCCGCCACCGTCGCGAAGACCACGCCGATGGAAACCCACATCACCAGCTGCGCCCCCACCGAAAGCAGTCTGAATTCGTACAGCACGTCGGCCGGGAAGCCGGGATAGATGATCGCGCCCGAGGCGTCGCGCAACGGCGCCGGCGTCTCGTCGACGACAGGAAGCAGCGCCGCCAGCATCGCGATCGCCAGCACATAGGCCAGCGCCGCGACCAGGCCCGCGTTCCACGCGCCGAGCCGGGCGGCGAGCTGCCGGGCCAGCCACACCGCGACGATCGTCAGGGCCACCGAGGCCGCCACCATCACCAGATACCAGCCGGTGCGGGCCCCGATCGTGTCCGCCTGACCTACCGCTGGCGGATTCGGGGGGTACTTCAGGAACGGCACGAGGTATACCGCTCCAAAGGCGCCCGCCGCCAGGAGAGCCGAAAGCGGCCGCGGCCCAATGTTTCTCGCGCGCACGGAGACGACGCAAAACGCCACGGCGAACAACGCCCCCATCGCGAGGCCGAAAATCAATATGCCGAAACCCAATCCGGCGTTGGCCTGCACACCTCGGGTGAACAACTCGGCGCCGTGCTCGTGCACGCCATGAGCGTCCAGGGCGTCGCTTCGCCCGTCCTCAAAAGCGATCGCGCGGGCGATGACCGGTTCGGCGCACACGCGGGCGAACAGGAAGGCCAGCACCGCGCCGACGGCCCCCGCCACGAGACCGCCTCCAATCAGCCGCTTCTCCACGCCGCCGGGTCTTTCCCGGTTTAGTGGCAGGGGAAGCCGAGCAGATGGCGCGCGTCGTGGACGAACTCGTGCACATGGGAGTCGCTGCCGAACAGCGACACCGCGCCCTGATCGAGCCCGACGAAGTACAGCGCCAGGAGCGCCAGGAAGGCGGTCGCCGCCAACCAGAGCGCGGCACTTGCCGCCGACAGATCGATCGCCCGAGTACGGGCACCGGCTTTCTCGAGATTTGCCACGGGTTCTCCTTCCGGGGATTGCGCGTCCCCGCTGCGGATGACGGGCTACGGGTCTGACTTTCGACAGTGGCGCGACCGTTCTGGAATTTCACCAGATTCCGTGTCCCGTCAGGACAGGTGTCAGTGTAGACCGGGCGTCAATGCTGGGGAGCCGCGGCGCCGTAGCCGAGCTGGCCGGCGGTGTACTTGGCCCCCTCGGTGACCGGGACCGCCTGGACCGCCGTGCCGTAGGCGCAGATCTCGGTCCACACGTCGCCGATTTCGGTGGTGTCGAAGCGCATCGCGACGATAGCGTTGCCGCCGCGGTTGCGCGCCTCGGCGATCAGCCGTCCCATCGCCTCGTTGCGGCTGTCTGAGAGGTTCTTGGTCATCCCCTGCAGCTCGCCACCGAACATCGCCTTGAAGCCGGCGCCCATCTGGGAGAACGCATTTCGCGAGCGGACGGTCAGTCCGAACACCTCGCCGCACACCCGCTGGATCTCCCAGCCCGGAAGGTCATTGGTTGTCACGATCAGCACGGCGCGTCCTTCTCTTGAGCAAACAAAAACGGGCGGTAGTCCCGTCAGAGACTAACCGCCCGTTTTCGGTACTGGCTACTGCGTTTCGGGAGCCGCGTGCGCCCCGGCCTTGGCCAGATCCGGCTCGGCCGGCGGCTTGCGGGTCCCGGTGAACGTGAACACCGCCTCCTCGCCGGCACCTTCGCCGTCCCAGTTGTCGACGTCGACGGTGACGATCTGTCCGGGTCCGACCTCCTCGAAGAGAATCTTCTCCGAGAGCTGGTCCTCGATCTCACGCTGGATGGTGCGCCGCAACGGACGCGCGCCCAGCACCGGGTCGAAGCCACGCTTGGCCAGCAGCGACTTGGCCTTGTCGGTGAGCTCGAGGGCCATGTCCTTGCTCTTGAGCTGGCCCGCGACCCGGCCGATCATGAGGTCGACCATCCGGATGATCTCGTCCTTGGTCAGCTGGTGGAAGACGATGATGTCGTCGATGCGGTTGAGGAACTCCGGGCGGAAGTGCTTCTTCAGCTCGTCGTTGACCTTCTGCTTCATCCGCTCGTAGTTGTTCTCACCGCCACCCTGCGTGAAGCCCAGGCCGACCGGCTTCGAGATGTCGGACGTGCCCAGGTTGGACGTGAAGATCAGCACCGTGTTCTTGAAGTCCACCGTGCGGCCCTGACCGTCGGTCAACCGGCCGTCCTCGAGGACCTGCAACAGGCTGTTGTAGATCTCCTGGTGGGCCTTCTCGATCTCGTCGAACAGCACGACCGAGAACGGCTTGCGCCGCACCTTCTCGGTGAGCTGGCCGCCCTCCTCGTAGCCGACGTATCCCGGCGGGGCGCCGAACAACCGCGACGCGGTGAACCGGTCGTGGAACTCGCCCATGTCGATCTGGATGAGCGCGTCGTCGTCGCCGAACAGGAAGTTCGCCAGCGCCTTGGACAGCTCGGTCTTACCGACACCGGACGGGCCGGCGAAGATGAACGAACCCGACGGGCGCTTGGGGTCCTTCAGCCCGGCGCGGGTGCGGCGGATCGCCTTGGAGACGGCCTTGACGGCGTCCTCCTGGCCGATGATCCGCTTGTGCAGCTCGTCCTCCATGCGCAGCAGTCGCGTGGTCTCGGCCTCGGTGAGCTTGAACACCGGGATGCCGGTCCAGTTGCCCAGCACCTCGGCGATCTGCTCGTCGTCGACCTCGGCCACCACGTCGAGATCGCCCGAGCGCCACTGCTTTTCGCGCTCGGCGCGCTGGGCCACCAGTTGCTTCTCGCGATCGCGCAGGCTGGCCGCCTTCTCGAAGTCCTGGGCGTCGATCGCCGATTCCTTCTCGCGGCGCGCCTCGGCGATCTTCTCGTCGAACTCGCGCAGGTCTGGCGGCGCGGTCATCCGGCGGATCCGCATCCGCGCGCCCGCCTCGTCGATCAGGTCGATCGCCTTGTCCGGCAGGAACCGGTCGTTGATGTAGCGGTCGGCCAGCGTGGCGGCGGCCACGATCGCGCTGTCGCTGATCGACACCCGGTGGTGCGCCTCGTAGCGGTCGCGCAGGCCCTTGAGGATCTCGATGGTGTGCTCCACCGTCGGCTCCCCCACCTGCACGGGCTGGAAGCGGCGCTCCAGGGCGGCGTCCTTCTCGATGTACTTGCGGTACTCGTCGAGCGTGGTGGCGCCGATCGTCTGAAGCTCGCCGCGGGCCAGCTTGGGCTTGAGGATGCTCGCCGCGTCGATCGCGCCCTCGGCGGCACCGGCGCCCACCAGCGTGTGCAACTCGTCGATGAACAGGATGATGTCGCCGCGGGTGTTGATCTCCTTGAGCACCTTCTTGAGGCGTTCCTCGAAGTCACCGCGGTAGCGGCTGCCCGCCACCAGCGAACCCAGGTCCAGCGTGTAGAGCTGCTTGTCCTTCAGCGTCTCCGGAACCTGACCGTGCACGATGGCCTGCGCCAGGCCCTCGACGACGGCGGTCTTGCCGACGCCGGGCTCGCCGATCAGCACCGGGTTGTTCTTGGTGCGCCGGCTCAGCACCTGCATCACCCGCTCGATTTCCTTCTCGCGGCCGATGACCGGGTCCAGCTTGCCTTCCATCGCGGCGGCCGTCAGGTTTCGGCCGAACTGGTCGAGCACCAGCGACGTCGACGGGCTGCCGGACTCGCCGCCGCGGCCGCCGGTTCCGGCTTCCGCGGCTTCCTTGCCCTGGTAACCGCTCAACAGCTGGATCACCTGCTGGCGCACCCGCGTCAGCTCCGCGCCCAGCTTGACCAACACCTGGGCGGCTACGCCCTCACCCTCGCGGATCAGGCCGAGCAGAATGTGCTCGGTGCCGATGTAGTTGTGGCCCAGCTGCAGCGCCTCGCGCAGGCTCAGCTCGAGAACCTTCTTGGCGCGCGGGGTGAACGGGATGTGCCCCGACGGCGCCTGCTGGCCCTGGCCGATGATCTCCTCGACCTGGCTGCGAACGCCCTCGAGCGAGATGCCCAGGGACTCCAGCGACTTCGCCGCGACGCCCTCGCCCTCGTGAATCAAACCCAGCAGGATGTGCTCGGTGCCGATGTAGTTGTGGTTGAGCATCCGGGCCTCTTCTTGCGCCAGGACGACGACCCTGCGGGCACGGTCGGTAAATCTTTCGAACATCGGTGCTTACCTGCTCTCCCTAACCATCGGTACAGACCTCTTGATGGCCAATTGCCGGCCCCTGGGGGCCGGAACCGCGTACCTGCTCTCCACTGTAATGGTCGGCCCGCCGGGGTTCCTAACGTTGCGGTTGCTGGCCGTCCCGACCGCATACCCCCGTGGGCACGCAGCCGTACCAGGTAAACGAGGAAAAGCACCAAAGCGTTTCCCGCGCGGGCCGGCGGGCGTTCCGCCGCCAGCGAAATCGAAAACAACCGGCGCCCGGGCCTTGCGGACCCGGGCGCCGGTAAGCGCTTCGCTTAGGTCGCCGCGTGGAACGCGTCGATGACGTCCGCGGGGATGCGGCCGCGCGTCGACACGTTGTGCCCGTTGCGGCGGGCCCATTCGCGGATCGCGGCGCTTTGCTCGCGGTCGATGGCGCCGCGGCCACGGCCCGAGCCGGAACGCCCACGCCGGCGACCGCCGACGCGGCGGCCCGCCGCGACCCATTGCTTCAAATCGTTGCGCAGTTTCGCAGCATTCTTGGACGAAAGGTCAATCTCGTAGGTCACCCCGTCAAGCCCGAATTCAACCGTTTCGTCGGCCGCGCCCGCACCGTCGAAATCATCGACCAAGGTGACGGTCACTTTTTTCGCCATTAGCTTACCCTCGCGTTTCGTCCTGAGCAGTTGCTGAGCAGTTTGGATTCACTCCCCAAGTCACCAATCTGCCATAACAACCCAGGATACTCAATCCGGACGCAACGGGTAACTCAGGAGTGCGGTCGAACAATCGGGAACAAAACTGTCTCTCGAATTGACAGGCCGGTCAAAGACATCAACAACCGATCGATACCCATTCCAGTTCCCGTGCACGGCGGCATCCCATACTCGAGCGCGGCGAGAAAATCTTCGTCCAGCGCCATCGCCTCGTCGTCGCCGGCGGCAGCGGCCCGCGCCTGCGCGGCGAACCGCTCCCGTTGCACGACGGGATCGTTCAACTCGGAATACCCGGTGGCCAGTTCGATCCCGCGAAGATAGAGGTCCCACTTCTCGGTCACGCCCGGAATGCTGCGGTGCTGTCGCGTCAAAGGTGTTGTCTCCACTGGGAAATCCTTGACGAAGGTGGGCGCGGTCAGGGAATTGCCCACCGTGTGCTCCCACAGCTCCTCGACGAGTTTGCCGTGCCCGTAGCCCCGGTCGGCGGGGATCTCCACACCAAGCCGATCGGCGATCGCCCACAGCCGCTCGACCGTCGTCTCGGGCGTGATCTCCTCACCGAGTGCCGCCGACAGCGACGGGTACATTTGTATAGTCGCCCATTCTCCGTCGATGTCGTACACGCTGCCGTCCGGGAACGGCAGTTGTCGGGTTCCGATCGCCTCGTCGGCGACCTCTTGAATAAGCTCACGCGTGACGATCGCCGAATCGTCGTAGGTTCCGTACGTTTGGTATGTCTCCAGCATGGAAAATTCCGGAGAATGCGTCGAATCGGCCCCTTCGTTTCGGAACACCCGATTTAGCTCAAAGACCTTGTCGAAACCGCCGACGATGCAGCGCTTGAGGAACAGTTCCGGCGCGATCCGCAGGTAGAGATCGATGTCGAGCGCATTGGAATGCGTGATGAACGGCCGGGCAGCGGCGCCGCCGGCCAGCGTCTGCAAGATAGGGGTTTCGACTTCGAGAAAGCCGCGCCGTTCCAGCGCATTGCGGATCGCCCGGATCACGGCGATTCGCTGCCGGGCCACCGTGCGGGCCTGGGGGCGGACGATTAGGTCGACGTAGCGCTGCCGTACTCGCGACTCCTCGCTCATCTCCTTGTGCGCGACGGGTAGCGGCCGCAGCGACTTGGCCGCCATCCGCCACGAGTCGGCCAGCACGGACAATTCGCCGCGCCGTGAGCTGATCACGTTGCCGTGCACGTAGACGATGTCGCCGAGGTCGACGTCGGCCTTCCACGCGTCGAGCGACTCCCGGCCGATCTTGTCGAGGCTGACCATCACCTGCAGCGTGGTGCCGTCGCCGTCCTGCAGTGTCGCAAAGCACAGTTTTCCCGAGTTGCGCGCGAAGATGACCCGGCCCGCGACGCCGACGATGTCGTCGGTGGCGGTGTCGGTGGGCAGGTCGGGGTGGGCGGCGCGGACCTCGGCCAGGGTGTGGGTGCGCTCGATCGCAACGGGGTACGGGTCGGATCCCTCGGCCAGCAGCCGAGCGCGCTTGTCCCGGCGGATCCGGAACTGCTCGGGAAGGTCGGGGGCGGCGTCACTCACGACGTGCCAGCTTAAAGGACGCTCCAGCGGGCCTCAGAAGGCATCAGCAGGCATCAGCAGGCACTGCGTGTGCATTCAGGGCTTTGCGTGTTGCACCTGGGCGAGAAATTCGCCGCAATCGCTGCGACGTTTCACACCCAACGCCGTGGATTCACACTGACCGCCGGGAAGGCGACTTAGCGCGCCGTCTTCAGCCGGCCGCGCTCGGCGTCGCGGTTGCGTTCGAAGACCAGCTGCAGGCCCTGCAACGTCAGGTGCTGGTCGTAGTGGTTCACGGTATGCAGTTCGGGCAGCAGCAGCGGCGCGGTGTGGCCGGTCGCCACGACGGCCACGTCATCGCCGGCGAAGCCGTCCACGTCCTCGCGGATGCGCCGGACCAAACCGTCGACCAGACCGGCGAAGCCGAAAACGGCACCGGCCTGCATGCATTCGACGGTATTCTTGCCCACCACCGATCGGGGCCGGGTCAGCTCGACGCGGCGCAGCGCCGCTGAGCGGGCGGCGGCGGCATCGGACGAAACCTGCACCCCCGGGGCGATGGCGCCGCCGAGAAACTCGCCCTTGGCCGACACCACGTCCACACAGATCGACGACCCGAAATCGACGACGATGGCCGCCTTGCGGTACTTGTGAAATGCGGCCAGGCAGTTGACGATCCGGTCCGCGCCCACCTCTTTCGGATTGTCGACCAGCAGCGGGATCCCGGTGCGCACCCCCGGCTCGATGAGCACGCTGGGCACCGACGGCCAATACTGGTCGAGCATGACCCGCACCTCGTGCAGCACCGACGGTACGGTCGACAGCGCAGCGGCGCCGGTGAGGCGCTCGGAATCGTCACCGATCAGGCCGTCGATGGTCAGCGCGAGCTCGTCCGCGGTGACCTCGGACTCGGTCCGAATCCGCCACTGCTGCACGACCTTTGCATGTTCCTTGGATCCCGACAGCAGTCCGACGACGGTGTGCGTGTTGCGGACGTCGATGGCCAGCAGCACGGCTAACTCGCGACTATCCGGGGGTCGAGCAGCTCCGCCGCATCAGCGGGCACGAAGGCCGGGTCGTCGCCGAGGTCGATCGGCTTGTTGTCGGCGTCGACGAACACGATCCGCGGCCGGTAGGCGCGCGCCTCCGCGTCTTCCATCGTCCCGTAGGCGATCAGGATCACCAGGTCGCCCGGGTGCACCAAATGCGCTGCGGCGCCGTTGATTCCGATCACGCCGCTGCCACGTTCGCCGGCGATCGCGTAGGTGACCAGGCGGGCGCCGTTGTCGATGTCCACGATGGTCACCTGCTCGCCCTCGAGCAGGTCCGCGGCGTCCATCAGGTCGGCGTCGATGGTCACCGAGCCGACGTAGTGCAGGTCGGCCTGCGTCACCGTGGCGCGGTGAATCTTCGACTTCAGCATGGTCCGTAACATCAATTCCTCCAATGTGATTCGAGGGTGTCCCGATAAGCGTCCGGCCCCGAGGGTGCCGGCGGTGTTGCTCC
This sequence comes from Mycobacterium sp. E796, assembly GCF_001672815.1. Taxonomy (GTDB): domain Bacteria; phylum Actinomycetota; class Actinomycetes; order Mycobacteriales; family Mycobacteriaceae; genus Mycobacterium. The sequence continues at coordinate 2,335 of NZ_LZKK01000184.1, read as the reverse complement.
TATTTCGATGGCGATGTTGTCCAGCAGTCGGGTGGTGCCCAGGCGGGCCGCGATCAGCAGCCGGCCGGGCGCGCCGGGCCGCAGCGGGCCCAGGTTCGCGTCGCGCAATTCCAGGTAGTCGACGCTGATCGCCGGCACGGCGTCCAGCACGGCGTTAGCGGCGGCCAGCGCGGCCTGCGCACCCGCGGGCGCGGCGTGCGCCGCCGCCGTCAGCGCCGCCGAAAGGGTGCCGGCCAGCTCGCGTTGCTCGGGGTCCAGGTAGCGGTTGCGCGACGACATCGCCAGGCCGTCGTATTCGCGCACCGTGGGCACGCCGACCACCGCCACGTCGATGTTGAGGTCGGTCACCATCTGGCGGATCAGGACCAGCTGCTGGTAATCCTTCTCGCCGAAGAAAATCCGGTCCGGGTGCACGATCTGCAGCAGCTTGCACACCACGGTCAGCACGCCGGCGAAATGGGTCGGCCGCGCGCCGCCCTCGAGTTCGGCGGCCAGCGGGCCGGGGTGCACGGTGGTGCGCAGGCCGTCGGGGTACATCGCCGCCGCGGTGGGCGCGAACACGATCTCGACGTCCTCGCCGCGCAGCAACGCCACGTCCTCGTCGAGGGTCCGGGGGTAGGCGTCGAGGTCTTCCCCGGCCCCGAACTGCAGCGGGTTGACGAAGATCGAGACCACGACCACCGAGCCGGGGACCCGCTTGGCGGCCCGCACCAGGGCGAGGTGGCCGTCGTGCAGGGCGCCCATGGTGGGCACCAGCATCACGCGCCGGCCGGTGTGACGCAGCGCTCGGCTGACGTCGGCAACGTCGCGCGGCGCCGAGTAGACATTGAGTTCGCCGGGCTTGAAGGTGGGCGTCATCGCGCCAGGACCTCGAGGACGTCGGCGGGTGCGTGCGCGCGCTGGGCGGTCCGCAGCGCAATGACGCGGTACGCCTGGGCCAGGTCCGGGTCGACGTCGGCCAGCGCGGCCAGGTGCTCGGCGACGGCGGCGGCGTCACCGCGGGCGACCGGCCCGGTGAGGGCGCCCTGCCCGCGCCGCAGGGTGTTCTCCAGCGCCGCCCGGGCCAGCGGTCCGACGATGCGTTCGGCGAGGCCACCCGGCTGGTCGTCGACGCTCTGTTGGCCGAGCAGTTCGCTGCCGCGCAGCGCGGCCCGCAACGCCTCGATCGCGTCGGCGAGCACCGTCACGATGTGGTTGCCCGCGTGCGCCAGCGCGGCGTGATAGAGCACCCTGGCTTGCTCGGGGACGCAGAACGGCTCCCCGCCCATCTCGAGCACCAGCGACTGCGCGATTGCGTACCCGACCTCGTCGGCCGCGGTGATCCCGAAGCAGGTGTCGGGCAGCCGGCTGATGTCCTCGTCGGAGCCGGTGAACGTCATCGCGGGGTGAATGGCCAACGGGATGCAGCCGTCGTGGCTCAGCGGCGCCAGGATCCCGACTCCGTTGGCGCCGGAGGTGTGCGCGACGATCGTGCCGGGGCGCACGGCCGCGGTCGCCGCCAGCCCGGACACCAGGCCGGCGAGTTCACTATCGGGAACCGCCAACAGCAGCAGCTCGGCGTTGGCGGCCACGTCCGGCGGCGATGCCACCGGCGTATCGGGCAACCGGTGTTGTGCCCGCTGGCGCGATGCGTGCGAGACCGCGCTGCACGCCACAACGACGTGGTCGGCACGCTCCAGCGCGACACCGAGCGCGGAGCCCACGCGCCCGGCGGAGATGATGCCCACCTTGAGCCGGGCCGGGCGCAGTCCGTCGAACTGCTCCATTGCAGACGACCTCATAGCTTTCTTGGTTCGTTCCAGTCCCATGCGCGGGTACCGGACGGTCACTAAGACTTTAGTCGATTCTCAGTCGCGGCCCAATGTGAGGAAGCTCCCAGCTCAGCCGTCGCGGCGACGGCGGCGACCGCCGCCGGAGGGCTCGACCTGCAGCCGCGCCAGCAGTTCGGCCACGGACTGGCCCCCGCTGGGCGTGCTGTCGTCCGCACCATCCGAGCCCCGCGCCAGAGGGTCGGTGCCGCGATGCCGCGGCGGGGCCTCGGCGTGTGGCGGAGGGGCCATCTGCGGTGGTGGTGGCGGCGCCGGGCGGGCGGCGCGCCCGTCATTACGGCGCCGAGGAAACCCTGGATGGCTCCCCCTTCGAGCACCCGCAGGCACCGCCCTATGGCGAGACCAGCCGGCGGGCGCGGTCGCGCCACTCGGCGGAATATCGCGACTACGGCGTGCGCAACTTTCCCCCGCAAGCGGGTGGTACCCCCACGGCGCCGAAATGACGGGCGCGCCGCCCGCCCGGCGATTCGACACCCGCGGCGGGGGCCTGCCAGTCCTGCATCTGC